>CAMOSU010000105.1 GCA_946625125.1 uncultured Clostridia bacterium
AAAAACTACCGGGTTTTCTTGCAGCCTCAAATGCTGTAAGAAAACCCGGTTTGGTGCGGGCGGTGGGACTCGAACCCGCACACCGGATGGCAACGGAACCTAAATCCGTCGAGTCTACCAATTCCACCACGCCCGCATATTAACTTTTAACAGAAGAGAAGGAGAGATTGCCGGGACAGAGGGGAAAAAACGGGTATCCGCATTTAGTGGTTTCCAAAGTCAGTATGGTGCCGTACTTGCCGTACTGCAAGGCCGGTGCCAAAAAAGAAAACGCATTGCCGGGATCCTCAACCGTGGTGTGGCACCACAGATCCAGCCATGCGTCCGATTCTTCAAATATGTAGTTGTGCTCCACCAGCTGCTGTGTGATTTCCCGTGAAACACACACGAAGCCGTAGCCCTCGGTGGTATAGACGGCTCCGTCCGGGCATTCCGCGCCGGAGAAGCGCACGAGCCAGTCTGACAGGCTGTAGCCCAGCTTTTTGGTAGATGGGTCCAACGACCACGAAAGGAAGCCATGACGCTCCAACTGTCGCATCATATTCAGGGCAATATCCTTGCGTCTGATGCCCATAATGGACTTGAGACCGACAATCCCGCCGACCCACATTCCGGGTTCGACGGGATTGTCATATCCACAGTAATGTCCCTCGCCCTTGCGAAAGGCCGCTCGCGCCGCCAGTCGCATCCATGCTCCCATGAGACCCTTGCCATCGGGAATCTGATCTCGCGGCAGCTTGACCCAGGGATATTTCAAAAGACATTTCATTGTGGGATTGCTTCCTTTCTGTGAATTTTGAAAAAATGATGTTTACTTTCACGCTAATATAGATTATAATATTAGCGTGAAAGGTGTGGTTTACATGAATGCACAGGAAAAGCTTTCCGAGCTGGCAGAAAGAAGGCATGGCATTCTAAAAACATCCGACGTTGTCGCAGCCGGGATTTCCAAAGCGACCTTCTCTGCTTATTTGAAGAAGAATGGTTATGAAAAAGCCTCCCATGGCATCTACTGTGCGCCAGACGCCTGGGAGGATCGGATGTATCTTTTACAGCTCCGCTGTCCGAAAGTAATCTTCTCCCATGAAACAGCGCTGTTTCTGCACGACCTTACCGATCAGGAGCCGCTGCATTATTCTGTGACCGTTCAGACGGGATATAATCCGGCGCATTTGACCGCTGAAGGAATTCAGGTCTATACCGTGAAGCAGTCTCTGTTGAGCCTGGGAAAAACGGAATGGCTTACACCGTTTGGGAATTCTGTCCAAATTTATGACTTAGAGCGAACGATCTGCGATGTTGTGCGCAGCCGCAATTCCCTTGAAGCCAGGACGCTCCACGATGCGCTGCGTCAATATACAAGAAGGCGCGATAAAAACCTGCTCCGGCTTATGGAGTATGCGGAGCAGCTACGAGTCCAAACGGTACTGCGGCAATATCTGGAGGTGCTTTTGTAATGATCCACACCGCAAAGCAAATGAAAGACCTGGTCAGGAACCTGTCCAAGAAAACCGGCGTAGAAGCGCATGTACTGATCCGCCGTTTCATGATGGAACGTCTGCTGGAGCGGATTTCTCTCTCCAAATACAGCCGCTGCTTTATTCTGAAGGGTGGAATGCTGGTATCCTCCTTTGTCGGTATTGACCTGCGCGGGACAATGGATATTGACACGACAATCAAAGGCTTGCCGGTTACAATCGACGACATGGAGCGGATCGTGCGGGAAATCATGGAAATCCCGGTGGAGGATGGTGTGACATTCCAAATCAAGCGTATCGGGAACATTATGGACGATGACGAATACGGAGGCGTCCGAATCGCAATGGGGGCATATCTGGATCAGTCCGTTACGCCCTTGAAGCTGGATATTTCTACTGGAGATGTCATCACGCCAGGGGAGATTCGCTATGCGTATCCTTTGATGTTTGAGGATCGAATGATTACGATCATGGCCTATCCTTTGGAAACCGTGCTTGCGGAAAAAGCTGAGACGATTCTTTCCCGGGCAACCCTCAACACAAGAATGCGGGACTATTACGATGTTTATATTCTGGTAGAAAACTGCTGGGATTCCATTCGGACAGACTCGCTTCGGACCGCGATTCGGGCAACTGCAGAGAAACGCGGGAGCGCATTTCTTCTGAATTCCGCCGGTCAGATTCTGGCGGCCATCCGGGACAGTAAAGAACTGCAGGCTTTGTGGGTGAACTATCAGGAGAAAAATGAGTATGCAGCAAAATGCGACTGGGACATGGCAATCACCGCAGTGCAGAAAATTTTTGCTTTAGCCCATTTGAGCGAATAACTTCGGAATGGAGGCGCTGTTATGCGAAAGCTGATTTTTCATATCGATGTGAACAGCGCCTATCTGAGCTGGGAGGCAGCGCGGCGAGTGGCCAACGGGGAGCCGGATTTGCGGCTGATCCCATCGGCCATCGGCGGAGACCCGGAGAAGCGCACAGGCGTCATCCTGGCCAAGTCTATCCCTGCTAAGAAGTTCAAAATCACCACCGGTGAGCCCGTGGCCATGGCCCTGCGGAAGTGCCCAGATCTGGTTTTGGCAAGACCGGATTTCAAGCTCTACGTGCAGAACTCCCGGGCCTTCATCGCAATCTGCAAGAAGTACGCCCCCGTGGTGGAGCAGGTGTCCATCGACGAGTGCTTCTGCGACTTTGACAACACCGAGCTGGTCTATCCCGACCCCCTGGAGCTGGCGTACCGGATCAAGGACGAAATCAAAGAAACCCTGGGCTTCACGGTGAACGTGGGCATCAGCGAGAACAAGCTGCTGGCGAAGATGGCCAGCGACTTTGAAAAGCCGGACAAGGTCCACACCCTCTATCCCGGCGAGATCCCGGAAAAGATGTGGCCCCTTCCGGTGGGGGAGCTGTTCACCGTGGGAAAGGCCACGGCGGAGCGGCTGCGTCAAGCCCGGATCGAAACCATCGGTGCCCTGGCCCACACGGACCCGGAGCAGCTTACGCGGATGTTCGGCCCCAAGCTGGGCAGTCACCTGCATCGCTACGCCAACGGGATCAGCAATTCTCCGGTTCTGGCGGAGCCGGAGGAGGCCAAGGGCTACTCCATCTCCACCACCTTAGAGGACGACGTGGAGACTGCGGAGGCGGCGCATCACATCCTCCTGGCCCTGGCGGACAGCGTTGCCGCCCGGATGCGGGCTGACGGCTTCAAGGCCTTCTGCGTAGCCGTGAGCATCCGCAGCAACGACTTCAAAAACAAATCCCATCAGCAGAAGCTCCGGGAGCCGACTGATGGGACGAACGAAATATATCAACTTGCAAAGAAGTTATTTTCAGAATTGTGGAACGGCAAGACGCCGCTGCGCCTGCTGGGCATCGCCCTGACAGACCTGACAAAGGAAGACTACGTCCAGACCTCGCTGTTTGACACGGCGGACGAAAGGAAAACCAAATCGAAGAAGCTGGACAAAGCCGTGGACGCACTGCGCTCCAAATACGGCCGCAGCACCATCCAACGCGGCACCCTTCTGCAGGACACGCATGAAGTTGGGAAAAAGTATCAAGCCCAAATGGAGGGCGAAGCAAGTAAGAAAGAATAAGCAACTCACAAATGACAGAAAGGAATATTGAAACAAGACTGCTGCATGGTTATGCAACGTTAATGTATAAATGCGAATATTTTTAGACCTTATTTTAGACCTTTACGGGATATCACGAGATAAACTGTGGCAACACGTGGTAACAGATAAAATGGCTGTTTTTCAACGGAATAACATGAGATAACAGGGAATAACACATAGCGGCAGGTAAAATTTTGATTTCGAATCCTTCACCCGCTGCCAAGATTAAGAGCTGAAATCTTCGGATTTTGGCTCTTTTTCTTTGTTTTTCGGTACTTTTCAGGTCATTTTATTTGATTTTTGTGTCTGCAATCAGGATTTTGACACTTTTTTGACCTTTACCCACCGTATTCACAAAAAATATGCACAGAATTTCTATGCATTTTCCTAGCGAAAACGGGACTGGGGCGCCGAATTTGTTTTCCCTTATTCGTATCGAGTTGCTTTGTCAATCGGCGGTTAGGCGGTCCTGACGCTGTGGATAAAGCGCTCCATACGGTTGGCCCTCTCCTCCTTCATCTGATCCGTCACGTGTCCGTAGACGTCCAGCGTGAAAGCTGCCGTGGCGTGGCCGAGATTGCCCTGCACGGTTTTGACATCATCTCCGGCTTGCAGCGCTGCCACAGCGTAACCGTTAAAACTGCAAATTGTGTAATTTGTGGTATGGACATCCAGCCCGATATAGGTTATACTACTCATGGTGACTCCCCCTTGTTTGTGGTAATTCCTGTATTTGTGGTTTGGCTATTCACATTATGACAGGTAAATCCACGTTTTGCAAGTCGGGAGTCACTTCATATTATCTACGGGGCATGACGCCCCGGGGACGCATTTGCCGTAGGGACGGCACCTTGCCGTCCGCCGTTCCCCCGTAGGGACGGCACTTTGCCGTCCGCATCCTCTCGTCTATAGGGTACGGGGGTACGGATTCTTCGCTTCGCTCAGAATGACAACCTGTAGGGACGGCACTTTGCCGTCCGAACGTTTCAACTTCCGGCACGTCTGGGACGAGCGATGCTCGCCCCTGTTATGAAGTGACGGAAATCAAGAGGTAAAATCTACCAAGATTTGCCTGTCACAGTTGTCGAAGATGCACAAGGACATTGAAAAAGGGAACACGGTGATTCCGGCTTACAGAATTGACCACCTGTTATTCACGGATTGGTTACCCCAGGTCAATGGTCCTCTGTCAGCGCTGCTATCTACGGTCGCGAATCATGAAAATCATGTCAGCATAGGGGCGTCACAGATCGCTGGGACTCTCTCAGCAACCATCGTGATCCCTTTTCAATGCCCTTGTACAAGAATTTTCTTTCTCTCTCAGAAAGAGAGAGGCCACGGAGAGACGCCGCAAAAAGCAGCGGAGACGCCGCAAAAAGCAGCGGAAATGTACGCCGCAAAAAGCAGCGGAAAGCACTTGCGAAACAGGAAAGCTTGTGGTATAATACTGAAATTGGAAAGAAAGAAGGACCAAGCCCCACAAAGGAGAAGCTTTATGGAAAAGAAGCATATTTTTACCGGCACAGCCACAGCGCTGGTGACGCCGATGAACGAGTCCGGGGTGGACTACGACGCCCTGGGAAAGCTGATCGACTGGCAGATTTCCGCCGGAGTGAAGGCCCTTGTGGTCTGCGCCACCACCGGCGAGGCTCCGACTCTGACAGACAATGAGCACTGCAAGGTGCTGGAATTTGCCATTGAGCGCTCTGGCCGCCGGGTACCCATCATCGCCGGCACCGGCTCCAACGACACAGGCCACGCCATCATGATGACCCAGTTTGCCTGCACCATCGGGGCCGACGCCGTGCTCTGCGTCACCCCCTATTACAACCGCCCCACCCAGAAGGGACTCATTGCCAGCTACAGCGCCATTGCCGACGCCGCCACAGCGCCGGTGATCCTCTACAACGTTCCCTCCCGCACCGGCACCAACATTGAGCCGGAAACCTACGAGGTTCTGGCGGATCACCCCAACATCTGCGCCATCAAGGAGGCCAGCGGCCGCCTGCCCAAGATCATGGAGACCTTTCGGCGGGTGGGAGACCGGCTGGACATCTATTCCGGCAACGACGACCAGATCCTGCCGCTGCTGGCCATGGGCAGCAAGGGCGTGATTTCCGTGCTGTCCAACGTGGTCCCCGCCAAGGCTGTGGCTCTGTGCGAGCGTTTCTTCGCCGGGGACGTGGCCGGGGCAGCGAAGCTGCAGTTGGAGCTGCTGCCTCTGATTCAAGCCCTCTTCAGCCAGACCAGCCCCATCCCCGCCAAGGCAGCCTTGGCAAGAATGGGGATGATCGAGGAGCGGCTGCGCCTGCCCCTGACCCCCATGGAGGAGCCCTTCCGCGGAAAGCTCTATGAGCGAATGGCGGAGCTGGGACTGATTTGAACAGCGCCTTCCCTCAGCGGCGGATTGTGCCGCGTATTCTGCATTTGCCGCCCTGGGCTTCATTAGTCGTCCGCTGAGGCGGAGAGTGAATGGCGCACAGTGTGCGCCGCTACAGCAATCATTGGAGGAAAAAAATGAAATACATCATTCACGGCGCCTGCGGGCGCATGGGTCAGGTGGTTCAGCGGGTGTTCCGGGAGAAGCTGCCCGACGCGGACCTGATTCCCGTTGACCCCATGGCCAGGGACGGGGAGGCCTACACCGCTCTGACAGACTACAGCGGCCCTGCCGACTGCGTTATCGACTTTTCCCACCACAGCCTGACCTCCTCTCTCACCGCCTACGCCGCCGCCCGGAAGCTCCCCCTGGTGATTGCCACCACCGGCCAGACCGAGGAGGAGCTGGAGGCCATCCGGGAGGCCGCAAAGACCGTTCCGGTGCTCTTTGCCAGCAATTTCTCCCTGGGCATTGTGGTGCTGACCGCCCTGGCCCGGCAGGCCGCAAAGGCCTTCCCGGAGGCGGACATTGAGATCGTGGAGGCCCATCACAACCGGAAGCTGGACGTACCCAGCGGCACTGCCCTGACTCTGGCCCAGGCGGTTCAGTCCGTCCGGCCCGGCAGCCGTCTGGTGATCGGACGGCACGAAAACGGAAGGCGGGACCCCGCCGACATCGGCGTCCATTCCCTGCGGATGGGCAACGTGGTGGGGGTTCATGAGATCCACATCTGCACCGACACCCAGACCCTGACGCTCCGGCATGAGGCCCATGACCGGGCGCTCTTCGCGGAGGGAGCCCTCACCGCCGCCCAGTGGGTGACGTCCATGGGGCCGGGACTCTACGACATGCAGAGCATTCTCAACGGTATCTTACAGTAATCCCACGGGCGGCATGGCCCATGCCGCCCGATATTCTTTTTGGAGGTGTTTTTCTATGAAGACCCGCATCGCGATTCTCGGCTACGGCAATCTCGGCAGGGGCGTGGAGGCCGCCATTGCCCAGAACAGCGACCTGGAGCTAACCGCCGTGTTCACCCGGCGCGACCTCGCTTCCCTGAAGCTGCACACCCCCGGCGTCCCCGTGCTTTCCGCGGAGGAGCTGCCTGAATGGAAGGACCGGGTGGACGTGCTGCTGCTCTGCGGCGGCAGCGCCACGGACCTGCCCCTTCAGACCCCCCAATATGCCGCCATGTTCAACGTTGTGGACAGCTTCGACACCCATAAAAAAATCCCCCAGCACTTCGCCACGGTGGATGCCGCCGCCAGGGCCGCCGGGAAGCTGGCTCTGATCTCCTGCGGCTGGGACCCCGGTCTGTTCTCTCTGGCCCGGGTCTATGCGGGCTCAGTGCTGCCCCAGGGCAAGGACGAGACCTTCTGGGGCCGGGGCGTCAGCCAGGGCC
>CAMOSU010000106.1 GCA_946625125.1 uncultured Clostridia bacterium
AGCTGGTGCTGCTGGACAAGGACTGGATCCCCGAGGACAAGGAAGCCTCCCTGTACATCCGTCCCTTCATCATCGGCAACGAGGCCAAGCTGGGTGTGAAGGAAGCCGACAGCTACATCTACTGCGTGCTTCTCTCCCCCTCCGGCGCCTACTACGCCAACGGCCTGCAGCCCGTTCCCATCTATGTTGAGGAAGAGTACGTCCGGGCCGTTCGCGGCGGCACCGGCTTTGCCAAGACCGGCGGCAACTATGCCTCCTCCATGAAGGCCCAGTCCATCGCCCATGAGAAGGGCTACTCCCAGGTGCTGTGGCTGGACGGCGTGGAGAAGAAGTATGTGGGCGAGGTTGGCGCTATGAACATCTTCTTCGTGGTGGACGGCGAGGTCCTGACCCCCGAGCTGGACGGCTCCATCCTCCCGGGCATCACCCGGATGTCCATGATCCAGATTCTGCGGGAAAAGGGCTACAAGGTCACAGAGCGGAAAATCGCCATCCAGGAGATTGCGGACGCCTATGACGCCGGCAAGCTCCAGGAGGTCTTCGGCACCGGCACAGCCGCCGTCATCTCCCCTGTGGGTCAGTTGGAGTGGGGCGACAAGGTGATGAAGATCAACGACGGCAAGATCGGAGACATCTCCCTCTACGCCTATAAGACCCTCACCGACATCCAGTGGGGCCGCGCCAAGGGTCCCGAGGGCTGGTCCGTGGAGATCGGCCATATCTGATACTAAGCTCCAATTAAAATGCTTTAAAAAGCATTTTATCGCGCCGAAGGCGCTTAGTATGAGAATTCCAATAAAGGAACAGAGGAAGCGCCAAACCGCTTCCTCTGTTTCTTTATTTTATTCATTCGTTCCTTGGATAACATGCCAGCAGCTCAGTCTTTAAGGCATGCCAGGCCGCGAGACCCTCCATGGTAGACTTGCCGCGGCGGTCAAAGGGCATTTTTCTACAGCGCAAACTGACTGTTGTACAGTTTTGAGTAGAAGCCGCCCTGTTCCAGCAGACTCTCATGATTGCCGATCTCGATGACCCGGCCCTCCTTCATCACCAGAATCACGTCCGCCTCCCGGATGGTGGACAGACGGTGGGCCACGATGAAGCTGGTGCGGCCCCGCATCATTTTGGCGAAGGCGTTTTGAATCTTCAGCTCCGTGCGGGTGTCGATGGAGGAGGTAGCCTCGTCCAGAATCAGCATGGGGGGCAGGCAGAGCATAACCCTGGCAATGCAGAGAAGCTGCTTCTGACCCTGGGACAGCATGCCCCCGTCCTCCCCGATCACTGTGTCATAGCCCTGGGGCAGCAGGCGGATGAAGCTGTGGGCGTGGGCGGCCCGGCAGGCTGCCTCCACCTGGGCGTCGGTGGCGTCGGGCTTCCCCAGGGTCAGGTTCTCCCGGATGGTACCGGAGCGGAGCCAGGTCTCCTGGAGCACCATGCCGTAGCCGGCCCGGAGCTGGGATCTTGTCATCTCCCGGATGTCCCGGCCATCCACCCGAATGGCGCCCCCGTCCACGTCGTAGAAGCGCATCAGCAGATTGATGAGGGTGGTTTTTCCGCAGCCGGTGGGTCCCACTATGGCGATCCGCTGACCGGGACGGGCGGTGAAGCTCAGGTTTTCGATGAGGGGGTTTTCCTTATCGTAAGAGAAGGAAACGGAATCCAGACAGACCTCGCCGCGGATGTTCGGTGCGGGCGTCCCGATCCTGTCATTGCGAGACCGGTCCGCGGACCGGTCATGGCAATCCGCGTCTGCTGCCGTGGCAAGCCCTTCTCTCTTTTCCCAGCTTCCTTCGGCGGAGGCAAAAGGTACGGATTCTTCGCTGCGCTCAGAATGACAGAAATGGGGCCGTTCCCCGGTGGAAGGCGGCACGGGAGACCCGTCCCCTGCGGGTGTCTTAATGGGATCGGGGGATTCCGTCGGCTGATCCATCAGCTCGAAGATCCGTCCGGCGCAGGCCAGGGCGTTCTGGAACTCCGTCACCACCCCACTGATTTCATTGAAGGGCTTGGTGTACTGGTTGGCGTAGGCCAGCAGGGCGGAGAGACTGCCCACGGTGAAGGCCCCGGCGCTTCCCGCCGTGGAGACGCAGAGCAGGGCTCCCGTCAGCACCACTGCGGCGTAGACCACGGAATTGACAAAGCGGGTGCAGGGATTGGTGAGGGAGGAGTAGAATATGGCCTTCAGGGAGCTTTTCTCCAGCCTGCGGTTGATCTCGTCGAAGTCGGCAAGAGACCGCTCCTCCCGACAGAAGGCCTTCACCACCTTCTGACTGCCCAGCAGCTCGTCCACGTAGGCGGTCTGCCGCCCCCGGATCTTGCTCTGCTCCAGAAAATAGCTGTGGGTGTGGGAGGCGATGAACCTGGCCACCACAAAGCTCAGAGGGGTCAGGACAATGACGATCCCGGCGATCAGGGGCTTGATGGAGAGCATAAAGCCCAGAGTTCCCAAAATGGTGACAAGCCCGGTGAAAAGCTGGGTGAAGCCCAGCAGCAGGCCGTCGGCAAACTGGTCCACGTCGGTGATGATCTGACTCACCAGTCCGCCCACACTCTGCCGATCCAGCCAGGACAGGGGCAGGCGCTGCAAATGCCCGAAGGCCCGGTCCCGGATGTCCCGGACCACCCGGAAGCAGACCCGGTTGTTGATGACGCTCACCAGCCACTGTACCAGGGCTGTGAGCCCCGCCAGCACGCCGATTTCCAGCAGCAGAGTCCCCACGCCCCGGAAGTCCACCGCGTCGGGACCGAGAATCCGGTCAATGGCCCGGCCCACCAGCACGGGAATGTACAGGGTGAGGGCCACCGTGGCGGCGGAGCACAGCACGGAGCAGAGAATCAGCAGGCGATAGGGCTTCAGGGCCAGCAGCACCCGCTTCATGGTGCCGGCAGGGGCCTTTTGAGATGGAGTCCGTTTCATTGGGCCGCCTCCTTCCGGAACTGGGACTGGTGGATTTCCCGGTATACCGGGCAGCTTTCCAGCAGCTCCTCATGGGTCCCCTGCCCTGCCACCCGGCCCTCCTCCAGCACCAAAATCTGATCTGCCCCGCGAACCGCCGTGGTGCGCTGGGAGACCAGGAAGATGGTAGGCCGCTGGGGAAGCTGACCCAGGGCCTTTCGCAGAGCGGCGTCTGTGGCGAAGTCCAGGGCGGAGGAGCTGTCGTCCAAAATCAGAATTTCCGGCTGACGGACCAGAGCCCGGGCGATGGTGAGGCGCTGGCGCTGTCCTCCCGAGAGGTTTCTGCCAAACTGCTCGATTTCACCCTCCAGTCCCCCCTTGGCGGCCACCACCTCCTCAGCCTGGGCGGCCTGTACCGCCCGCGTCAGAAGCTCGTCCGAGGCCTCCTCTTCGCCCCAGAGCAGATTCTCCCGAATGCTGCCCTGGAAGAGAGTGGCCTTTTGCGGCACCACGGCGATTTTTCGCCGCAGAACCCGGGGGTCCATCCCCCGGACGTCCACACCGTCCACCAGGACCCGGCCCTCCGTGGCCTCGTAGAAGCGGGGAATCAGATTCACCAGGGAGCTTTTGCCGCTGCCGGTGCCGCCGATGACGCCGATGAGCTGTCCCGCCTCGGCCCGCAGGCTGACGGATTCCAGCGCGTCCCCCGCCGCGCCGGGGTATCGCAGGGAGACCCGGTCCAGCTCCACCCGCAGGGCGGGATCGCCCCCGGGAAGCCCCTCTGTGATCTGCTCCCGATCCTGAATTTCCAGCACCGACTGAATGCGCTTGGCGCAGGCCAGGGATTTTGTCACGTTGATGATGAGATTGGCCAGCTTGATGAGCTCCACCAGGATCTGGGACATATAGTTGTAGAGGGCTACCACGGCGCCCTGGGTGAGAAGCCCGGCATTGACCCGAAGAGCGCCGGTGCGAATCAGGGCAACCACCGCCAGATTGACAATCACATAGGTCACGGGGTTCATCAGGGCGGAGACCCGGCCCACCCGCTGCTGCAGGGCGGTGAGAAGCCGGTTCTGCTCCTCAAAGCGCTGCTGCTCCGCCGCCTCCTTCCGAAAGGCCCGGAGCACCCGGACGCCGTTGAGATTCTCCCGGGTAGTGCCCAGCACCCGGTCCAACTGCTCCTGGACCCCCCTGTACATGGGCATGGTCAGGAGCATGACCCCGAACACCACCAGGGCCAGCAGCGGAATGGCCGCCACAAACCACAAGGCGGCGGTGCTGTCGATGGTAAAGGCCATGATCATGGCCCCGAAGACCACAAAGGGGGAACGCAGCAAAAGACGCAGGGTGAGATTCAGCCCGGTCTGCACCTGGTTCATATCGGAGCTCATGCGGGTAATCAGGGTGGGAATGCCGATGCGGTCCAAGGTGGCGTAGGGAAAGCCCTGGATGTGGGCATAGAGGGCATGCCGAAGCCGGGTCACAAAGCCCACCGCCGCCCGGGCGGAAAAATACTGGGCCGTGACGGAAAAGATCAGCCCCAGCAGTCCCAGGGCCACCAGCACCAGGCTCATTCTGAGGATATAGCCCCGATCCCCCAGGCCGATGCCCCGGTCAATCACCGAGGCTACGATCATGGGGACGAATAGCTCCAGCGCAGCCTCCGCCAGCTTCAAAAGCGGACCCAGCACGCATTCCTTGCGGTAGGCCTTGAGATGGGAAAAGAGTTCGCTCATAGCCGCCTCCAAACAGGTTCTTGGGGTATTATAACAGAAATTCCCAAATAATCAACGATTATTGAAAATATTCAGCAGCCTGGCAGAATTGACAGCAGCCATACTTTGTGACCATTCGATTTCGGACAACCTAAAAAACGGAGATTCAAAAAAAGTCCGGGAAAGAAAGATATTCCTTGACAAGATACAATTTTTCATGTAGAATATTCACGTATCCTGACATGAGGGCCCAGGCCCGGGGGAAAGGTGCGAAACGGGAAAACGACGGCCGCGTTCGCACGCGGCCGTTTTTGTTTTTACAAAACACATTTGGAGGTAACACTATGGAAACCAGAGTCGCCGTCATCAGCATCATTGTGGAGAACAACGACACCGTGGAGAAGCTCAACGCCCTGCTTCACGACTACGGCCAGATCATCATCGGCAGAATGGGGATTCCCTACCGGCAGAGAAGCATCAACATCATCAGCCTGGCGGTGGACGGTCCCCAGGACGTGATTGCCGCCCTCTCCGGCAAGATCGGCGCCCTGCCCGGGGTCAGCGCCAAGACCGCCTATTCCAACGTGGTGGGCAATGCCTGAGCTCTTTCCTCTCATTGAGAAGCTGGAGCGGCAGCGGAGTCTCACGGAGGCGGAATACCAAAGCCTGATGGAAGGCAGGACCGAGGCGGCCGCGGCGGAGCTGCGGGCCAGGGCCGTCCGGGTTCGGAAGGCCGTCTACGGCAATACCGTTTTTACCCGGGGTCTGGTGGAAATCAGCAGTTGGTGCAAAAACGACTGTCTCTACTGCGGCATCCGCCGGAGCAACCAGAAAGCCCAGCGCTACCGTCTGAGCCCCGAGGACATCCTGGCCTGCTGCCGGGAGGGCTGGGCGCTGGGTTTTCGCACCTTCGTGCTCCAGGGCGGCGAGGACCCCTGGTTCACCGACGAGCGGCTCTGTCCTCTGCTGCGGCAGATCAAGGCAGAGTTCCCGGACTGCGCCGTGACCCTCTCTTTGGGGGAGCGGAGCCGGGAGAGCTATCAGCGGCTCTACGACGCCGGAGCGGACCGCTATCTGCTGCGGCACGAAACCGCCGACCAAGCCCACTATGAATATCTGCACCCCGCCTCCCTGTCCTGGGCGCACCGAATGGACTGCCTCAGGGCTCTGAAGGAAATCGGCTACCAGGTGGGCTGCGGCTTCATGGTGGGCTCCCCGGGCCAGACGGCCCGGGAGCTGGCCAAGGACTTGAAATTCATCGAGGAGTTCCGCCCCGCCATGTGCGGCATCGGTCCCTTTATCCCTCACAAGGATACCCCCTTTGGGGACAAGGCAGCGGGGAGCGTGGAGCTGAGCTGCTATCTGCTCTCCATTCTCCGGCTGATTCAGCCCAATCTGCTGCTTCCCGCCACCACAGCCCTGGGGACCCTGGACCCTCTGGGCCGGGAAAAGGGCATTCAGGCGGGGGCCAACGTGGTCATGCCCAACCTCTCCCCGGTGAGCGTCCGGAAAAAATATATGCTCTACGACAACAAAATCTGCACCGGCGAGGAATCCGCCCAATGCCGGGGCTGTCTCTCCGCCCGCATGGCCGGGATCGGCTACGAGCTGGCAGTTGACAGAGGCGACCCAAAAAAATTTGAATCGCAAGGCGGGGTTTGTGGAGCCGCCCCCTACTGCGCTGCTTCGCTTTCATCTTGTCATTTCGAAGGAGCTTGCGACTGAGAAATCCGTCCCTTTCTTCCTGGCAGACGTAAGGATTAACGGATTCTTCGCTGCGCTCAGAATGACATCTTTTAAGCGAAACGCAATCCTACGGATTGACAAATCCCAATCTGCCCGATACGACGCAGCTACAGCAGTACACGTAAAAATGAGTTCCCTGTAACCAATATCTGTCCCTCGGGACCACCCGAGATCCCATCGAAAGGAAGTATCACATGTTCAAGTACGATCCGAAATCCATGCTGCCGGATGAATTCATCAACGACGCGGAGATCAAAGAGACCCTGGCCTATGCCGACGCTCACAAGAACGACATGGCCCTCATCAACGAGATTCTGGAGAAGGCCCGCCCCGTGAAGGAGGGCAACGGCTGCCACTGCCGGGGCCTGACCCACCGGGAGGCCTCCGTCCTGCTGGCCTGCGAGGACCCCCAGGTGCTGGAGCGAATCTATGAAATCGCGGAGGAAATCAAGCTGGCCTTCTACGGCAACCGCATCGTCCTCTTTGCCCCTCTGTACCTGTCCAACTACTGCGTCAACGGCTGCGTCTACTGCCCCTATCACCTGAAAAACAAGCACATCGCCCGGAAGAAGCTCACCCAGGAGGAGGTGCGGCAGGAGGTCATCGCCCTGCAGGATATGGGCCACAAGCGCCTGGCCATCGAGGCCG
>CAMOSU010000107.1 GCA_946625125.1 uncultured Clostridia bacterium
GTCCGGGGCCTCATCGAGATCAGCAGCTTCTGCAAAAACAACTGCTATTACTGCGGCATCCGGGGCGGCAATCCCAAGGCGGAGCGCTACCGTCTGACCCCGGAGGAGATTTTGCTCTGCTGCCGGGAGGGCTGGGAGCTGGGCTTCCGGACCTTCGTGCTCCAGGGGGGCGAGGACCCCTGGTTCACCGACGAGGTCCTCTGTCCCCTGCTGCGGCAGATCAAGACGGAGTTCCCGGCCTGCGCCGTGACCCTCTCTCTGGGGGAGCGGAGCCGGGACAGCTTCCAGCGCCTCTATGACGCCGGGGCGGACCGCTATCTGCTGCGGCACGAGACCGCCGACAAGGCCCACTATGAGAAGCTGCATCCCGCCGCCATGTCCTGGGAGCATCGGATGGAGTGTCTGCGGCAGCTGAAGGAAATCGGCTACCAGGTGGGCTGCGGCTTCATGGTGGGCTCCCCCGGGCAGAGCGCCCGGGAGCTGGCAGAGGATCTGAAATTCATCGAGGAGTTTCATCCCGCCATGTGCGGCATCGGTCCCTTCATCCCCCACAAGGACACCCCCTTCGGAGATCAGCCGGGCGGCAGCGTGGAGCTGACTTGTTATCTGCTCTCCATTCTGCGGCTGATCCAGCCAAATCTCCTGCTTCCCTCCACCACGGCTCTGGGGACTCTGGACCCCATGGGTCGGGAAAAGGGCATCCAGTCCGGGGCCAACGTGGTCATGCCCAACCTCTCCCCGGTCAGCGTCCGAAAAAAATATATGCTCTATGACAATAAAATCTGCACCGGCGAGGAATCCGCTCAATGCCGGGGCTGTCTCTCCGCCCGGATGGCGTCCATTGGCTACGAGATCGTCACCGACCGCGGAGACCCGAAAACAATCTGAAAGGAACTGAAAAAACCATGCCTGTCTATAACCCCAAGTCCATGCTTCCCGATGAATTCATTAACGACGCCGAGATTCAGGAAACCCTGGCCTATGCCGACGCCCACAAGAACGACATGGCTCTCATCAACGAGATCCTGGAGAAGGCCCGTCCCGTCAAGGACGGCAACGGCTGTCATTGCCGGGGTCTGAGCCACCGGGAGGCCTCCGTGCTGCTGGCCTGTGAGGACCCACAGGTGCTGCAGCGGATCTACGATATTGCGGAGGAGATCAAGCTGGCCTTCTACGGAAACCGCATCGTCCTCTTTGCTCCGCTGTATCTGTCCAACTACTGCGTCAACGGCTGCGTCTACTGCCCCTATCACCTGAAAAACAAGCACATCGCCCGGAAGAAGCTCACCCAGGAGGAGGTCCGGCAGGAGGTCATCGCCCTGCAGGATATGGGCCATAAGCGCCTGGCCATTGAGGCCGGCGAGGACCCCAAAAACAACCCCATCGAGTACATTCTGGAGTGCATCAACACCATCTACTCCATCAAGCACAAGAACGGAGCCATCCGCCGGGTGAACGTGAACATCGCCGCCACCACCGTGGAGAATTACAAGAAGCTGAAGGACGCGGGCATTGGCACCTACATTCTGTTCCAGGAGACCTACCACAAGGAAAGCTACCTGAAGCTCCATCCCACCGGCCCCAAGCATGACTACGACTACCACACCTCCGCCCATGACCGGGCCATGGAGGCTGGCATCGACGACGTGGGCCTGGGCGTGCTCTTTGGCCTGGAGCTGTACCGCTATGAGTTCGCGGGTCTTCTGATGCACGCGGAGCATCTGGAGGCCGTCCACGGCGTGGGGCCCCATACCATCTCCGTGCCCAGGGTGAAGCCCGCCGACGACATTGACCCCGAGGAGTTCAACAATTCCATCTCCGACGAGATGTTTGCCAAGATCACCGCCTGCATCCGTCTGGCGGTGCCCTACACCGGCATCATCATCTCCACCCGGGAGACCGAGGCCACCCGTTCCAAGCTGCTGCGGCTGGGCGTCAGCCAGGTCAGCGGCGGCTCCCGCACCTCTGTGGGCGGCTACGCGGGCTACAGCCCCGAGGAGCGGCCCCACGACACCGAGCAGTTTGACGTCTCCGATCAGCGCTCCCTGGACGAGGTGGTCCGCTGGCTCATGGAAAACGGACATATCCCCTCCTTCTGCACCGCCTGTTATCGGGAGGGCCGCACCGGGGACCGCTTCATGAGTCTCTGCAAATCCGGCCAGATCCTCAACTGCTGCCACCCCAACGCCCTGATGACCTTGACGGAATACCTGGTGGACTATGCAAGCCCGGAGACCAAGGAGATCGGCTTCCGGATGGTGGAGGAGGAGCTGAAAAAGATCCCCAGAGACCGGGTCCGGGAGATCGCCGCGGAGCACATCGAGGCCATCAAGCGTTCCAACGCCCGGGACTTCCGTTTCTGATGCTTCGCTGATCTTCCCTTCCTGTCATTTCGAGCGCAGCGAGAAATCCGTTTTTTTCGGAGGTATTTATGAGTCTCAACGAAACCGTCTCCGCCGAGCGGCTGCATATCGCCTTCTTCGGCAAGCGGAACGTCGGAAAATCCAGCCTGGTTAACGCCGTTACGGGCCAGCGTCTGGCGGTGGTGTCCCCGGTGAAGGGCACCACCACAGACCCGGTACAGAAGGCCATGGAGCTGCTGCCCCTGGGTCCTGTGGTGATCATCGACACCCCCGGCTATGACGATGAGGGAGAGCTGGGGGCTCTGCGGGTGGAGAAAACCAACCATGTCCTGAGCAAGACCGATCTTGCCGTGCTGGTCTACGACGCCGCGCAGGGACTTTCCCCGGAGGATGAGGCCCTGCTGGAAAGGCTCCGGGAGCGGAAGCTGCCCGTGGTGCTGGCGGCGAACAAGTGCGACCTTGCCTCCGCGGGGGCTGCCAATGGCCGCCCGGCCGCGGGAGAATCCCCCATGTACGTATCGGCTTTGACAGGAGAAGGCGTCCAGGAATTGAAGGAGCGTTTGGCTGCCATGGGACGGACAGCGAGGACGCCGAAATATATCCTGGCGGATCTGGTCTCCCCCGGCGATCCGGTGATCCTGGTGATCCCCATTGACGAGAGCGCCCCCAAGGGCCGCTTGATCCTGCCCCAGCAGCAGACCCTCCGGGAGCTGCTGGATCTGCACTGTGTCCCCATCTGCTGTCAGACAGAGGAGCTCCCGTCCCTGCTGGAACGCCTCAGGACCCCGCCCCGTCTGGTGGTGACGGATTCCCAAGCCTTTGGCCGTGTCTCTCCCCTGGTGCCCGTCTCCATTCCCCTGACCTCCTTCTCCATCCTGTTCGCCCGCTATAAGGGCCAGCTTTCCTTCCTGGCGGCGGGGGCGAAAGCCCTTACCCGATTGAAGGACGGAGACAGGGTGCTGATCTCCGAGGGCTGCACCCATCACCGCCAATGCAACGACATCGGCTCCGTGAAGATTCCGGGCTGGGTGCGGCGTTACACCGGAAAAGAGCTGGAATTCTCCTTTAGCTCCGGCGGGGAGTTTCCCGAGGAGCTTTCCGGCTTTGCCCTGGTGATCCACTGCGGCGGCTGTATGCTGAACGAGGCCGCCATGCGGCACAGGATCCAGATCGCCCAGGCCTGCGGCGTTCCCATGGTCAACTACGGCATGGCCATCGCCCAGATCCACGGCATCCTGGATCGCAGTCTGGAGCCCTTCGCCAAGGAGCTCTCTGATTAAAAATCGTCTCCCCTGAAAGAAGATCATTTCTTTCAGGGGAGATGTTTTTATTCCTCCGGCAGACTCAGCCAGCGGAAGGGATAATCAGCCAGCAGCTCCTTTTGATGTGTGGAGAGCAGCAGGGTCCTTCCCTGCCGGTTTGTCAGGATGAACTGGGCTGTCTGGCGCAGGGTCGCCTCGTCCAGGCCCGTGAAGGGCTCGTCCATGAGGACGCAGTCGCTCTCCGCCCAGAGCGCCCTGGCGATGGCGACCCGGCGCTGCATTCCCCCGGAGAGCTGCTCAACAGGCTGATGCAGACTGTTTTCCAGAAGCAGGCCGCTGAGGAAGGCGCAAGCGTTGTCCCGATCCCTCCGGCTTCCCCGGACAAAGAGCAGCTGCTCCACGGCGCTGCGCCCAGGCAGCAGGCGGTCTGTCTGAAACACCGCGGACCAGCGAATCCCAGCGGGTTGAACGCTGCCGCCGTCCGGCTTTTGAAGGCCCATGAGAATACGAAGGAGGGTGGTTTTTCCCCGTCCGGAGGGGGCAGTCAGACCGTAGAGTCCACCGTCCTCCAGGGTCAGGCTGAGATCCCGGAAAACGGTCTTGCTTCCGAAGCGCTGTGTCAGATTCCTGATTTGTATATCCATCACGTTCCCAAGCTCCTCAGCAGACGGAGCAGCAGCTTTTCCAGCACCGTGCTCAGCAAAATGACAGTCATGGTCCAGGCAAAGAGCTCCGCCGTGGCCATATAAACCTTGGAGAGATACATCTGCTCTCCGATGGAGCGCAGAGGCGTGCCGATGACCTCCGCGGCGATCCCCGCCTTCCAGCTCATGCCCAGGGCGGAGGCGCAGCTCCCGGTGAGATAGGGCATCAGCGCGGGCCGGTAAATGCCCCAGGCTGTTCTGCCTCCGGGGACCCGGAATACCTTCGCAAACTCCAGCAGCGCCCGATCCGTACTTTCCAGCCCGGACAGGGCGGAGAAATAGATCTGCGGCAGGACGATCAGGAGCGCCACGATCACCGCCAGCCACGCGGAGCCGAACCAGACCAGGATCAGGATGATGAAGGAGGCCACGGGAACCGTTTTCATCAGGGTCAGCAGAGGCGAGAGCAGGGTCCGCAGCAGACGGAAACGGAAGGAAGCCACGCCCAGCAGGAGACCCAGCAGCAGTCCAAGCAGAAAGCCCAGGCTGATCCTGCCCAGGGAGCCTAAGACGGAGCGCCAGTAGTCTCCGGTGGGAATCAGCTCCAAAAGCGCTTTCAGCGTATCCAGCGGAGAGGCAAAGAGCACCGGCTTGGCCACAAGCATAGAGGCAGCCTGCCAAATCCCCAGCCAGAACAGGGTGACCAGCAGTCCCCGGCGCAGCGTTTTCGTTGATTTGGCAGGCTTCATGGTTTATTCTCCCACAAAGTAGAATTCGTCCGCGGGCATATTTCCGCCTACGGCTTGTGGATTCTGATCGTACAGCGTCTTCAGATAACCGGAGAGCTGCGTTTTCATTTCGCTGCCGGTGATGCAGACCAGATTGCAGTAGGGAATGGCCTTCTGGGCGATGGCAGCCTTGGCAACGATGCCCATATCCTCAATGAGCATTGCGGCGTCCTCGGGATGCTCGTTCACATAGGCCACTCCGGAGGCGGCTTCCCGGAGGAACGCGGCGATCTGGTCCGGATACTGCTCCAGAATCTCCTTGCGAACCACCGTAACGCCGGTGACAAGGCTGCTGTCCTGGGTGACGGCATTCCACTCCTGGGTCAGATCCAGGGCCTGACGCAGGCCCTCGTTCTGGAGCATGGCAGCGGTGGCGAAGGGCTGAGGCAGAACACCGACGGCAGCCACGTTCTCCGTCATGGCGGCCACCACCTCCTGGGCCTCGGATTTGAACTCCAGGGTCACCTGATCCTCGATGCCGTGGGCCGCCAGGAGATATCGCAGGGCGTATTCCGGCGTGGTACCCTTGCCGGTGAGACAGACGGTCTTCCCTGCCAGGTCCTTCACGGACTGAATGCTCTCGCCGTTTTCCACCACGTAGAGCACGCCCAGGGTGTTGATGGCCACCACAGAGAAGCCCCCGGCCTTATTGAACAGGGTAGCCGCCGCGTTGGCGGGCAGGAGCGCGATATCCGCGTTGCCGTTGATCAGGGCAGCGGTGACCTCATCGGCGGCGGTACACATGGTAGATACATAGGTATTCTCCGTATTTCCCTTCACGGAATCCCGCAGCAGGGAGACCAGACCCATGGAGGTGGGACCCTTCAGAGAATAGACATTGAGCTCCAGGGGCTGGGGCACGATGGGGGGAAGGGTTTCGTTGGTGTCGATTCTGGGAGCGTCGGTGCCGGGAGTTTCCGTGCCGGGCGCTTCGGTCTTGGGCGCTTCCGTAGCTGGTTTTTCCGTGGTGCCCGGGGCGGTGGTATCGCTTCCCCCGTTGGCGCAGGCGCAGAGCGTGAACAGCAGAACTGCCGTCAGCGCAAGAGCAAATAACTTCTTCATGATTTGTTTCCTCCTATTTGTAACAGAGCTGCGGGACCGACTGACGTCGGTCCCGATGCGTTTTCTTTGCTTAAAGCAGAGCCCCGCCCAGCCAAACCGCCTTGCGGTTCAGCAGCTGGTCGCAGACCACGAAGTCCGCCAGCTTGCCGTCGGCAATGGAGCCCACCCGATCCAGGGCGCGGATCTGCCGGGCCGGATTCCAGGTGGCAGCCCGGACCGCGTCCTCCTTGGGAATGCCAAAACGGACCGCGTTGCGCATACAGTCAAAGAGATTGGTGGCGGAGCCGGCGATGGTGCCGTCCGCCAGACGGGCCACGTTCTCCGCCAGGAAGACCTGCTGGCCGCCCAGCTCATATTCTCCGTCCGGCATTCCGCAGCAGCGCAGAGCGTCGGAGATCAGCACCATCCGATCCGCGCCAAAGAGCTTGAAGGCCATGCGGATGGAGGCGGGATGAACGTGGATGCCGTCGCAGATGATTTCCGCGGACACCGCCTCGTTTTCTGACGCGGCGCCGATGACCCCGGGCTTGCGATGGTGGATGGGAGGCATGGCGTTGTAGAGGTGGGTCAGATGGGTGACGCCGGCGTCGATGGCCGCCTTGGCGTGCTCGTAGTCGGAATCCGTGTGAGCGATGGAAACGGTGCAAAGCTGCTTCGCCTGCTCCACAAATTCCACGGAGCCCTCCAGCTCCGGGGCCAGATCCACAATGGAGATCAGGCCCTCGCTGTCTTCATACAGCTTCCGGAAGGCTTCAAAATCCGGCAGGCGGAGATATTCCCCGTTCTGCGCTCCCTTTTTCTTCTCGGAGAAAAAGGGCCCCTCCATCTGCACCCCCAAAAGACGGGCCGTGCCCTCCACCGGGGCCTTGTGGAGCCGCAG
>CAMOSU010000108.1 GCA_946625125.1 uncultured Clostridia bacterium
CCAAATAAGATTGATTCCTGCAATTCAATCATTCTGGCTGATTACAAAAGCCCAAGGGAGGCAACTTCCTTACGAAGTGCCTCCCTTCGGGAGCTCGTTTTTGCGTTCAGGGGAAACGCTGTCAATCCGTATGAGACCTCGGCTCCTCCCGGGTCCAGTGCCGTCTTCTGGGGCGCTGGAGCCGGAGCCGCTCAAAAAAGCCGCTGAGGAGCGCCCCGCATTCCGCCTCCAAAACACCGCCGCAGAGGGTGGGTCTGTGGTTAAAGGGCAGGTCAAAGAGCATCGTTACAGAGCCGCAGCAGCCGTTTTTGGGGTCCGCGGCCCCGTAGATCACCCGGGGAATCCGGGCGTTGATGATGGCTCCGGCGCACATGGGGCAGGGCTCCAGGGTGACGTAGAGGGTACATTCCCACAGCCGCCAGCCGCCCAAACTCCGGCATGCGCTGTCAATGGCCTCCAGCTCCGCGTGGGAGAGGGCGTTTTTCTCCCGCTCCCGGCGGTTTCGTCCCTCTCCTACGATCCGGTCCCCCAGCGTTACCACACAGCCCACAGGGACCTCCCCCTCCGCGGCGGCTTGTTCGGCCAGTTCAATTGCCCGGCGCATGAATTCCTGATCCTCCATGCCCTCACCTCCTGATCTTATCCTATCCCAAGAAGACGGAATTGGCAAGAAGAAATATGAAAGTTTTTGAAAAAAACAGAAAAAAGGGCTTGTCAAGCAGAGAAGTTTGTAATATAATGAATTGAATTTTCCGGGAGCCCGGTTTTCGCGGGAGCGAAAAAGGGAAGCCCTGCTATTTCACGAAGGAAGTGCGTTATGTCTACATCCAAAAAAAGCAATAATCCCACCATTGAAGCGCTGGCCGGACCGATCACAGCCCTGGTTGCCAAGGGCAAAAAGGAGGGAATGCTTCAAGCCAGTGAACTGAACAACGAGCTTGCAAAGATCCCCTGCACCGTGGAGCAGATCGAGCAGGTCTATGAAATGCTGGAGGGCATGGGGATCCAGATTTTAGGCGCCGAGCTGGAGCTGGACGACGACGGCCCCATGGATCTGCCCGGGATGGATGCCGAGGAGGAAATCATCGACCCCGTGGAGCTTGCGGCGGAGTACAATCTGGATGATCCTGTCCGCATGTACTTGAAGGAAATCGGTCAGATCCCCCTGCTGACGCCGGAAGAGGAGATGGAGCTGGCCAAGCAGGTTTCCACCGGAGATAAGGACGCCAAAAAAAAGCTGACGGAGGCCAATCTTCGTCTGGTGGTGTCCATTGCCAAAAAGTATTCCGGGCGGGGACTGCATATCCTGGATCTGATTCAGGAGGGCAATACCGGCTTGATCCGGGCTGTGGATAAGTTTGACTATACCAAGGGCAACAAATTCTCCACCTACGCTACCTGGTGGATCCGCCAGGCCATTACCCGGGCCATCGCGGACCAGGCCAGGACCATCCGGGTCCCGGTACATATGGTGGAGGTCATCAATAAGGCCACCCGCTGCAACCGCAAGCTGGTGCAGGAGCTGGGCCGGGAGCCCACCCTGGAGGAGATTGCCGACGAGCTGGGCCTGCCCATCGAGAAGATCATCGAGGCCAACCGCACCGCCGCCGACACCCTCTCTCTGGACACCCCCGTGGGCGACGAGGAGGACACCACCATCGGCTCCTTCGTGGAGGACGACAACACCCCCGGCCCCGCGGAATCCACCTCCAACACCATGCTGGCGGAGGCCCTGGCCGAGATTCTGGACACCCTGACCCAGCGGGAGGCCGACGTGCTGCGGATGCGCTTCGGCATGTATGACGGCCGCAACCACACCTTAGAGGAAGTGGGCCAGAAATTCGGCGTCACCCGGGAGCGGATTCGCCAGATCGAAAACAAGGCCATTCGCAAGCTCCGCCACCCCAGCCGCGCCAAGAAAATCAAGGATTTTTACTGCTGAACAGCCGCAAAGCGCCGGAACTCCAGACGGAGCTCCGGCGCTTTGCGAAAAAACCGCCTCCGGCACAAGCCGGGGGCGGTTGACTTTTTGAACGGTCTTCCATGGTTCAAATACAGTGGCGTTCTCTGATCGGCGCAGATGCTTGCGCATGCTATTATAGATAAGCTGACCGGTTATTGGTTCAGTTTATCCGTCATGTTTGCCCTCGGCTACTTCTTTGCAAAGTGTTGCTATTTCCTTATAATGTTTATCAAATAGTTTTTCAGCGGCCCTATAATCATTTGCATCCAAATCTTTGTTTCGTCCGGGTATTCTGGAATCCGTTCTTTTTCGGTTTTTATAAACGTGAACATGCGGCCCGCCTGCACGCAGTTCCCTGTTCATAGTGTCCTTGCCGCTTTCTACTGCAATCCCGACGCTTCCATCTTCCCACATTTTTACCGGTTTTCCCATGTTTCCCTCCTATATCCCAAGGATCTCGCGAATAAGCGCTGCGATATCCTCGTAGTATCCGTTCTCATCCTCAAATCCAAGCGTATTGACCTTTGTTAGAGCACTTGCAATGTTTCCAAGCAGGCCGCCACGCTCTTTTCTTTCCCTCTGAAGGTTGCTCTTATAATTTCGTGTACTTATGCCGGATCGGTAAAGACCAATCATCGTAGCGTTGCCGGAGGGACGAGCGGTAAAAACAAAGCTGAAATAGTCGTTCAAATGATCGGAGTTTCTCAAGATAAGGCATTCCTCAATTCGCTTGTTCAGCATCTTCCCGAATTGAATGCTGTCTTTGCTGAAAACAACGGGGTAGCCTGTGGATGATACACTACGCTCTAAAACATCTCTGAACTCGTCCAACGTAATACGTTCCGGGACCCGAACAGCTTTTGGCAGAGTGTCCCCGTCTGTCCAATCATATAGACTTGCATGATGTCCAAATGATTCTTCCGCGTAAAGCATTTTTAGACCTCCTTTTTTCACTTCATTAAAATTATACAACTATTACTTCGTAATGTCAACCATTATTTCGTATAAAAACAGAAGGAAACTTGTACAATATGAAGTGATGGTGGTGAGAAATATGACAAAAGAAGAAAAAGTATTATTTGGAGATCGACTCAGACGCGTTAGGCTCCAGGCAAATCTGACTCAGGATGCCGCGGCAGAAAGCTTGAATATCAGTTTGCGCTATTATCAAATGCTGGAGCGAGGAGAGAACACAGGGTCGGTCGATTTGCTGATCAGTCTTTGCGATTTGCTGAACTGCTCTCTGGATTATTTACTGAGGGGAAGCATGGTTTCCCTTGACCATGGAATTTCGCGGCGGGTCAGTGAATTATCAGGAAAGCAGCGAAGGAATTTTGAAAAGATGGTGGAACTCTGGTTATCCAGCATCGAATCCTCCAATTAGCGCATGGCCGCAGAGATTTGGAGCTGCTTGCATTGACCCTTGCTTGGCTCGCTCAGGGCAAAGATACGATCCGAATCAAAAAAACCGCCTCCGGCACAAGCCGGGGGCGGTTGGCATTTTGATCAGTCTTCCACGTAGGGCAGCAGGGCGATCTGGCGGGCGCGCTTGATGGCCACGGTGAGCTGACGCTGATGGGCAGCGCAGGTGCCGGTGGTGCGGCGGGGCAGGATCTTGCCGCGCTCGGAAGTGAAGCGCTTCAGCTTCGCGGTGTCCTTGTAGTCAATGTTGGTGACCTTGTCCACGCAGAACAGGCAAACCTTCTTGCGCTTGTGGGGTCTGACTCTGGATTCGTTCGCCATGAGAGGATCCTCCTTCTTTACAGTCTTGTAGAAAAATTCAAATTAGAACGGCAGTTCGCTGTCGTCGTCCTCCAGCATCGCAAAATCGGACGCTGCGGGCGCGGTAGGGGCGGCCGGGGCGGCATAGCCCTGATTGGGGGCGTTGTAGCCGTTGTTGGAAGCGGCATAGCTGTTGTCGTTGTAGGAACGGCTGCCGTAGCTGTTGTTCCCACCGGCATAGCTGTTGCCATTGTAGGAGCCGGAGTTGTCGTTGTCTCGCTTGGAGTCACCGAAGTACACGTTGTCAGCCACCACCTCGGCGTTGGTCCGTTTGTTGCCCTGGTTGTCGGTCCAACTGCGCATTTGCAGCCGGCCGGACACCACGGCCATGCGGCCCTTGGCGAAGTACTTGCTGACAAACTCGCCTGTCTGGCGCCAAGCCACCACGTCGATGAAATCGGCCTCGCGCTCACCGGTTTCCCGGTTGCCAAAGTCCCGATCCACAGCGATGCGGAAGGAAGCCACAGGCACGCCGGACTGGGTCCGGCGCAGCTCCGGATCACGGACCAGACGGCCCATGAGAACGATGTGATTGAGCATGAAGGAATCCTCCTTACTCTTCCACGACGGTGATCAGGGAACGCATGATGCCTTCTGTGATCTTGAACACACGGTCCAGCTCAGCGGGCAGCTCGGGCTTGCTCTCGATGTTCATGAGAACGTAGTAGCCTTCGGGCTTGTCGTTGATGAGGTAGGCCAGCCGACGCTTGCCCCACTCTTCAATGCCGGTCAGGGTACCCTCTGCCTCAACCAATGCCTTGAATTTTTCCACGAGGGCTGCAATACCTTCTTCACCCAGATCGGGATCGATGATGTAAAGAACCTCGTACTTCGCGGAAATCTTTGCCATTTGTTTGCACCTCCTTTTGGTCTTTCGGCCGCTGAATCCCTCAGCGGCAAGGGGATTTCGCCTGCTTCACGCAAGCCGTATTATTTTAATGGAAAAATCTCCATTTGTCAACAGTTATTTTGCGGAATTTTCAAAATGCCGGTCCAATTGCTGGCTGAATTCCAGGGCGGCGTTGTAGCCCAGGCGCTTCTGGCGGCTGTTCATGGCGGCAACCTCCAGAATGACAGCCAGGTTTCGGCCGGGACTCACGGGGATGGTGATGCTGGGAACCTTGACCCCCAGAAGATCCACAAAGTGATCCTCCAGTCCCATGCGGTCATAGTGCTTCCCCGCCTCCCAGGGAACGATGTTCACCACCAGATTGATGGCGGTCTCCTCCTTGATGGCGCCCATGCCGAAGAGATTTGCCACGTTGATGACGCCGATGCCCCGCAGCTCAATGTAGTTGCGGATCAGACTGGGAGCGCTTCCCACCAGTTGGGAGGAGGAGGTCTTTTTGATTTCCACCGCGTCGTCCGCAATGAGGCGGTGGCCGCGCTTGAGAAGCTCCACGGCGGTCTCTGATTTGCCGATGCCGCTCTCCCCCGTGATGTAGATCCCTTCGCCGTAGACCTCCATCAGAACCCCATGGCGGGTGATCCGGGGAGCCAGGGCGTTTTTCAGGAAGGTGATAAGATTGGAGATGATATAGGAGGTGGTCTCCTGGGCCAGCAGAATGGTGATGTTGTGCTTCTTGGCCATTTCGATGCACTCCGGGTGAGGCTGCTGCCCCCGGGAGATCACCAGGGCGGGGATCTTGTAGGCAAAGAGCCGGTCAAAGATTTCCAGCCGCTGGGCCGGGGTCTGATTCTCCAGATAGGTCATTTCCACATATCCCAGGACCTCCACCCGCAGAGCCTCAAAGTGGACAAAGAAGCCCGTCAGGGGCAGACCGGGGCGGGAGACCTCGTCCACCATGACCCGGATCTGCTCGTAGTCCGTGGCCTGGTAGGCTATGGAGAGCTTGAACTCCTCCACCAGAGCCTTGAGGGGGACGCTGTACTGATTCATGGCGCACCTCCGTGTTTTGATTGCGGCGCAGCGTCTGGGCCGTATTATTTATTATACCTGTTTTCGGTTCGCTTTTCAATGCAAATAAAAAATTTTGAAAAAATTGCATTTTCCTCTTGCATTTTTCTCCCAAATCTGCTATCATATAGCCCGATGCGTTGAGCGCATCGGAATTTCGGTATCTCGCCAATGGATTGGAGGTGCAGCTGATGGCTAAGTGCGATATTTGCGGCAAGGGCGTTACCTTTGGTATCAAGGTCTCCCACTCCCACAGACGTGCCAACAGAATGTGGAAGCCCAATGTCAAGCGCGTCAAGGCGATTGTAGACGGTACTCCCCGCCATGTATACGTTTGTACGAGATGTCTCCGCTCCAACAAGGTTGAGCGTGCCATCTGATAACGATACGGAATCAGGCAGTGTGCGAAGGCACACTGCTTTTTTCTGCCTTTGGGCTATAATCTTCGCTCATAGGAAATATAAATTCTTTTCATGGAGGAAAAGCGGATTTGCTCTTGCAAAACTCTTGTGAAAGCTGTATAATGCTTGCGGGAAGGGTATCGGGCAATTCCGTCAAATTGCATAGTCGGCCCTCCCGGAAAACACATGGGGCGCAGACCCCGCGCAGAATGCGCATAAAAGGAGAAGTATCATGCTGAAACTCTACGACACCGGTATCTATCTTGTAGACGGCGAGAAGATCGTCACCGATCCCGCCCAGCTCCCTGCCAATGTGACGAAGGAAGAGGCCAGCAAGGGTACCATGGCCTATGGCATCCTGAAGGCCCACAACACTGTGGACGACATGGAGAACCTGAAGCTGAAGTACGACTCCATGGCCTCCCACGACATCACCTACGTGGGCATCATCCAGACGGCCCGCGCCTCCGGCATGACCAAGTTCCCCCTGCCCTATCTGCTGACCAACTGCCACAACTCCCTGTGCGCCGTGGGCGGCACCATCAACGAGGACGACCACAAGTTCGCCCTCTCCGCTGCCCACAAGTACGGCGGCATCTATATTCCCACCAACCTGGGCAACATCCACTCCCTGAACCGGGAGCTCATGGCCGGCTGCGGCAAGATGATCCTGGGCTCCGACTCCCACACCCGTTACGGCGCTCTGGGTACCCTGGCCGTGGGCGAAGGCGGCGGCGAGCTGGCCAAGCAGCTTGTAGGCCGTACCTACGACTTCAAGCGTCCCGGCGTCATTGCCATCTACCTCACCGGCAAGCCCCGTCCCGGCGTCGGCCCCCACGACGTGGCCC
>CAMOSU010000109.1 GCA_946625125.1 uncultured Clostridia bacterium
CGAAGGCGATACGAGTCATGTAGCCGCAGGCCTCCACGAAGGCCAGCAGGAAGAACAGCACCAGCATCTGGGGTACGAAGCCCAGCACTGCGCCCACGCCGGCCACGATGCCGTCCTGAATCAGACCGTAGAGCCAGTCGGCCACTCTGGGGTTGCCCTCGCTGTCGCACAGGAGCTTGTCAATGAGAGCAGGCACGCCGGGGACCCAGACGCCGTAGTCGGCGGGGTCGGGCTCCTCGAAGCCTTTCTCTTCAAAGTAGGCGATGGCGTCCTTGAAGGACATGGCGTTGGTCTCTTCCCCGTCGGCGTCCTCGGGAACGCTGTCGAAGTAAACGGTGAGCTCGGATTCCTCCAGAGTTTCCTCGTCCTCCACCGTGACCTGGGCGGTCTGCTCCTGGGTGGTGAAGGACTTCATCTCCTCCAGAAGCGCGTCGGTGTCCAGCTCCTCGTCCTCCCAATCCACGTCCATATAGGCGTCGATGGCGTTGACGGCGGCGCTGTAGTCGTCGCCGGCCTCCTCCGCGGCGGAGGAGCCGATGCCGAACAGGTGGTAGCCGTCTCCGAAGAGGCCGTCGTTGGCCCAGTCGGTGGCGGCGGAGCCCACGGTGACCATGGAGATGTAGTAGATCAGGAACATGACCACCGCGAAGATGGGCAGGCCCAGCCAGCGGTTGGTGACCACCTTGTCGATCTTGTCGGAGGTGGAGAGCTTGCCCTTGTTCTTCTTGGTGTAGCAGGACTTGATGATGGAGCCGATCCACACATAGCGCTCGTTGGTGATGATGGACTCGGCGTCGTCGTCCAGCTCCTTCTCCACGTCGGCGATGTGCTGCTCCACGTCGGCCTTGACGGCCTCGGAGAGCTTCAGCTGCTCCAGAGCCTTGCTGTCCCGCTCAAAGAGCTTGACGGCGTACCAGCGCTGCTGCTCCTCGGGGAGATTGGAAACCGCGTGCTCCTCGATGTGGGCCAGGGCGTGCTCCACGGGACCGGAGAAGCTGTGCATGGGAACGGTCTTGCCGTTCTTGGCGGCGTCGATGGCGGCCTCGGCGGCCTCGGAAACGCCGGTCCCCTTCAGAGCGGAGATCTCCACGATCCTGCAGCCCAACTGCCTGCTGAGCTGCTGGGTGTTGACTTTGTCGCCGTTCTTCTTGACCACGTCCATCATGTTGATGGCCACCACCACGGGGATGCCCAGCTCCGTGAGCTGCGTGGTGAGGTAGAGGTTGCGCTCCAGGTTGGAGCCGTCCACGATGTTCAGAATGGCGTCGGGGCGCTCTCCGATCAGGTAGTTCCGGGCCACCACCTCCTCCAGAGTGTAGGGGGAGAGGGAGTAGATGCCGGGCAGGTCGGTGATGACCACGTCGTCGTGCTTCTTCAGCTTGCCCTCTTTCTTTTCCACGGTGACTCCGGGCCAGTTGCCAACGAACTGGTTGGAGCCGGTGAGGGCGTTGAACAGGGTCGTCTTGCCGCTGTTGGGGTTGCCCGCCAGGGCGATTCGTATACTCATAACGTTCTTCCTTTCTTTCAACGCGATTGCGTTTCATTTTTCTGTTAGTCACATCTAATTTGCGAGCAAATTAGATGTGACTAACTTCTGAGCGCAAAAGCGCTGTCTTTACTGAATCTCGATCATCTCGGCGTCAGCCTTCCGCAGGGAAAGCTCGTAGCCCCGGACGGTGATCTCCACCGGGTCCCCCAGAGGGGCCACCTTGCGGACATAGATCTCCACGTTCTTGGTAATGCCCATGTCCATGATGCGGCGCTTGACGGCGCCCTCGCCGTGGAGCTTCACCACCTTGACGGTGGAGCCGATTCTGGCTTCTCTCAGAGTCTTCATAGTTTGCCTCCTTCTTTGAATCTGCTTTTTCGTTAAATCATGATTTTCTGCGCCATTTCCTGACTGATGGCGACGCGGGTGTCCTTGACGTTGACAATGACGTTTCCGTTCAGCGTGGTGATGACAGTGACGCTGCCGCCCACCACGAAGCCCAGATCCGCCAGATGCTGCTTCACCTCGGGCAGCCCGCCGATCCGTTTGATTACGTTTTCCTCCCCCGCCGGGGCAAAGCACAGTGGCATCATTGCTTGTTCCTCTCTCACTGGATTGCTGTCGGATGGTTTGCCTACGCTAACCTTTCGACCATATTATAGTTACCTGCGTCTAACTTGTCAAGTATTATTTTCAGAGTAAAAAATTATTTTTCCGATTTTTTGAAAATTGGGACTATGCAGAACGGCATTTTTTGTGTACAATAAGATGGATTAAGCAAGCGACAACGGGCAGCGAGTGACAGGAGTTTGATTCATGGAAGAATTGGTCCGCTTGGAGGGCAGCGTGACGGCTGTGGTCTTTCAAAACCCGGAGAACGGCTATACCGTTCTGCGGCTGAAGGACGAAAAGGGCGAGCAGAGCACCGCGGTGGGCACTGTCCCCGATACCCGGGTAGGGGAGCGGCTGCGGATCGAGGGGCGCTGGAGCAATCACAGCAGCTACGGCAGGCAGCTTGAGATCGTCAACCTGGAGCGGCTCATGCCCGAGAACCGGATCGAGATTCTGGCCTATCTCTCCTCCCACGCGGTGAAGGGCGTCGGCCCGAAAATCGCCGCCCGGATCGTGGAGCGCTTTGGAGCTGAGAGTCTGAAGGTCATTGAAAGCGACCCGGACAGGCTGGCCCAGGTCCCCGGCATTTCCCAGGCCAAGGCCCGGGAGATTCATGAGAGCTTCCAGTCCCAGCAGGGACTGCGGCACCTGGCGGAGTTTCTGAGCAGCTACCGGCTGCCCCCGGAGCTGGCGGTGCGAATCTACCGCAGCTACGGCGAGCTGTCCATGATGGCCATTCAGGACAACCCCTATTTTCTCACGGAGGAGGGCTTTCGGGCTCCCTTCGCCCAGGTGGACGCCTTTGCCCTGGAGCTGGGCTTTGACGGCGACGACGAGCGCCGGGTGGACGCCGGAATCCTCTATGAGCTGAGCTTTAACTCCACCGGGGGCCACGTCTTCGTGCCGGAGCCCCAGCTTGTGGAGGCCACCGCCGCCTTTTTGCGGCTGGACCGGGAGATCATCAAAGCCGGCCTGGAGCGTCTGGAATCCCAGGAGCGGGTGGTGCTGGATCAGGTGGCCTCCCTGCGGGCGGTGTATCTGCCCGCCTACGGCCAGGCGGAGCGTTATCTCACCCGCCGTTTTCTGGAGATGGTGGGGGGCAAGGTGTCCCTGCCCGCCAACCTGGCCAAAACCGTGGCCCGCATTGAGGCGGAGCAGGGCATCGCCTATGCCAAGCTCCAGCGCAGCGCCATATTTGCCGCGGCGGCGGAGAAGCTGCTGATTGTCACCGGCGGCCCCGGCACCGGCAAAACCACCACCCTGCGGGGAATTCTGGACCTGTTTGAACAGATGCGGCTGAAAACCCTCCTCACCGCTCCCACAGGCCGGGCGGCCAAGCGGCTCACGGAGCTGACGGGCCGGGAGGCCTCCACCATCCACCGACTGCTGGAGGTGGACGTCTCCCCGGAGGACGGGGAGATGGTCTTTGTCCACAACAGCCACAACCCCCTGAGCTGTGACGCGGTGATTGTGGACGAGAGCTCCATGGTGGATCTGCTGTTGATGTACGATCTGGTGCAGGCCCTGCCGGAGAGCTGTCGGCTGATTCTGGTGGGAGACCCGGACCAGCTTCCCTCCGTGGGAGCGGGGAACGTGTTCTCCGATCTGATCCGCAGCGAGAAAATCCCCGCGGTGCGGCTGACGGAAATCTTCCGGCAGGCCAGTGAGAGTCTCATTGTCATGAACGCCCACCGGGTCAACCGGGGGGAGCTGCCGGAGCTGGGGGAGAAAAAGAAGGACTTCTTCTTCCTGCAGCGGAGCAGCGACGAGGCGGTGTGTCAGACTGTTACGGAGCTCTGCGCCCGACGGCTGCCCCGGAACATGGGAATCCAGCCCGAGGAGATCCAGGTCTTATCCCCCACCCGCAAGGGGGAGACCGGAACCCGGGCTCTCAACGCCCTTTTGCAGCAGGCTCTGAATCCCCCCGGGGAGAACAAGCGGGAAAAACGCCACGGGGAGACGGTCTTCCGGGAGGGAGACCGGGTCATGCAGATCCGAAACAATTACGACATAATTTGGAATAAGAGCGGCGGAGGCATGGGCTCCGGGATCTTCAACGGAGACGTGGGGACCATCCTGGGGATAGACTACCAGGCCCAGACCGTGACCATCCGCTTTGACGACCGGGAGGCCGTCTACACCTATGATATGCTCTCCCAGTTGGAACCGGCCTACGCCATGACGGTCCACAAGAGCCAGGGCAGCGAGTATCGGGCGGTGGTGCTGTGCCTGTGGCGGGGAACGCCCCTGCTGCTGAGCCGCAGCATCCTCTACACCGCCATCACCCGGGCCAGGGAGCTGCTGATCGTGGTGGGAGATCAGGGCGTGGTGGAGTACATGGTTCACAACGACAAAAAGCAAAAGCGCTTCAGCGGCCTGAAGTGGAGGCTGTGCCACGGGGAGTAAGCCCCGCCCGGGGAATTGAGAATTGAGAATTGAAAATTGAAAATTGAGGTGTTTTCAAATTGCCATTTGAAAACATTGGAAATGGGGACGGGGGTTACGGATTCTTCGCTGCGCTCAGAATGACGGAATCGGTACGTTTCCGCCGTAGGGGGCGGCGTCCCCGACGCCCCGCGCGTTTGATGCGGCACCGCCTGTAGGGACGGCTCTCAGCCGTCTGCCGCCCCCCGCCCGGGGAATTGAGAATTGAAAATGGAAAATTGAAAATGGAAAATTGAGGTGTTTTCAAATTGCCATTTGAAAACATTGAAAAAAGGGAACGGGGGTTACGGATTCTTCGCTGCGCTCAGAATGACAGGGACGAGACGTTTCCGCCCGCCCGTAGGGACGGCTCTGCTCTGCATAAGTTCCGGCAGCCAGATCAGAGATTTGGGCCGTCACTTATCAGCCGTCCGCCGCACCCCGTCCGGAAATGAACGCCCTCGGATCATCTGACGCCCAGGAGGGAGGCAGCCCATTGAAGCGCATATGGATGGCCCTGAAGGGCCTGCTTTGGCCGCCCCGCTGCGTGCTTTGCCGCCGCTTTCTGGAGCCCGGGGAGGAGCGAATCTGTCCCGCCTGCCGGGCATCCCTGCCGGAGCCCTTTTCCGGACCCCGCCGGGGCTCCGGCTACAGACGCTGGGCCGCGGCCTTCTGGTATGAGGAACGGCTGCGGGAGGCCTTTCTTCGCTTCAAATTCAACGGCTGTGGCTTCTACGCCGGGTATTTCGGGCCTCTGCTGGCCCGGGCGGTGGACAGCCAACTGGGCCGGGAGTATGACCTGATGACCTACATTCCCATCAGCCCCCTGCGCCGCCGCAGACGGGGCTATGACCAGACCCTCCTGTTGGCAAGAGCCGCCGGGAAGGAACTGGGAATGGAACCGGTCTGTACTCTGAAAAAACGCGGACGCAGGCCCCAATCCAGCACCGTGGGCCGGGAGGCCCGGCAGCGGAACATCCGGGGGGCTTTTCGGGTAAAGGACCCCGCCCTGGTGGCCGGAAAGCGGGTGCTGCTTTTGGACGACGTGCTCACCACCGGAGCCACGGTTTCCGAGGCCAGCCGGGTTCTGAAGGAAGCCGGGGCGAAATCCATCGACGTGGCGGTTCTGGCGGCAGCACCGAACTAATCCTTTGATCCGCGGCGCGGGGACCGCGCGCGGCCTTGAACATACAACGATAAACGCAGGTGATAACTATGTCTATTTTTTCCAAGGACCTGGGCATTGACCTGGGAACCGCCAACGTGGTGGTTTACGCTGAGGGCAAGGGCATTGTGCTCCGGGAGCCCTCTGTGGTGGCGGTGGACAAAAACACCGGGAAGATTCTGAAGGTGGGCTCCGCCGCCCGGAACATGCTGGGGCGGACCCCCGGCAACGTGGTGGCCATGCGGCCCCTGCGGGAGGGCGTGGTCTCCGACTATGAGCTGACGGAGCGGATGCTGGCGGAATTCTTCCGGCAGATCTTCAAATACGCCTTTGTGAAGCCCCGGGTGGTGATCTCCGTCCCCAGCGGCATCACCAGCATCGAGGAGCGGGCCGTGGTGCAGATCGCCCAGGAGGCGGGAGCCCGGCGGGTCTATCTCATCGAGGAGCCCCTGGCGGCTGCCCTGGGCGCGAATCTCAGCTTTGACGGCCCCGACGGCCACATGATCGTGGACATCGGCGGGGGCACCACCGACATCGGGGTGCTGACCATGAACGGCCTGGCCAACTCCGCCTCCATCAAGGTGGCGGGGGACAACTTCGACGAGGCCATCATCCGCTATCTGCGGAAGAAGTACGGCCTCATTGTGGGCCAGACCATTGCCGAGGAGACCAAAATCAGCGTGGGCAGCGTGTTTGACCGGGGCGAGCCGGTGGAAACCCTGGTGAAGGGCCGGGACTTCAAGACCGGCCTGGCCAGGGAAATCAGCGTTAGCTCCGCGGACATGCTGGAGGCTCTGCGCCGCCCCGCCCGGCAGATTACCGATGAGATTCTGGCGGTGCTGGAGCAGACCACCCCCGAGCTGGTGGCGGACATTGCCCGGAACGGCATCGTTCTCACCGGAGGCGGCGCCCAGCTCTGGGGCATGGATAAGCTCATCACCGAGCGAACCGGCATGCGCTGCACTGTGGCGGACGACGCCGACTCCTGCGTGGCCTATGGCTGCGGCAAGAGCCTGGGCTGGATCAACCGCATGCAGGAGGGCCCCATCAACTTTGCCAGGAGGAAGCTGCTGAAGGAGTAGAGACAGGCGTTTGCCCCGCCCACAGGGACGGGGGGTACGGATTCTTCGCTTCGCTCAGAATGACGCGCCTGTAGGGACGGCA
>CAMOSU010000110.1 GCA_946625125.1 uncultured Clostridia bacterium
CAACGCGGCGCGCCTTCTCTGCGGTCATCTTGACGTAGGTGACCTTCTCCTTGTCAGCCTCGTAGACCTCCACAATGGGCTCGTACCGGCACAGGCCGATGCAGCCGGTCTGGGTCACGGTGACCTTCTCGCCCAGGCCCAGAGCGCTGACCTCCTCCACCAGAGCGGAGAGGACGGGTCTGGCGCCGGCGGCGATGCCGCAGGTAGCCATGCCCACCACAGCGCGGATGCTGCCGCTGCCGGAGCGCATGGTCACGTTGTCCTTCATGCGTTCACGAATTGCTTGAAGTTCCGCCAAAGTTTTCATGTGTACGTTCCTTTCTTATTGTGATTTTACGTAATTCTTTTGTACCGTAGCGGCCGCTGACCTCAACGGCCATATTGGGTATTCGGGTTTCTCCATGGCCGCTGGGGTCAGCGGCCACTACGGGTGTTACTCTCCCTTCAGACTGCCCTCGATCCACATCAGCACGTCGGGGGTATCCAGGGGAATATCCGGCCCCAGGACGCTCCGAACCTCAGCGGTATCCAGAACGATGTCCCCCTCGGGCCGCAGATACTCGAAGCGGAAGTCGATCTCCGGGCTGCCCTGGATCAGAGTCACCACGGAACCGGCGTAGTCCCCCACCGGCACGCAGTCCAGGTGGTCCATACGGAAGCGGGCTCTGACGGTGGTTCCCGTGGGAGGCACCACGGAGGATTCGATGGTGAGATCGCCGCCGGTCTGCTCCGCGGCCAGCTTCAGAAGGGGCAGTCCCATGCCCACGGGACGGGTGGTACGGGTGGTGGTGAAGGGGTCCGTGACGTTGGCCAGGAATTCCGGGCTCATGCCGCAGCCGTTGTCGATGATGGTCAGGGTGCGCCAGCCATCCTTCTCCTCGATGCGGATCACAACCCGGTCGGCCCCCGCCTTGACGGAGTTCTTCGCCACGTCCAGAATGTTCAGGGACAGTTCTTTCATACCATACTCTCCTTGGAAATTGAGAATTGAGAATTGAAAATCGAAAATTGAACGCGCTTCTCAAATCCCGATTTGAAAAACTCCGATCATTTTTCAACTTTCCGTTTTCAATTTTCAATGATTCACGTCATTCCCTCCCGCAGCAGGGTGATCAGAGCGTCCCGGACTCTCTGGGAGCTGTAGGGCTCGTCGTCCAGCTCGATCCAGTTGGACGCGTCCCGCATACTCTCCAGCCGGTGGGAATCGGAGGAGCAGAGCAGCCGCCGGTTTTCCAGGCCGTACTGCCTTGCGTAGCTCTCCCGGTTTTCCGCGTCATTCAGCTCCAGGGTGGGAAAGAAGGGCTTCTCGGGCAGATTGCCCAGGATGCCGATGATCCCGTTGGAGGGCCGGTCGATGTGGGCCGGGTAGGCGGCGCCGCCGTGGGCCAGAGCCAGGGCCGTGGCCGCCTCCAGATCCAGGCGGGTGGCCGGGATCAGCAGGTTAGGCTCTTCCCCCAGAACATTGTCCTGGGCGTCCATGTAATACTGGTTGCCGAACACGGCGGGCTTGTTCCTGATGGGAAAGCGCTGGGCCTGCACCGCCTTGTCAAAGGCCTCCGCCTTTTCCAGATTGGGAAAAAGACAGACCAGATGGATTTCCTCAGCGGTGGTCAGCTCCATGCCGGGGACGCCCACAATGCCGTACTGGCGGCAGGCCTCCAGAAAGGCCCGGCAGTTGCCGCAGCTATTGTGGTCCGTCAGCGCCATGAGCTGAAGCCCGCAGAGACTGCCCATGCCCGCGATGTTGGCGGGGGTCATGTCGTCCTCCGCGCAGGGGGACAGGCAGGAGTGCAGGTGCAGATCGTAGTAATAGCGGTTCATAACAGGGCCGCCACCTTCCCGCACAGTGAGAAGGCAGAGTCGGGGGAACGGTAGAGGTTGATGCCCTTCCGCTCCGCCAGCTCCGTCACCCCCGGGTCCGGCTGCACGTCCTCGGCCAGAATGACCAGGGCGGCGTCCGTCAGGGTGGCGACGGCAACCACGTTATTGTTGGACATAATGGTGATCCAGGCGTCCCCGGATTGGGCGCGGCCCATGACCCAGGAAAGCAAATCGCCGGTATAGCCGCCGGTAACCTCCCGGTCGGGCTCCGCCTCGCAGACAGGCTCCAGCTTCAGAGCCTGTGCCAGCTCCATGACGGTCATTGGGGCTTCCCTCCTTCCTGGTCCCGCCGCAGCCGCTGCCGCAGCAGTACCACGCAGTCCTCCATCTCCGCCTCGCCCTTCACCACGTCCTCGGCAAAGGCCCGGCAGGTGGGGGCGCCGCAGGAGCCGCAGTCGATCCGGGGAAGCTGGGCGTGGAGCTCCTCAATCCGCATCATCATCCGCATCGCCTCGAAGCGATCCTCCGAAAGGCTGTAGCCCGGGGAGTAGTCGTTGATGGGAGCGTCCAGCATGGCGTCCGCCGGAACGAAATCCGGTCCCTGGTCCTTCACGTCCAGGTAATTACGGTTGTGGGGCAGGCCATGCCGGAAGGACATAAGCCTGGCCTTGGCAATGTAGGGGTTCTCCACCGTGGCCGCCCCGCCGACGCAGCCGCCGGGACAGGCGTCGAGCTCCACAAACTCCAGATGGGGGAATTTGGCGTTCTCGATGGCGTCCAGCACCTGAATGGCGTTGTCCATATCGTCCGCCGCCAGATAGCGGTCGTCGAACAGTCCTTCGGCCTCCCCGCCGGAGCTGGCCCACTTGACGCCGGCGATGCCGGCCCGGGACCGCAGCATGCCGGGATGGGGCTGCTTCACCTTGCCCCCCAGCTTCATGTAGACCTCCGCGATGGAGACCACATAGTCAATGCTGCTGCGGGTCTGGCTCAGGCCGTTTTTGGCATAGCTGCTCTTGGCGGGACAGGGGGAGATGAACACCGTGCAGATTTCGTCCTTGCTCAGCTCCGGGTGGCTTTTCAGCGCCTTGGCCTTGGCCATGCGGCTGGCATACTCCACCGGGGGCAGAATGGGCAGGACGTTATCGCACAGCTCCGGGAAGCGCAGCCGGATGAGCCGCACAATGGCGGGACAGGCCGAGCTGATCACCGGGCGGGGGATATTGGGCTTTCGCATGTAACGGCGGGTGCACTCGGAGATGATCTCCGCCGCGCGCGCCACCTCGTAGACCTCGTCGAAGCCCAGCTCCAGCAGGGACTCCAGCAGGCAGCCGATGTCCGTCAGGTCGTCGAACTGCCCGTAAAGAGCAGGGGCCGGAAGGGCGATGCGGTACTTGTATTTGGGGTCGATGTCGGCGAGCTTATCGAAGATGGCCTTTTTGGCCTTGTGCTGGCAGACCCGCACGCAGCGACCGCAGTCGATGCAGAAATTGGTGCGGATCACCGCGTGGCCGCCCCGGATGCGGATGGCCTCCGTGGGACAGTTGCGCAGGCAGGAGGTGCAGCCGATACACTTGTCGGCGTCCAGCGACACCGAATGCAGAAAATCAGACATGCATTCCCTCCCTTCGGGGTTCTACACGCTCACCACCATGGTGAGCTTCGTTCCCACACCCACCTGGGTTTCGATTTCCAGACTCTGGGTGTAGCGTTTCATGTTGGGCAGACCCATACCGGCGCCGAAGCCCATGTTATGGATCTGTTCGGAAGCGGTGGAGTATCCCTCCTGCATGGCAAGCTCCACGTTGGGGATGCCGGGACCGTGGTCCTCCAGGACCATGACCACCTTGTCGGGATACACCGCCACGTCGGCGCTGCCGCCGTTGGCATGGATCACCATGTTAATCTCGCCTTCGTACATGGCAATGGAGCAGCGGCGGATCACGTCGGAGGGGAATCCGAGCTGCCGCAGCTTTTTCTTCATCTCCACGGAGGCCTCGCCGGCCGAGGAGAAGTCTTCACCGTCGATGTCGAAGTGGAAGTTCAGCGGGGCCGGCATGGGACTATTCCTCCCCCGCGTTCAGCAGGCCCGTGTCGAACAGGGTGCCCGCCGCGCGGAACATGGATTCCTCCGTCACCATGATGACGATGTCATTGGCGTCGGCCAGAGAGACGATCTCGGGGGTCGGCTCCTTGCCGTTGATGAAGACGATGCAGTGCATATCCAGCATCATGGCCGTGCGGACCACCTGGGGATTCAGCAGCCCCGTGATCAGCACAGACTGATTGGTGGCAAAGGCCAGCACGTCGCTCATCATGTCACAGCAGAAGGCGTTCTGAACTTCGGTATCCAGCATATCCTCGCTGGAGAGGACATTGGCCCGGAGCAGCTCCGCGATCTGGCGAAGTTTCATAGGCTACCTCCTTTGTAAAGCCGGGGCAGTGCAGACGGAGATTAATACTTCTTCAGGATGTCGGGAACCATGTCGGGGGTCAGGCGGCCGTAGACGTCGTCGTTGATCATCATAACGGGAGCCAGACCGCAGGCGCCCACGCAGCGGCAGGATTCCAGGGAGAACTTGCCGTCGGGGGTGCACTCGCCCTCTCCGATGCCCAGCTCACGGGAAATTCTGTCGTAGACGCCCTGGGAGCCCTTGACGTAGCAGGCGGTACCCAGGCAGACAGAGATGCGGTACTCGCCCTTGGGCGCCAGCGCGAACTGGGCGTAGAAGGTGGCGATGCCGTAGACTTTTTCCAGGGGAACTCTCATTTGGTCAGCGATGATGGTCTGGACCTCGATGGGCAGATAGCCGTAGATGTCCTGGGCTTTTTGCATGATGGGCATGAGCGCGCCCGGGGTGTCCCGGAGCTCGTCGATCACGGCCAACAGCTTCTCTTCTTGTTCCTTCGTGCCACGGAAGGGAACCGTTGTTACTTTACAAGCCATTTGATGCAACTTACCTCCTAAATCGTAATCGGCAAATGGTTGATACTGGCCGCAGAGGACCATAGTACAGTTTGTATTCTATCAGATTTGTTTCAAATTGTAAAGCGGAAAATGGAACATTTTTATGAAAGAAGTGGAAAAAGACGAACTTCTCAGCCCGCACCGCAGGGACGGCCTGACTCCAGGCCGCCGTACCTCGAACGGAGCGGGGAGTAATCGTGAATCGTGAGGAGTTGAGGTGTTTTCAAATTGCCATTTGAAACCATTGGAAAAGGGAAACGGATTTCTCGCTGCGCTCGAAATGACAATTACGGCACGTTTCCGCTTGCAGGAACGGCGCTCCGCCGTCCGCGCCTTCCGCCTTTCGATGCGTTTGGGACGAGGGATGTGCTTGTCCCTACATTGAAAAGAATTGTTGCAGCGTACTGCGGCGGGGTTTCTGCTTTTTGGGTTGACAAGAACAATCCAGAAGGGTATGATAGCATAAGAAGTAAGCAAGAAGCGGCAAGAAAAAAGTAAGAGGTGATCAGCGGCGAAAGCCGCGGAGTTCTTGCTTCTTACTTCTGACTTTTCAATTGAAAACACCATTTGCAAAGGAGTAACAAACATGAAGCCCTTCACTCCCGTTTACGTTCCCGTGGGGGTGCCTACCTTTCACATGCCCAGCGCGGACGAGGCCTTTGCCGCCTCCTGCGGGCTGCTGAAGGGGCTGGACCCCGCCTTCGTCTGTCCGGCGGACAAGCTGCTGTCCGTGGAGGCCCTGCGGGATTATCTGGAGCCCCTGCAGCCGGATCTGATTGTGTTCCAGAATCTGACCTTCGCCAACGCGGCCTATATGTCCGAGATCCTGCGGCGCTTTGACTGCCCGGTGATCCTCTGGACCCTGCGGGAGCCCGTCATCGACGGAGGCCGCCTGCGGCTGAATTCCCTCACCGGGGCCTACTCCGCCGCCAACGCCCTGCGGGCCTTTGACGACAGGCCCTTCCTCTACGTCTTCGGCGCTCCCGGCGAGGACTCTGTAAAGCGGCAGCTTCTCAGCGGCATTCAGGCGGCAAAGCTGAAGCACGATCTGAAGGGCCTGAAGCTGGCCGCCGTGGGCCACACCCCCCAGGGCTTCGGCTTTGGCCGGGCGCTGGACGCGGAGCTGATGAGTGTCTTTGGAGTGGAGTTGGAGGCCATTGAGGCCCGGGAGCTGATTGAGAAGGCCAAGGCCGTCTCCGAGGCCGACTGCGCCGCCTGCCTGGAGAAGACCGCCTGCATGACCTGCGGCTTTGAAAACACCCCGGAGCAGAACCGGGTGGACCACGCGAAGCTCTACCGGGCCTACCGGGATTACGTGGACGAGCATCACATCGGCGCCCTGGCCTCCCGCTGCTGGCCGGACTTCTTCACCGCCTACGGCACCCCGGTCTGCACGGTGCTGTCCATGCTCAACGACGAGGGCGTCCCCGCCGCCTGCGAGGCGGACGTCTACGGAGCCCTGTCCATGTGGATGGGGCAGCAGCTCTCCGGCCAGCCGGTGTTCTTCGGGGACCCGGTGAGCTTGGACGAGGCTGAAAACACTCTGAGCTTCTGGCACTGCGGCGCGGCGGCCTGCTCCCTGGCCCGGCAGGATACCGGGGCCGTGGTGGGGGTCCACCCCAACCGGAAGATCGGCCCCGCCATGGACTTTGGCTGCGAGGCTTACCCCAGCGCCACGGTGTTCCGGGTGGGACGGGAGCCCGACGGCAGCTTCCGCTTCTTCCTTGCGGAGGGAGAGATCCTGGACAAGCCCAAGCAGTTCATCGGCACCTCCCTGGTGGTGAAAACCGACGCCCCGGTGCGGGAGCTGGTGGAGGACAGCGTGAAGTCCGGCTTCGAGCCCCATTACGCCGTCATCCGAGGCAAACACGCCGACACCCTGGAGGCCCTGGCGGAGTTTATGGGCTTTGAGCTTTACCGTTACTGAGACAACAAAACGAGGAATTGCGAAAACGCAGTTCCTCGTTTTGTTTGCAGGGAAAGGATTCGGCAAATCGGGATTTGTGGATTTCTCCGCAAAACCTCCCCTGCTTGCAGGGGAGGT
>CAMOSU010000111.1 GCA_946625125.1 uncultured Clostridia bacterium
ACAGAGGAGTTCAAGCTCCTGCTCAACCACATCCCCACCGGCTGGCTGGACTGGGAATACATCGACAAGGATTCCGTGGACCTGGTTCTCTCGGGCCACTATCACGGGGGCGTGGTCCGCATTCCCCTCCTGGAGCAGGGACTTTACGCCCCCTACGTGGGCAAATTCCCCCCCTATTCCAAGGGTATGTTCGCGGGTACGAAGGCTGTCTGTATCCTGACCACCGGTCTGGCGGGCAGTTATGGCATCCCGAGATTCTTCAACCCGCCGGAGATCTGCGTGGCGGAGCTTGTGCCCTCCGGGAATTGATTGCGAAAAAGTGTCTTGAAAATAGATAAATATCTTGAAAAAATCACTCAAATATGGTATAATAAAGGCAGCCTGGGAGCTGCCTTTTCTTATGCCATATTAGTATCTTGAAAAGGTTATTCAGCATAGGGGGCCTGAATCCGCTCCCAGGGCGCAAAAAAATGGAAAGGAGATTCGACTATGAACATTTCAAGGAGGCTGTCTGTATGAAATCCTATGTCATTCAGAATTTCAAAAATGACCGCGGTGAGCTGGGCAGCGTCAGACGCATCTCGTCCGCGGAAGGCGCGGAACGACTTTGCGAGCTTCCAGGCACGGACATCACCCTGAACCCGGAGGCGGAAACCGGATATCTCTGCGGAACCGTGTCCGCGCTGACGCTTTCGGATTATCCCGCAAAGGGTTCCTTCCTTGTGGTCTTCCGCTCCGGGGCGGTTCCCACGGTACTGACCGTTCCCGTGGCTCTGGTCATGCCGGAGGACTTTTCCGTGGAGGCAAACACCCGCTATGAGATTCATGTGCGGGATGGCTATGCCCTGGCGGCAGGCTGGGAAAGCGACGCGGCACAGGAGGAGGGCTCGGTATGAAGGCGCAGTCAGACAGAAGAAGAGCCATGACGGCGGTTTCCACGCAGAAGCGCTACACCACGGAACAGATTGCCAACCGCTCAGCTCCCAGTGGAGCAATTACCCTGGAGGGTGTGGACTACCCATCCTATACCGTGAACAGGCGGGATCGTGTGACCCAGGTTGTCTTTCCGAATCTCAGCACCGCGCCTGCTTACATGGTAAGCAACAACGCCAACGTGATCAGAGTCATTGCCCAAAATGCAGCGATCCCGCAAGAAGGCTCACTTGCCTCTAATCCGAAACTGCAGTGCGTAGATATTTATGGCGCTGCGGGGAAAGGTATGGGAAGTCTCTCCTTTATGTATGACACGAGCTTGGAGACCCTGATCATTCGGACGCCAGGCGGCGTTTACTTCCCATACGCCAATATGTTTAATGGCGCGAATGTTTCATCGTCTAAGCCGGTTCATGTCTATGTCCCCGCCGCTCTGCGGCCTTCCTATGAGGACAGCGAGAAAAATGGGAAATGGTCGTCGTTTCTCAGTGCGGGCTCCGTTGTGTTCCATGATCTGGAGGGCAGCGCCTACGAAAATCTGAACTGGTGGAGGAATTGAGTATGGAATACGCAAAGCTGATGGACGGATGCATTTTCTTCGCCCCCCGGGTCATCGTCCATGATACGCAGCGAATCTACAACCCTTCCGCAGCGCTGCTCACGCTGCACGGCTTCAAGCCTGTGCAGCTCACCCAGCCCCCGGAAATCGAGCCCGGTTACCAGGCGCTTTCCCACTGGGAGGAAACCCAGGAGGCGATTCTGCAGACCTGGAGTCTCGAACCGGAGGGGGAGCTTCCGGCTGACGAAGTCCTGGATATTCTGCTGGGAGGTGAAGCCCAATGACAAGGAAACGGGCAGAGGAGCTTCGGCTTCTCATTGAGAAGGCCGCCGCGGGTCTGCCGGACGCCGACGCCCTGGAGGCGGCAGCGCTCTTCGAGGCCTGGCAGCCGGATCGGGACTACCTGCGGGGGCAGCGGGTCCGTTGGGCGGGCTGTCTCTATCGGCTGATCCCTGAGAGCCATCATTCCCAGGCCGACTGGCCCCCCTCGCTGGTTCCGTCCATCTGGGCTCGGGTGGACAAGCCCGACGAGGAATGGCCCGCCTGGCGGCAGCCCCTGGGGACAGAGGACGCCTATCCCGCCGGGGCGAAGGTTTCCCACCAAGGGAAGCATTGGGTCAACAGCCACGGCGACGGCAACGTATGGGAGCCCGGGGTCTTCGGCTGGACGGAACAGAACTGATCCGGAATGATTCTCTCCGGACTTCCCAACGGATTTAAAAAAAACACTTGAAGCCCGCCGCAAACAGTGTTATGATATGGCATATCCCCAAGAAACGGAGGAAATGCCATGAAAGCCAACAATCATTCCCTGAAGCTCTGGCGGAGCCTGGCCATCATCGCTCTGTGTCTGCTGCTGGCGGTGAGCTGTCTCTACGCCCTGGGCGTGGGCTGGAAGCAGTGCAAGGACGAGCCCGCCTCCCAGAACGCCAACCCCCTCTCCCTCTGGACGGAAAGCGCCCAGGCCAAAACCCAGTTGCTCTCCTACATAGAGGCTGTCACCCAGGAGGGCGGCCCGGACTTCATTCCCGTGGAGCGCCGGATCGCGGTCTTTGACCTGGACGGCACCCTGTTCTGCGAGACGGACCCCAACTACTTCGACTACACCCTGCTGGTGCATCGGGTGCTGGAGGACCCGGACTACGTGGACAAGGCCAGCGACTTTGAGAAGGAGACTGCCCACAAGATCGTGGACCAGAATCTCAACGGAACCTCCTTCACCGGCCTGGAGACAGACCACGGCCAGTGCATCGCCTCCTCCTTCGCCGGCATGACCCCGGAGGAGTTCAACGCCTACATCCAGGAGTTCAAAAAGCTCCCCATGCCCAGCTATGACGGCATGCTCCGTGGGGAGGGCTGGTACAAGCCCATGCTCCAGGTGGTGGAATACCTGCAGGCCAACGACTTCACCGTGTACATCGTCAGCGGCACGGACCGGTTCATCGTCCGGGGCATCGTGGACAACTCTCCCCTGAAGCTCCCCAACCGGCAGATCATCGGCTCCGACGAGACGCTGGTAGCCCCGGCCCAGGGAGACACCGACGGTCTGGATTACGTCTTTACCGACGCCGACAAGCTGGTGCTGGGGGGCGAGTTCCTCATCAAAAACCTGAAGATGAACAAGGTCACAGTCATCGCCCAGGAGATCGGCGTGCAGCCGGTTCTCAGCTTTGGCAACAGCACCGGGGACGCCAGCATGGCGGAATACGTCACCACCGACAACCCCTACAAGAGCCTGGCCTTCATGCTCTGCTGCGACGACACGGAGCGGGAAAACGGCAGCGAGAAAAAGGCCGACAAGATGTATGAGCTCTGCCAGGAGTTCGACTGGGTTCCCATTTCCATGAAGAACGACTGGACCACCATCTACGGCGAAGGCGTTACCAAGAAATAAGCCCCGCGCCAAAGAGAAAGGGATCTGCTATGAACGAAATTACATTTGCCCTGTTGGAGCGCTTTCGCGCCCGGGAGGCGGAGCGCCGGGAGCTGAAAACCCTCCAGGCCGCCCTGGCCAAAACTGAGCTGAAGGATCTGGCCTACGTGCCGGAGGCGGCGGCGAAGCTCAACGGAGACTTTGCCCTTGAGCTGAAGACCCGGGGCGTCACCTTCCAGCAGAAGAGCGGCCGCTGCTGGCTCTATGCTGTGCTGAACATCCTGCGGGAACGGATCTCCGAGACCTGCAATCTGGACAAGTTCGAGCTTTCCGCCAACTATCTCTCCTTCTACGACAAGCTGGAAAAGGCCAACAACTTCCTGGAGCTGGTGATGGAAAACGCCCAAAAGCCCCTGAATGACCGGATGATGGAGTACATCTTAGGGGGCGTGGGGGACGGTGGCTACTGGGACATGGCCACGGACCTGGCGGCCAAGTACGGCGTGGTTCCGGCCTGGGTCATGCCGGAAACCTGGCAGTCCACCCACACGGAGCGCTTTATGAAGCTCCTGAACACCCTGCTGCGGAAGGACGCCTCCCTGCTCCGGGCCGCCATGGCCGCCGGGGAGGACCCCCGGCCTCTGAAGGAATCCATGCTGGAGGAGGTCTACCGCATGGAGTGCATCGCCTTCGGGGAGCCCCCGCAGCGCTTTGACTTCGAGTATCGGGACCGGGATGGGCTCTTCCACGCGGAGCGGGGGCTCACGGGCCGGAGCTTCTATGAGAAGTACCTGGCCGGGACCCTGGAGGACTACATCACCGTCACCAACCACCCCACCCACGGCCTGCCCATGAACCTGTACTACGTCTTTCACTACATGGGCTCCATGGCCAACCGGGACGTGATCAACCTGAACCTGAGTGTGGAGGAAATGGAGGAGCTCACCGTCAAGCAGCTTCGGGACGGGGAGCCTGTCTGGTTCGGCTGTGACTCCGGGGCCTATGGAGACCGGGAAAAGGGGATCTGGGACCCGGACAGCCTGGACTATTCCGGGCTCATGGGGGGCGTGGACTTTACCCTCTCCAAGGGGGACCGGCTGGAATACCACGACAGCTTCGCCACCCACGCCATGATCTTCGTGGGCGTGAACTTCGACGAGACGGGCCGTCCCAACCGCTGGAAGATTGAAAACAGTTGGGGCGAGGAGGCCGGAAGGAAGGGCTATTTCGTTTGCAGCGAGGGCTATTTCCGGGAATTCGTCTACGAGGTCATTGTCCGCAAAAAGCACCTCAGCGACGCCCAGCGGGCGCTTCTGGAGCAGGAGCCTCGACGCATCCAGCCCTGGGAGGGAGACTGGCTGTAATACGAAGCTCCAATTAAAATCTTTCGATTTTATTGTTCAGTATCATACGCGGTCTCGCGGCGCTTCCCCAAAGCAGAGGACCTGCTTTGGGGAAGCGCTTTTTTCATGCCGCGCCAAGCCCCGGGCGAAATGGCCCCGGCTTTGACATTTTTCGCCCCGGAGACATAGACTGCACTGGGTATAATTCCCCCATCCCTGTGGAAGAATAGGAGTAAGATCAAAACCGGAGTGTGAGTCGTATGGAAAGCAATGTCAGACGGGGCGATATCTATTACGCGGATCTGAGCCCGGTGGTGGGCAGCGAACAGGGCGGGACCCGGCCGGTGCTGATCGTGCAGAACGATACCGGCAACCGCCACTCCCCCACGGTGATCGCCGCCGCCATCACCAGCCAACTGGGAAAGGCCCGGCTGCCCACCCACATCACGGTCCCGGGCCGGGAAGCGGGCTTGGCCAAGGACTCGGTGATTCTCCTGGAGCAGATTCGCACCCTGGATAAACGCCGCCTGCGGGAGCATATGGGCCGTCTCTCCGAGGAGCAGATGAGCCGGGTGGACAGCGCCATTGCCGTGTCCTTCGGCCTGGAGCGGCCCTAATACCAGGCTTCCTATGGGAGCTTGCCGCCGCCGACACATAAAGAACACTCCCCTCCGCATAGACTGACGCGGAAGGGAGTGTTCAAGCATGGAATACACAATCTTTTATCAAGGCCGGGAAATCGGGAGTCTGAGCCTGGAAACCGAGGGCCTGTATTACCGGCTCTCCGCCCACTGCACGGAGCCCGGGGCCGGGGTCTGGAGACTTTGGGGCTGCTTCGGCGCCGAGAGCCGCTGTACGGGGGTCTGCTTCCCCGGCACCGGAGGCCTGCGGCTGGAAAAACGGGTTTCCCGGCATAGCTGGCCCATTTTGCCGGATTGCTTTGTGCTGGGCCGGGAGCAGGAGGGCTTTCTGCCCTGGCGGGGCATTCTGGAGGGCCAGGAGCTTCCCGACGCCATGCTCCGCCCCAAGGACGCTGGCAGCCGGACTCTGGCCATCTTTCCCCCCGCCCAGGGGCCGGTCCCTCTGGCGGAGTATCTGAGCCGGATGCGGGAGGCGGAGCTGGATGGGAGAGCCTGCCTTTTGCTGGACTGGCCGCCGGAAGAGCTGCCGGAGCAGGCCGAGGCCGGCCCCGAGGCCGATCCGGAATAGGCTGCCTCCCGGCTTATTCCATTGCCAACTGCAGCTCCACCGGGCAGTGATCGGAGCCGAAAATCTCCTGGTGAATGTCCGTGGAGATGAGCCGCTCCCGCAGCCGGTCAGAGATCACAAAATAGTCGATACGCCAGCCCACGTTCTTCTCCCTGGCCCGCATCCGGTAGCTCCACCAGGAGTACTGGTCCACTGCCTCCGGGTGCTGGAAGCGCCAGGAGTCGGTGAAGCCCGCCGCCAGCAGCTCGGTGAACTTGCCCCGCTCCTGGTCGGAGAAGCCGGCGTTGCCCCGGTTCTGCTTGGGGTTCTTCAGGTCAATCTCCTGGTGGGCCACGTTCAGGTCCCCGCAGTAGATCACAGGCTTGCTCTCGTCCAGGCTCCGCATATAGTCCCGCAGGGCGTCCTCCCAGGCCATACGGAAGTCGATGCGCTTGAGCCCGTCCTGGGCGTTGGGGGTGTAGCAGGTGAGAAGATAGAAGCCCGGGTATTCCAGGGTGATGAGCCTTCCCTCATGGTCCAACTCCTCCACCCCCACCCCGCGGCGAAGGGAAAGGGGCTCATGCTTGGTAAAAACCGCGGTTCCGGAATAGCCCTTCTTCTCGGCGGAGTACCAGAACTGCCGATAGCCGGGCAGCTCCAGCTCCAGTTGACCGGGCTGCATCTTGGTCTCCTGCAGGGAGAAGAAATCCGCGTCCAGACTGCGAAAGGCCTCCATAAAGCCCTTCTCCATACAGGCCCGCAGGCCGTTGACGTTCCAGGAGATAAATTTCATGGGGAAAACCTCCGTTTGTGAGTTTTCTGATATTCTACCATAATTCCCGCGAATCCGCAACAGAGACATGGGGAAAAATCGGGATTTGTGGAAGTCTTGCCAGCGTACAGTTGTTCAGACAAACCTCCC
>CAMOSU010000112.1 GCA_946625125.1 uncultured Clostridia bacterium
GAGGTTTGTCTGAACAACTGTACGCTGGCAAGACTTCCACAAATCCCGATTTGCGCAACACTACACAAAATTGGAGGAATCATATGCCCGACAAGTTTATCGTCAATATCATCCACCGTCCCGAGCTGGTTCCGGAGTACGCTGAGAAGGTCACCGGACACGGGAAGCAGGAGGACCTGGGCCGAAAGGCTCTGCTCACCGAAAGTCTGGACATTTTCAAAACCCAGCAGCATCTGGCCCACAAATACGGACTGAAAACCACCATCCAGATGACCTACGCCTCCCTGTTCAACGCGGAGGCGGTGGAGCTGGCCAAGGAGCACCACGCCCGCTACGGGGACGAGATCGGCCTGTCCCTGCTGGGCCTGCCCTGCCAGCAGTTCCGGGAGAAATACAAGACCAAGGATTTCTGCATCTGGATGTTCTCTATGGAGGACAAAAAGGCCATTGTCCACGACGTTTTCGAGAAATTTCATGAGGCCTTCGGCTTCTACCCCCAGTCCACCGGCTCCTACTACATGGACGCGAAGCTCATCAACTTCATCAAGGCGGAATACCCCTCCGTCAAGTGCGCCGTGGCCACCTGCTGGGAGGAGGGTCCCAAGGCCTACCACACCTGCAACAACTCCTGGTACACCTTCATGGACGGCGGCCCCTGGGCCCCCTGGATCCCCTCCAAGGCCAACACCCACGCCCCCGCCGCCAACGAAAAAGAGGACAGCGGCATCGTCGCCATTCCCCATCTGAGCCGGGACCTGCTGGCCTGCTACGACGGCAACGGCTCCAACTTCGGCACCCATCCCCAGAACGTGCTCCGGGGCATGATCTACGACACCAAGACCTGGGAGTATCCCTACCTCTACAATCTCATCGACCAGTACCGCAGCCTGGCGAAGTACAACGACGGCTATGCCTACAATATGATGTTCGTGGGCCCCGGCTGGATGAACAAGATGGGCCGCTGGGAGCAGCCCTATGAGCTGCTCTACAAGTCCTACGAGGACGGCTGCGCCTACTACGGCAAGCTGAAGGCCGAGGGCAAGCTGACGGATATGACCATGGCGGAGTTTGCCGACCACTACCGGGCCGTCAAGGGCTATACCACCCCGGAGTGCGCCCTGTGGCGGGACATCCTCTACGGCTCCGACAAGCAGCTCTTCTGGTACTGCGACCCCTATATGCGGGCCTGCGTCAACATGGACCAGGGCGGCGCCATCGTGGACCTGCGGCCCTACGCCGCCAAGCTGGAGTGGCCCGTGGGCATCGGCACCCCCCACGTCCAGGACGCCTCCTACCCCTTCCTGATTCAGGAGAAGTACCGGGCGGGTTACTTTACCCACTACGCCGGGGAGGGAACCGTCCGCTCCGCCAAGCTCTGCTGGAGGGGGGAGGAGGTGGATCTCTGCCTCTGCCGCACCAAGGCCAGCTTCAGCAGGGAAGGGGAGGATCGGATTCTCACCCTGGACCCGGTGGAGATTGTATTTGCCGGGGGCCTGAAGGTGAAGCTCCAGAGCGTCCTCACCTTCTCCGAGGGCAGCGCCAAAATCCGCGTCGACCGGAAGATTCTCTCCCTCTCCGACCCCAACGAGAGCGTCACGGTGAAGGAGTATATGGTGGCCTGCTACGGCACCACGGAATACACCGAGGATATGTCCAGCCTGCGCCTGCACATTGAGGCGGGGGAGGACTCCGTCACCATTCCCTACGAATACAAGTGCCGGGAGGCGGCGGTGGAGAACGCCGAAGAGGTCTCCTGCCTCATCCCGCCCATCAAAACCCGGGTCTCCATGGAGGCCAACGGACGCGGCAAGATCGGCTTTGTCCGGGAGGGCTACGCCTTCAGCCCCATGTTTACCCTGGGCTGGGAGCGGAATTTGAAAGAACAGGAGGTTTTCACCACATGGCTCAATCTGGAAAGGGCAGACTGAATTACCGCTGTCCCTCCTGCTTTATGCGGGACATCGACATGGATATGTTCTACGACAAGGACAAGGAGGAATACTACTGCCTCCGCTGTCAGTTCCGGGGCAGCGAGGCGGAGGTCCTGGCCAAAAACGAGATGGCCCGCTTCCGCTACGGCGCCATGTACAAGAGGTTCAGCTTCGATGATTGATTCTCTCATTAAGGGCGCGGACCTCTCCTCTCTGCTGGAGGTGGAGGAGGCCGGGGGACGGTTTTACGATGAGGCATCAGGGATCAGACACCAGGCGCCGGGGGACGGGGGAACGGATTCTTCGACTCCGCTGCGCAACCCTCAGAATGACAGAATCGAAACCGGTTCCGCCCCAGGGGCCGAGGCCCGCAACGGCCCGGCGGAGGACCTGTTTGTCATCCTGCGCCGCCATGGAGTCAATCTGATTCGTCTCCGCCTCTGGAACGACCCCTACGACGAAAAGGGAAATCCCTACGGCGCCGGAACCAACGACCTGCCCCGGACCCTGGAGCTGGCCCGGCGGGCCAAGGCCGCGGGTCTGCCCTGGCTGCTGGACTTCCACTACTCCGACTTCTGGGCGGACCCCGGCAAGCAGTATCCCCCCAAGGCCTGGAGGGACCTGGACGCCGCCCAACTGGAACAGGCGGTCTATGACTTCAGCTTCCAGACTCTGAGCACGCTGAAGCGGGCGGGGCTGCTGCCCGCCATGGCAGCCCCGGGCAACGAGCTCAGCAACGGCCTGCTCTGGCCTCTGGGACGAACCCCAAACTGGGAGAACATGGTCCGCTTCGTCTCTGCCGGAATCCGGGGCATCCGGGACGCCGCTCCCGAGGTGGAGCTGATGCTGCATCTGGACAACGGCGGCAGCAATGAGCTGTACCGCAACTGGTTTGACCACTGGTTTGCGCTGGGCGGGGCGGACTTTGACTGCATCGGTCTGAGCTATTATCCCTTCTGGCACGGCAGCTTGAAGGATCTCCAGGCCAATCTTCATGACCTGGCGGCACGCTATGGCAAGCCGCTGATCGTGGCGGAGACCTCCATGGCCTTCACCCTGGCGGAGTGCTATGAACGGGAGGGCCTCACCAGAGAACAGAAACGCGGCCTGGCGGCCAACGAGAAAAACGCCGGCTGCGTCCCCTACCCCTGTACCCCCCAGGGACAGCGGGCCTTCCTGGAGGAGCTGTGGGCCGTGATCCGCTCCGCCCCCGGAAATCTGGGCCGGGGTCTCATCTGGTGGGAGCCCGCCTGGCTGCCGGTGCCCGGATCTGAGTGGACCACCCCGGCGGGCTTAGCCTACATTCGGGAACAGGGACCCGGGGGCAACGAATGGGCCAACCAGGGCCTGTTTGACTACGACGGCCGAGCCCTCCCGGCTCTGAGCGCCCTGGGGGAGCTGTAGCCGGGCCTGACTGAGACTGCTCCCGGGATATATCCAATATTTATTGATTTCAGCGAGATACCCAATCGCGGCGAATTCAGACTGCAATCTGTTCAATGTCTGGAGCTCAGCGTCATAATCTGAAGGAGATTTCTCTCAGTTTATCCCGGCACTATTCAGAAACATATCCAAAGCCAGCAATTATAGACAAATTGAAAGCGATTCACTTGTGCAAACTACCCAGGATTCTGGAAACGCAAAAAACAGAAAAAATACTCCGAAAAAACCATATTTTGTGGTGACAAGCGAGGCAATCTGTGATATAATATATTATCATATACAGGATAAGCCAATTATGACCGACAAAATCATGGAGGGTTTATGAATCGCAAACGTACAGACATCATGGAACGCCGTCAAAAGCTGCTGGAGCTGATTCGCCAGGCCCGGGACGGGCAGATCAACGTGGACCAGACAGCGGCTCTGCTGGGAGTTTCCGCTGTGACCCTGCGGCGGGATCTGGCTCTGCTGGAGGAGGAGGGAAAGGTGCGACGAGGCTACGGTCGGGTCAGCCTGGTGGGCGTGGAGCCTGTCGGCCCCATCGGAGCGCTGGACGCCCCCAACCGAATCGCCCGGATTGCCGCAACCCATGTGGACACGGGAGACGTGATCTTTGTCAACACCAGCAGGACGGCCCTGCGGATGCTGCGCTACATCCAAGCCCCCAATGTGACGGTCATCACCAACAACGTGCTGGCGGCCAACGTTCCCCACCGGGGGGATATGACCGTCATCCTCACCGGGGGAGAGGTGCGCTTTCCCAAGTATGCCATGGTGGGCAGCGTGGCCCAGCAGTCCCTCTGCTCCATCCAGGCCCAAAAGGCCTTTCTGGGGTGCAGCGGCCTGTCTGTGGAACGGGGAATCACCACGGAGCACTTCGGAGAGGTGGCAGTCAATAATCTGATGCTCGCCAGCGTCAGCGGACCGGTCTATCTGCTGGCGGACCACAGCAAGCTGGGGCGGGACTCCCACTTTGCCAGCGGGGAGCTCCGGCAGGTCCACAGTCTGATTACCGATCGGGCGGCGGATCCCCAGAACCTGCAAAGCCTCCGGGAAGCCGGGCTTGAGATTGAGCTGGCATAAGTGACGGCCCTTCGGGGCGGAAGGAAGCGGTTCTATGGAGCGGATTCTCTTTGTCAACGCCTGCGTCCGGGAGGAGTCCCGGAGTCTGAGGCTGGCCCGGCGGGTGCTGGAGTACCTGGAGGGTCAGGTCCTGGAGCTGAACCTGGAGGAGCTGGGGCTGCGGCCTCTGAGCCGGGAGACCCTGGCCAGGCGGGAGGCGCTGCTGTCCTCGGGGAACCGGGAGGACCCCCTGCTGCGGCAGGCCCTGGAATTTGCCTCGGCGGATCAGATCGTCCTGGCGGCGCCCTACTGGGATCTGAGCTTTCCGGCCTCGGTGAAGGTCTGGATCGAGCATGTCAACTGCGTGGGCCTGAGCTTTGCCTACGGCCCGGACGATCGGCCCTACGGCCTGTGTCGGGCCAAGCGCCTGTTCTACGTCATGACCGCCGGAGGTCCCATCCTGCCCCCCAACCAGGGCTTCGCTTATGTGGACAGCCTCTGCAAGAGCTTCTACGGCATTCCTGAGACGGTGCTGTTCGAGGCCCAGGGCCTGGACCTCCGGGGCGCGGACCCAGAGTCCCTCCTGGGCCGGGCCGAGGCGGAGATCGACGCCTGGTTCCGAAACGGGAAATAATAAAAAAACAAGACAGCGTTTCCTGTGCGAAAAAGCACAGGAAACGCTGTTTTTCAGTTAAGACATTTCGGCCAGCTCCAGGCCGGGGTTCTTCCGCTTGGTGAAGTCGATGGCCCAGTAGGAGGAGAAGACCAGCAGCTTTCGGCCCCGATAGTCCTCCAGCAGCTCCACGTCGGAGGAGAGATTCAGGTCCTTCTCCGGCACAGGGGAGGCGGTGATGAAGCGCAGCTCCTCGTAGGGCAGGCCCTCCATCCGCAGCTCCACTCCGTATTCGCTCCGCATCCGGTATTGGAACACGTCAAACTGCAGAGTACCCACGACGCCCACAATGACCTCCTCCATGCCGGTCTCCGGCTTTTTGAAGATCTGAATGGCGCCCTCCTGGGCAATTTGCTCGGTGCCTTTGATGAACTGCTTCCGCTTCATGGTGTCCCGGGGGCTGACCCGGGAGAAATGCTCCGGGGCGAAGGTGGGGATGCCCGCGAATTGGAACTTCTTTCCGGGAACGGTGATGGTGTCGCCAATGGCGAAGATGCCCGGGTCAAAGACGCCGATGATGTCTCCGGCGTAGGCCTCCTCCACGATTTCCCGCTCCGAGGCCATGAGCTGCTGGGGCTGGGACAGGCGCATTTTCTTTCCCGCCTGGACGTGGTAGTACTCCGCGTCCCGCTGGAAGTGACCGGAGCAGATGCGCAGGAAGGCCAGCCGGTCCCGGTGGGCCTTGTTCATGTTGGCCTGGATCTTGAAGACGAAGGCGGAGAAGTCCGGGCTGAAGGCGTCAATCAGGCCGCAGTCCGCGGTGCGGGACAGGGGCGGGGGCGTCATCCGCAAAAATTCCTCCAGGAAGGGCTCAATACCGAAGTTGTTCAGGGCGGAGCCGAAGAAGACGGGGCTCAGCTCTCCGGCCCGAACCTCCTCCATGTTGAACTCCCGGCCCGCGGAGAGCAGCTCCACGTCGTCGATGAGCTGGCTGTGACGGGCGCTGCCGATGATCTCGTCCAGCTCCGGGGCGTAGAGCTGGATCTCCTGCTTCTCCGCCTTGCTTTTGCCGGAAATGCCGGAGAAGAGGATGAGCTGGCTCTTTTGCCGGTCATAGACCCCCCGGAACTCCTTGCCGGAGCCGATGGGCCAGTTCATGGCGCAGGTCTCAATGCCCAGCTCATGCTCCAGCTCGTCCAGCAGGTCAAAGGGGTCCTTGGTCTCCCGGTCCATCTTGTTGATGAAGGTGAAAATGGGAATGTGCCGCATGGCGCAAACCTTGAAGAGCTTCCGGGTCTGGGGCTCCACGCCCTTGGCTCCGTCGATGACCATGACGGCGGAGTCCGCCGCCATCAGGGTCCGGTAGGTGTCCTCGGAGAAGTCCTGGTGGCCCGGGGTGTCCAGGATGTTGATGCAGAAGCCGTTGTACTGGAACTGCATCACGGAGGAGGTGACGGAGATGCCGCGCTGCTTTTCGATCTCCATCCAGTCGGAGACCGCGGCCCGGGCGTTCTTTTTGCCCTTGACGGCCCCGGCCTGGGCAATGGCTCCGCCGTAGAGCAGGAATTTTTCGGTGAGGGTGGTCTTGCCGGCGTCCGGGTGGGAGATGATCGCGAAGGTCCGGCGCCGGGAGATCTCCTGTTGTAAGGTTGACATAATCTATACCTCAGTGCAAGTTGAAAGTTGAAAATGGAAAGTTGAAAATTTACCAGTGTTGTGTCAGCACATCGGTAAGGGATTTGTGTCAGAACATGGGTGAGGCAGTGG
>CAMOSU010000113.1 GCA_946625125.1 uncultured Clostridia bacterium
TCTACTCCCTGGGCTCCCGGCTGAGCCAGAAGTCCAAGCTCTTCAACAAGCTCTACTGGGAGCCCTTGAACTCCGAGGGCTTCCGGAAGCTCAGCTACAACTGCTCCGATCAGGCCAGTGCGGAGCTGATGGCAAATCTGCTGGGGAATCTGCCCAAGGATCTGCCCTACGTGGCCACCCACGTCTGGCCCGCCCAGGCGGCCATCCACGCGGGCTTCACCAAGGTGGTGAACGCCATTCCCGACAACTGGCCCATGGCCCTGCACCTGGCCCAAGGGGCCACCCACACCATCCAGACCTGGTCGTCCTGGCTGGGCTACAAGGCTCTGCGGGGCATGGACAAGACCCGCTCCCTGAAGCCCATGCCGGCGGGAGACATCGTTTACACCGGCCACTACATTGATCACGAGCTGGTGTCCAACCTGGAGGCGGACACCGCCCTCCGGAAGAACCGGGTGCAAAACGGCAAGGCCAAGCGCTATCTGCTCACCGTGGGGGGCGCCGGAGCCCAGCAAGCCCTCTTTGCCTCCATCATCAAGGCCCTGCTGCCGGACATCAAGGCGGGAAAGGCCACCCTCTTCATCAACGTGGGCGACCACAGGAATGTGTGGGAGAGTCTGAAAAAGGCGGTGCCGGAGCTGGGAAGCGCCCAGGTCTTTCTGAATGACTACGACAAGGCCCGCTCCTACGCCCTCAACGCGGTCACCGGAGAGGCCAAGGGCATTGTGGGCTTCTGCCACGAGGACATCTTCGCCGCTGTGTACATCACCAACCTGCTGATGCGGGCCAGCGACGTGCTGGTGACCAAGCCCTCGGAGCTGGCCTTCTACCCCATTCCCAAGCTCTTCATCCAGCATGTGGGCGGCCATGAGATCTGGGGCGCCATCCATTCCGCCGAGGTGGGCGACGGAACCTATGAGGTGGCCCCGGGCCGGGAGACCGTGGACATGATCCGTCTGCTCCAGTCCGAGCCCGAGATCCTGCTGAACATGAACGACTGCATCCTGAAAAACAAGGCCGCCGGCCTCTACAACGGAGCCTACGAGGTGGTGAAGCTGGCAGTGGGAAAGTAAGCTTCCCCTGTACGCGGCTCCGGCGGGTATGATTGCAGAAATCCTACCGACCGGAACAAAGGAACGGACGAAAGCGAAAGCCCTTCGTCCGTTCTCTTTTTTTCGCGCTTCTGCTTTTTATGTATTGCAAATACGCGGCGTTCATGTTATAATGTGTTGGATTTTGACGAGATAACCACGGGAGTGGAAAAACCATGCACACTACGATTAAGGATAATCTGCAAAACGCCAAGGAAAGCGTCAGAGACAATCTCCACAACGCCAGAGAAAGCGTCAAGGACAATCTGCAAACCGCCAAAGACAATCTCCAGGCCGCCAGGGCGGACGTCATCGCCGCCCGGAAATGTGAGAACATCAACGACCCGGTGGACAGCTATGTGGTGGACTATGTGGCCATGGTCTTTACAAGGCTGTTTATCGCCCTGCACATCATTCCCAATGTGGTGACGGTGCTCTCCGGAATCTCCGGGGTGGCGGGGGGCGTGCTGCTGGCTCTGAACCGGGGCCTGGGTCTGGATCTGCTGGGGGCTCTGCTGGTGATTCTCTCCGCGGTCTTTGACGGCAGCGACGGTCAGGTGGCCCGACTCACCAAGCACTACAGCCGTCTGGGGCGGATTCTGGACGGGATTTCCGACGCCTCTGTCTACCTGTCCATCTACGTTGCCTGTGTGATCCGGCTCTGGAACCGTCCTGTCCTGCTGGGGCTCAGCGGCTGGCACGTCGCCCTGCCCCTGCTGGCTCTGATCTGCTTCGCGGCCTATGTGATCCAGTGCCAGCTTCCCGACTACTTCAAAAACATGCACATGTACATGATTGACAACTCCAAGGGCAACGAGCTCTCCCGGGGCAGGCAGCTTCGGCAGGACATGGTCAACGCCAGGGGCTTCTCCAAGATTCTGGCCTTTGGATATTGGTGCTACACCGCCGCCCAGGAGCGTCGGGCTCCTCAGTGCCAGCGCCTTTTGGACGCCATTGAGCGCAAGGGCAAAAACGAATCCCTCTGCGACGCCTTCTACGCCGTGAGCCGCAGGCTGGTGAAGCTGACCAATCTGCTGACCTTCAATCTGCGGACCTTTGTGATGCTGCTGTGCATGCTGCTCCACTGGGAGCTCATCGGCATGCTCTTTGTGCTGCTGATTCTGGAGCCCATTCGCCTGATCCTGCTCCGGCGCTACGAAAAGCTGAGCCGGGATCTGCTGCCTATGGTGTAGGCCATGGGAACGGAACTGGAATGGAAGCTCACGGTCCCGAACCGGAAGCTGCTGGACGAGATTCTCGCCTGCCCTGAAATCCAAAGCCGCCGGGCGGAGGAGCCCCGGCATTATCACATGCAGAGCTCCTATTTTGACAGCCCGGACCGTTTTCTCTCCCGCCGCCGGATCACCCTGCGGCGGAGGATGGAGAATGAAACGCCGGTGATCTGCGTCAAGGCCCCCCTTCCCGGCCAGGCGGACGCCTTTCTCCGGGGAGAATGGGAGCTGGAGGGACGCGATGTCCGGGCCGCCCTGCCCCGGCTGGTGGAGCTGGGCGCTCCCCAGGCTCTGCTGGAGCCCCAGGAGCTGGTCTGTCTGTGGAAGGCGGATTTTCAGCGGCGGGCTGTGCTGCTCCGCTTTGAGGACGGCAGCGCCTGTGAGCTGGCGCTGGACTTCGGAACCCTTTCGGGTCCCGGCGGCTCCATCCCCCTGTGCGAGCTGGAGCTGGAAAGAAAGGCCGGAGCGCCGGAGGCCCTTTTGTCCCTCCACCGCTTCCTCCGGGAGCGCTTCGGCCTGGAGCCCCAAACCAAAAGCAAGTTCGCCCGGGCCAGGGAGCTCTGAAAATCGACTGCATTTTTCATGCCTTTGTATTATCATCTATGAAGCAACTCTATCGACTCTTTCAAAAACTGATTCCGGCCCATGCCCGTCGCCCGCTTCTGGCTGTGCTGGTGTTCAACTTTGTCTGCTACTACGTTCCCAAGGCTCTGGAATCCCACAGGACCCTCCACGTCCTCTCCACAGCCCTGGACAACGCCCTGCCCCGGGTCCCGGCTTTCATTTTCATCTATGTGCTGGCCTATGCCCAGTGGGTTGTGGCCTATATCATCATCGCCCGGGACAGCCGGGAGCGCTGCTGCCGCTTCGTGGCGGGGGAGCTCTGCGCCAAGCTGATTGCCATGGCGATTCTGCTGATCTGGCCCACCACCCTGAAGCGCCCGCCGGTGGAGGTTACGGACTTCACCACCTGGACCCTGGCATTTATTTACCGGGCGGATACCCCCACCAATCTCTTTCCCTCTCTGCACTGTCTGGCAAGCTGGCTCTGCTTCCGCTGGTCCCTGGGCCTGAAGCGGATGCCCGGCTGGTATGCCTGGGTCCAGGGGCTCTTCTCCCTGCTGGTCTTCGCCTCGGTGCTGCTGGTGAAGCAGCACGTCTGGCCGGACATTTTCGGGGGAATCGCCGTGGCGGAGTTGGGAATCCTGATCAGCCGTCTGCTCCGCACGGATCGTCTGGTGGAAAAACTGACCTGATTCCGGCACACCCGAAGCGCTGCCGGAGCGCAAGGAGTCATCCATGAAAACAACTTCCGACAAGCCTGTGGGGGGCGGCAAGCGCTTTCTCTGGGCGCTGCTGTTCCTGGTCATCGCGGCCCTTTCCATCTATGTCGTCGCCACCCAGGCCAAGGGCTTCTCCCCGAAACGCTTTCTGCAGTACCTGGATCACAATAATCCCTGGTGGCTGGGAGCCGCCTTTCTGTCCATGCTGGCCTACATCGGCTTCGACGCCCTGATGATCGGCTGTCTGCTGAAGGATTTCAAGCACCGCCGGAGCTTCCCCAAGTGCGTCTCCTACGCCGCGGCGGATCTCTATTTCTCCGCCATCACCCCCTCCGCCACCGGGGGGCAGCCCATGGAAGCCTACTTTATGATTAAGGACGGGATTCCCCCGGTAATCTCCACCGTGGTGCTGCTGACCTACCTGCTGCTCTACACCCTGTCCATCCTCATCATCGGTCTGGCCTGCCTGATTCTGGTTCCCAGCTCCTTTTTGGCCTTCGGCACCCTGGGGCGGATCTTCATCTCCGTGGGGGCTGTGATCCAGACCGCCCTGGCCCTGCTCTATGCCATGCTGCTGTGGAACAAGGACCTGCTGCGCAGATTCCTGAACTGGGGTCTGGGCCTGCTGGGCAAGCTCCACATTCTGCGAAACGTGGAGGCCCGGCGGGAAAAGCTTCGGATCACCATGGATCAGTACGCCGAAGCCACTGCCCTGCTGAAGGGGCGGCGGAAGCTTCTGGTCAAAACGCTGCTGCTGAACTTGGCCCACCGGGTCAGTCAGATTCTGGTAACGGTGTTCTGCTTCCTGGCAGGCGGCGGCTCCATCCGTCTGGCCCCCAAGCTCTTTGCCATGCAGTCCAACGTGGTCATCGGCGCCTGCTGTATTCCCATACCCGGCTCCATGGGGGTTACGGACTTTTTGATGATCGACGGCTTCTCCTCCCTGATGAGCGAGCAGCAGTCCGCCAATCTGGAGCTTCTGGCCCGGGCCACCTCCTTCTATATCTGCGTTTTCCTCTGCGGCATGATCGTGCTGGTGAAATACGCCATGATGCGGCTTCAGAAGACCCATCTGTAACAGAATTGTTCCAAAATCCCCCTTGCGTCCCCCTGACGCCAGGGGGATTTCTTCGTTTTCTCCTGTTATTTCGTTTTTTTCGTTCAAAATATAAAATAACTGTTGCATTTTTGAACGAATATGCTATAATGATGAACGAAAATCCCATGATACTTGGCAAATCGGGATTTGTCAATCCGTAGTACGCTGTTTCGCATTCATCTTGTCATTTCGAAGGAGCTTGCGACTGAGAAATCCGTCCCTTTCTTCGTGATATACGGAAAGAATGAACGGATTCTTCGCTGCGCTCAGAATGACAACTTTTAAGCGAAACGCAATCGTAGGGGCCGGCGTCCTCGACGGCCCGGAGGGATCAGAGAACGGCACGTTCGGGGCGTCGAGGACGCCGCCCCCTACGGAGGCAACTCCACAAATCCCAATTTGCACCTTTGCCCTTACCGCACAGAAAGGATCGATTATGGAACTCACAAGAAAGCAATTCGACATTCTGGCCGCCATGGCGGAGGCCAGGGAGCCTTTGAAGCAGCGGGAGCTGGAAAAGCTCACCGGGCATTCCCTGGGCTCCATCAACCGTAGCGTCAAGGAGCTGACGGAAGCGGGGCTCACCGCCAAGGGCAGCATCACCAACAGCGGCCTCAGCGCCCTGGAGCCCTACCGGGCCAAACGGGTCATTTTCATCGCCGCCGGCTTCGGCACCCGACTGGTCCCCATTACCTTCAACACCCCCAAGCCTTTGGTGCGGGTCCACGGCGTCCGCATCATTGACCGCCTCATTGACGCCTGTCTGGAGGCGGGAATCAACGAGATCTATGTAGTCCGGGGCTATCTGGCGGAGCTCTTTGACCAACTGCTCTACAAGTACCCCATGATCAAGTTCCTGGAGAACCCGGTGTACAACGAGGCCAACAACATCAGCTCCTCCCTGGTGGCCCGGTATATGCTCTCCAACGCCTACGTCTTTGAGGCGGATCTGCTGATCAACAACCCCAAAATCATCCGCAAATACCACTACAGCTCCGACTTCCTGGCCATTAAGAAGCAGCGCACCGACGACTGGTGCTTCCGGGTCAAGGACGGCGTCATCACCGAGGAAAAGGTGGGGGGCGAGGGAGACGACATCTGGCAGATGGTGGGCATCTCCTACTGGAACGAGATCGACGGCCACAAGCTGAGCCAGGACATCGCCGACGTCTACGCCTCCCCCGGCGGCAAGGAGCGCTACTGGGAGCAGGTCCCTCTGGTGTACCGCAAGGAGCACTACGCCGTGGAGGTCCGGGAATGCTTCGAGGAGGACATCGTGGAGATCGACACCTTCAAGGAGCTCAAGGCCATCGACAAGACCTACGATGTATAATTGATTGAAAGGAACAACACACATGAGCAAGAAACCGCTTTCATCCCAGACTGTCCAGGAGGGCTCTCTGCGGAGGCAGCTCTCTCCCATGCACGTTTGGGCCATTGCCTTCGGCTGCGTCATCGGCTGGGGCTCCTTCATCAACCCCGGCAAGAAATTCCTGGCCAACTCCGGCGTGGCGGGCACCGCCATCGCCATGATCCTGGGCGCCGTTGTGATGATCATCATCGCCTTCTCCTACGCCTACATGGTGCCCAAGTACCCCAAGGCCGGCGGCGAGTTCACCTTCACCAAGAACTGCTTCGGCAAGACCACCGCCTTCATCTGCGGCTGGTTCCTGGTGGCGGCCTATCTCACCAACGTCCCCATGAACAGCACCGCCATTGCCCTGATCATTGACGGTCTCACAGGCCACAAGGGGATTCTGAACTTTGGCTTCCACTACACCCTGGCCGGGACAGACATCTACCTGGGGCAGATGCTGCCCGCCATGTGCATTCTGATCCTCTTTGGCTGGCTGAACATCCTGGGGGTCAAGAAGGCGGGCTTTGTGCAGACCGTTCTGGCCTCCCTGCTGGTGGTCTGCGTCTTCACCCTGTTCATCGCCGCCCTGGTGAGCGCCAAGGCCAAGGGCGTCAATATGGCCCCCATCT
>CAMOSU010000114.1 GCA_946625125.1 uncultured Clostridia bacterium
CCAAATCAGAGATTTGGGCCGTCACTTATCAGCCGTCCGCCGTTTCCCGCCTGCCACCGCCCGTAGGGGACGGGTTTCCCGATAACGTGAAAAGGAGCACAATATGTATATTCCAATCGGAAACGATATGGCTGTTCGTGATCAATCAATCATTGGAATTTTTGATATGGACAACTGCTCCTGGTCTTACCGGACAAGGGAGTTTCTGAAGCAGGCAGAGGAAAAGGGCGAGATCATTCCGGCCACCGACGATCTGCCAAAGACCTTTCTTATCTCTACGGAGTATGGCATGAATAAGGTCTATCTGATCAAATTCAATTCGACTGTACTGGAACACAGAAGAATATAGAGATCTGGAAAATGCTTCCAAAGCGCAAAGCAGCGCGATTACAGTCCCGCAGCGATTCAATATCGGCTGTTCTTTCATTGCAATCCGCGGCCAAAACAAGGAAAAGCTGTATGGAGCAATGGCAGGGGGCGGCGCCCCCTGCAAAGCTGACGCAATTTCAGATGCAATCCCATTCAAAGGAAATGTTACTATGAACGAAGAATTGATGAACACCAACGTAGAAAGTGAATACGGCGGCTCTCAGATCCAGGTTTTGGAGGGTCTGGAGGCGGTGCGCAAGCGTCCCGGTATGTATATCGGCTCCACCTCGGAATCCGGTCTGCACCACCTGGTCTATGAGATCGTGGACAACTCCATTGACGAGGCCCTGGCGGGCTACTGCGATCACATCACCGTCACCATCAACCCCGGGGATACCGTCACCGTCCGGGACAACGGACGGGGCATCCCCGTGGACATCCAGCCCCAGACGGGCCGTCCCGCCCTGGAGGTGGTTTTCACCGTGCTTCACGCCGGCGGCAAGTTCGGCGGCGGGGGCTACAAGGTCTCCGGCGGTCTTCACGGCGTGGGCGCCTCCGTGGTGAACGCCCTGTCGGAGTGGCTGGTGGCGGAGGTCCACAAGGAGGGGAAAATCTATCAGATGAAGTTCTCCCGGGGCCAGATCACCCAGGAAATGGAAATCATCGGAAGCTGTGAGGATACCGGCACCACCGTCACCTTCAAGCCGGACCCGGAGATGTTCGATACCCTGGTCTACGACTACGAAACCCTCCATAAGCGCATGCGGGAGCAGGCATTCCTGAACGCCGGTCTGCGGATTTCCATTGCCGACGAGCGGAGCGAGGACGGTCCCAAAGATACCATGCGTTATGAGGGCGGCATCCGGGAGTTTGTCACCTACATCAACCGGAACAAGACCCCCATCCACGAGGCCCCCATTTTCATGACCGGCCGGAAGGACGACGCCGTGGCGGAAATCGCCATGCAGTACAACGACGGCTACAATGAGATTCTGGTTTCCTTTGCCAACGACATCCACACCCCCGAGGGCGGCATGCACGAGACGGGCTTCAAGACAGCCCTGACCCGGGTGCTGAACGCCTACGGCGTGAAATACGGAATCATCAAGGGAGAGGACAAGGTCTCCGGCGAGGACTGCCGGGAGGGTCTCACCGCCGTCATCTCCGTGAAGCTCCCGGAGGCCCAGTTCGAGGGCCAGACCAAGCAGAAGCTGGGCAACGCCTACATCCGGACCCTGGTGGACAACGTGGTGAACGAGCAGCTCGGGAACTATCTGGAGGAGAACCCCGCCGTGGCCCGGACCATCCTGGACAAGGCCATGATGGCCAACCGCGCCCGGGAGGCTGCCCGCCGGGCAAGAGAGAACATCCGCCGCAAGTCCGTGCTGGAGGGCGAGCGCATGCCCGGCAAGCTCCAGGACTGCAACGAGCGGGACCCGGCCCTCACCGAGCTCTACATCGTGGAGGGCGACTCCGCGGCGGGCTCCGCCAAGGGCGGACGGGACTCCCGTTTCCAGGCCATTCTGGCCATGTGGGGCAAGATGCTCAACGTGGAAAAGGCCCGGGCGGATAAAATCTACAACAACGACAAGCTGGCCCCTGTGATTCAGGCCCTGGGCTGCGGCATTGGGGAGGAGCTGGATCTGAACCGGCTTCGCTACCATAAAATCATCATCATGGCGGATGCCGACGTGGACGGCTCCCATATCCGGACCCTGATGCTGACCTTCTTCTTCCGCTATATGCGGCCCCTCATCGAAAACGGCTACGTCTACGCCGCCGTGCCGCCCCTGTACAAGCTGCGCCGGGGCAAGACCGAGAAGGTGGCCTATTCCGACGAGGAGCGGGACGCCATCTCCGCGGAGTTCCGGGGAGACAATCCCAACGTGAAGGTGGACATCAGCCGCTTCAAGGGCCTGGGCGAAATGGACCCCCATGAGCTGTGGGACACCACCATGAATCCGGAGACCCGGACCCTGCGCCGCATCACCCTGGGGGACGCCCTGGCCGCCGACGCCACGTTTACGGTGTTAATGGGCGAAGAAGTGGAGCCCAGGAAGCAGTTCATCGAGACCAACGCGAAGTATGTGGTTAATTTGGATTTTTAGTCATTAGTCATTAGTCATTAGTCACTAGTCACTAGTCATTAGTCATTAGTCACTAGTCTTTAGTCACTAGTTGATAGAGACTGAACAAAAGACAGTAGATAATCAGAAACAATGAAAGATTACAAAGAATTAATCAGCTGGCAGAAGGCAATGCTGCTGGCAAGGGAAATATATAAGCTGACTGGAATGCTTCCAAGAGCAGAACGCTTTGGGCTTTCTGATCAGCTTCGCAGAGCCTGTGTTTCTGTTCCGTCCAATATTGCGGAAGGATATGGAAGAGAATCTCAAAATGAATACGTTCGTTTCTTAAAAATCGCCCGCGGTTCCTTATATGAGATAGAGACACAGCTTTACTTATGTCTCAGCATCGGTTATCTTGTAAAAACACAGAGCGAATTGGCTTTTGCGCTGTGTACGGAAGTCAGTAAAATGCTTACTGCAACAATTCGTACACTCCAATATCAATAAGAACACAAGGCAGCGTTTATCCCTAGTGACTAGTGACTGTTGACTAGTGACTGTTGACTAGTGACTGTTGACTCACGCTGCAATTCCAAGCAAAGGATGATTTTGCAATGGCAAAAAACCGAGATTACAAGCCTGAGGACATTTTGTTCCCCAATCAGGCAATCATCACCAACGACCTGGTGAAGGAAATGGAAACCTCCTTTATGGAATATTCCATGTCCGTCATCGTGGACCGGGCGCTGCCCGACGTGCGGGACGGTCTGAAGCCGGTACACCGGCGGATTCTTTACGCCCTGTACGAGGACGGTCTCACCTCTGACAAGCCCTTCCGCAAGTCCGCCACCTGCGTGGGCGACGTCATCGGCCGTTACCATCCCCACGGCGACGCCTCCGTCTACGACGCCATGGTGCGTCTGGCCCAGGACTTCTCCATGCGCTACCGGCTGGTGGAGGGCCACGGCAACTTCGGCTCCATCGACGGCGACCCCCCCGCCGCCTACCGTTACACCGAGGCCCGGATGTCCCGGCTCTCCAACGAGATGCTCCGGGACATCGACAAGCAGGTCATCGACTGGGTCCCCAACTTCGACGAGACCCGGAAGGAGCCCAAGGTCCTGCCCTCCCGCTTCCCCAATCTGCTGGTGAACGGCTCCAGCGGCATTGCCGTGGGTATGGCCACCAACATCCCGCCCCACAATCTGCGGGAGGTGATCGACGCCTGCCTCTGCGTGCTGGACAAGCCCGAGGCGGAGCTGGCGGACCTGATGCAGTACATCAAGGGTCCCGATTTCCCCACCAAGGGCATCATCATGGGCCGCTCCGGCATCCGGGCCGCCTACGCCACGGGCCGGGGCCGCATCCTGGTCCGGGGCCGCACGGAGTTTGAGGAGCACGGCCAGAACCGGATCCGCATCATCGTCACGGAGCTGCCCTACCAGGTCAACAAGAAGAAGCTGGTGGAGACCATTGCCGATCAGATCAAGGACAAGCGCCTGGAGGGCATTTCCGACCTGCGGGACGAGTCTGACCGGAACGGCATGCGCATCGTCATTGAGCTGAAGAAGGACGCCAACCCCCAGGTGGTGCTGAACCGGCTCTTCGCTCAGACGGCCCTGCAGTCCTCCTTCTCCGTGAATATGCTGGCCCTGGTGGACGATCAAAGCCAGCCCCGCTGTCTGACCCTGAAAAACGTGCTGGATGAGTACCTGTCCTTCCAGGAGCAGGTCATCATCCGCAGAACCCAGTATGACCTGAAAAAGGCCGAGGAGCGGGCTCATATCTTAGAGGGCTTGCTGATCGCCCAGGACAACATCGACGAGGTGATCCGCATCATCCGCTCCGCCTACGACGACGCCAAGGAGCGGCTCATGGAGCGCTTCGGCCTCTCCGAGATCCAGGCCCAGACCATTCTGGATATGCGCCTCAAGGCCCTGCAGGGTCTGGAACGGGAAAAGTTAGAGGCGGAATACAAGGAAATTGAGGAGAAGATCGCCTACTACAAGGCGGTCCTGGCGGACATCAACATGGTCAAGGGCATCCTCAAGGACGAGCTGACTCAGATTCGGGACAAGTACGGCGACGAGCGACAGACCGAGATTCAGGAGCTGGAGGACGAGCTGGACATCGAGGACCTCATCGAGGAGGAGGACTGCGTCTTCACCGTCTCCGAGCAGGGCTACGTCAAGCGCATGCCCGTCACCGAGTACCGGGCCCAGCGGCGGGGCGGCCGGGGCATCCACGCCGCCAACCTCAAGGAGGAGGACTTTGTGAAGGACATCTTCGCCGCCTCCACCCATGACGTGATCCTCTTCTTCACCAACCTGGGCAAGTGCCACCGGAAGAAGGGCTACCAGATCCCCGAGGCCAGCCGCACCGCCCGGGGCACCGCCATGATCAACGTCCTGCCCCTGGAGGCCGGGGAGTTCGTCACCGCCGGGGTCACTCTGCGGGAGTTCTCCCAGGATGAATACCTGATGATGGTCACCCGGAAGGGTACCGTCAAGCGGGTCCAGCTCAGTGAGCTGAATACCGCCCGGAAGGCCGGCATCAAGGCCATCACTCTGGAGGAGGGCGACAGCCTGATCTCCGTCATGCGCACCGACGGCACGAAAAAGATTTTCCTGGCCACCCGTCAGGGCATGGGCATCTGCTTCGACGAAAACGACGTGCGCTGCATGGGCCGCGCCGCTTACGGCGTCCGGGGCATCGACCTGGGGCCGGAGGACTACATCGTGGGAGCCGGAATCTATGAGGAGGGCAAGACCCTGCTCTCCGTCACGGAAAATGGCTACGGCAAGCGCACGGAGCTCAACGCCTTCCTGAAGCCCGACGAGAGCGGCCAGCGCATCAAGCCCCAGTCTCGAGGCGGCAAAGGCATGAGCGCCTACGGTCTCTCCGACAAGACCGGTCCCGTGGCCGGAGTCCAGGTGGTCTCCGGGGACGAGGACCTGATGGTGATTGAGAACAACGGCGTCATCATCCGCATGCAGATCTCCGACATCAACGTCTACGGCCGCGCCGCCCAGGGCGTCCGGGTCATGCGCCTGGAGGAGGGCAGCAAGGTCATCTCCATCGAAAAGGTGGCAAGAGACGAAACGCCGGAGGAATAGGCATCAGGGATCAGGGGACAGGGTTACGGATTCTTCGACTCCGCCGCGCTCGGCACAGAATGACGCCGTAGGGGCGCACAGTGTGCGCCCGCCGATTTCTTCCACAGCTTGCCATATCTGCTGTAGGGACGGCACTGCTTTGCATAAGTAACGGCCCAGATCTCTGATCTGGCTGCCGGAGCTTATGCAAAGCAGTGCCGTCCTTACAGCGCCTCCGCCTTCAAAAACGCCTCCGGGAAATGGGCCTGGACCTGCCGGAGATAGGCCTCGGCATAGGCCCGGTTGCGGAAGGCGCCCACCTGAATGCGGTAAATGCGCCCCTCCTGGGGTGCGGTGTTGTGATTCAGACGGGCTTCCACCTCGGCGCGAAAGCGGTCCATGGTATAGGGCGCCCCCAGGCCGGTCCAGTAGTGCTCCGGGTCCACATGCCCCGAGGCGATGCCCTGTGCTCCTCCCTCCCGGTGGGAGCAAATGGCGCTTTTGGGGTCCAGTCCGTACTTGCCGCAGAGGAAGGCGAAGAGCTCCACCGCCGCCTCATAGCTTCTTTTGCAGTCCGCCAGGGCGGTATTCCGGTTCAGCACGGTGAAATTGGCCCCGCCGGTGTAACGGATGGCGTCGCTTTCGCAGAGCTCCACCCCGATGTGGCTGTCGTTGCCGGAGCCGCCGCAGTGCCAGCCCCGGTAATTCCAGGGCAGGGTCTGACGGATTGCTCCGGTTTTTGCGTCAATGAAGGCGTGGACGCAGGCCTGGTTGTAATCCTCCCGGTTCCAGTTTTTGCAGAAAACCTCCGCCCGGGGCTGGGCGCAGCCCACGGAATGAAGCATCAGCCCCAGGGGTCCCCGGGCCTGGAAGACCGCGTACCGGCTGTCCGCCGTCTGCGCGTTGGCCTTGTAGCAGGGATTGTTGGTGAGATAAGACTCAATCAGTTCCATAACGCAACTCCTGTGTTGAAGATCGGGATTTGTGGAAGTCTTGCCAGCGTACAGTTGTTCAGACAAACCTCCCC
>CAMOSU010000115.1 GCA_946625125.1 uncultured Clostridia bacterium
CCGCCCAGCCGCTGGGGACGAAGATTTCTTCAAACTTGTAGACGGCGTATTTGTCCGTCATGCCGGCCACGTAGTCGCAGACCAGGCGGGGGACGCCCTCCAGATCAAGCTGGGGCTGAAAGTCCGCCGGAAGCTGTTCCGGATGGTTTACATAATAAGTATAAAGCTCCTGAATGATGCGGCGGGCCTTGGACTCCTCCCCCTTGGCTACGGGGTTGCGGTAGACATGCTCAAACATGAAGGCGCGCAGATCCAGCATAGCCTTTTCGATGGAAGGGGTCATTTCAATGACCGGGCGGCCCATGGAGCTCTTCACCACGTCGGAGACCAGGGTGTTGATTCGCTGGGAGTGGGTTTCCCCCAGGACGGCGGCAATCTCCGGGGGGATGTCCTCGTTGCGGAGAATGCCCGCCCGCATGGCGTCGTCAATGTCGTGATTGATATAGGCGATACGGTCCGAAATCCGGACGATCCGGCCCTCCAGGGTCTCGGCAATCTCCGGGCCGCTGTGACAGAGGATGCCCCGGCGGACCTCATAGCTGAGATTCAGTCCTTGGCCGTTTTTCTCCAGCTTGTCCACCACCCGCAGGGACTGCTCATTGTGGTGAAAGGGAATCCCCATGATTTCCGTCAGAGCGGCCTCCCCCGCATGGCCAAAGGGGGTATGCCCCAGATCGTGGCCCATGGCGGCGGCCTCAGTGAGATCCTCGTTGAGATTCAGGGCTCGGGCGATGGTTCGGGCAATCCGGGCCACCTCCAGAGTATGGGTCATGCGGGTACGGTAATGGTCTCCCTCCGGCTGAAGGAAGACCTGCGTCTTGTGCATCAGACGGCGAAAGCTCCGGCTGTGCAGAATCCGGTCCGCGTCCCGCTGATAGCAGGTACGGTCCTCCCGTTCCGGCTCTTCCCTGCCCCGCCCACGGCTGTTCACCGCCAGGGCGGCCCAGGGCGCCAGGGTCTCTTTTTCACGCTGTTCAATGACTTCTCTGACTGTCATATTTCTCACCCTATATATTGTTCGCAATCCATTGGAAAAATCCTTTTTTTGTGAAAATAATTCGCGGCTCGGGGTTTGTCGTACTCTCCCAAGCCTTCCCCTTGAGGGGAAGGCTTGGGGTGTGGAGCCTCAGCCCATCAAATCCCAGTTGTTCAGCAATCCAGCGCCACGGCGCGGAACTCCTGGCCGGTCTCTATGGGGGCAGCCGCACCCCGGGTCAGGTCTATGACCCGGGCAGTGAAATCGGCGCTGCGGTCCGCGGGCAGCAGCAGGTGCATGCAGATGTCGGCGCTGTATTCCGTGTCTTCAACCATGCCGCCGAAGCGCTCCGTCTCCTGACGCAGACGTTCAAAATAACTGTAGGGCAGTATCAGATCCATCCGCTTCCAGAGCTGCTTCAGGGCGATCCCCCCCTGATTCAGAGCATCTCTGGCTGCTTTTCCATAGGCCCGGACCAGACCGCCGGTCCCCAGCAGGGTGCCGCCGAAGTAGCGGGTCACTACACAACAGACGTTTTCCACCCCGGCTCCCCGCAGCACCTCCAGGACCGGCATTCCAGCCGTACCCTGGGGCTCTCCGTCGTCGGAATACCGGGTTGGCCCTCCGTGGATGATATAGGCGTAGACATTGTGGGTGGCGTCCCAGTGCTGCTGGCGCATGGCCTTCAGGTGCTCCAGGGCCTCCTCCTCCGTCTCGCAGACCCAGATTCTGCCGATGAAGCGGGATTTTTTCTCGATGAATTCCGTTTCGCTGTCCATAGCCGGGACTTTATATGCTTCCATCATAGACACCTCTCTGTAGCGGCGCACAGTGTGCGCCATTGAAGACGGCCTCGTGGCGCACACTGTGCGCCGCTACCGTACGATTTCATACTGCGCGAGTCGTCCGAATAACACCTCGTCCACCTCGGTTTCGATCTCAATGCCCTCGGCGGTATAGTCCACCCGGAAGACCCTGGCCTTGTCGTGCAGGGTCTCCACCATTCCGCCCATGGAATAGGGCAGCAGGAAGACCCCTCGGCGGAGATTTTTGCAAAGCTCCCGCTCCATCAAGGCGAACAGGCTGTCTATGCCCTGGCCGCTCTTGGCGGAAATGGCCACGTTATCCAAGCCCACCGGCAGAGCCTCCGGCTCCACCAGGTCCGCCTTGTTGTAGCAGCGGAGCACCGGTGTTTCCGGGGCCGCAAGCTGGCCGATGAGCCGGTCCACCACCTGAATATGCGCCTCCCGGTCCGGGTCGGCGGCATCAATGACATGTATCAGCAGATCCGCGTAGCTCAGCTCCTCCAGGGTGGCCCGAAAGGCGTCCACCAAGTGATGGGGCAGCTTAGCGATGAAGCCTACGGTATCTGACAGCAGCACCGTCAGCCGGTCAGAAACCGCAAGCTGGCGGGTGGTGGTGTCCAGGGTATCGAAGAGGCGGTTGTTGGCGGGGATGTCCGCCCCGGTGAGGCGGTTCAGCAGGGTGGATTTTCCGGTGTTGGTGTAGCCCACCAGGGCCACAACGGGAATCTCGTTCTTCTGACGGCGGCGGCGCTCCACTGCCCGGAGCTTCCGCACCTGCTCCAGCTCCTCCTCCAGGCGGTCTATTCTGGCCCGAATATGGCGACGGTCCGTTTCCAGCTTGGTCTCGCCGGGGCCTCGGGTTCCGATACCGCCCCCCAGCCGGGACATGGACTTACCCATACCGGAGAGCTTGGGCAGCAGGTATTTGTACTGGGCCAGCTCCACCTGAAGGCGGCCCTCCGCGGTGCGCGCCCGCTGGGCGAAGATGTCCAGAATCAGAGCGGAACGGTCCAGCACCGTGACGCCGGTAATCTCCTCCAGCGCTCGGATCTGACTGGGAGACAGATCGTTGTCAAACACCACCATCTCCGCCTCATGGCGCTGGGCCAGTTCCCGAATCTCATCGGCCTTCCCCTCCCCCACAAAGCTGTGGGGGTCTGGCTTGTGGCGATTTTGCAGGACCTTGGCCACGCAGACGCCTCCCGCTGTCTCCAGCAGGGCCTCCAGCTCGTCCAGGCTCTCCTGGGTGGCCTGTTCCTCTTTTTTGAAGCAGTCCGCGGCCAGGCCGCAGAGAACCGCACGTTCGATTTTGTGTTCTTCCATAGGTTCCTCCGTTCTGCGGGCAGCCGACGACCGCCCCTACGGGATGCGCGGACAGCAGGGCGCCGTCCCTGCAGGTGAGCGCTGGCGGGTACGGCGGGCCGGGGAAGCCGGCCCCTGCGGGATATGCGGACGGCAGAGTGCCGTCCCTACAGGCGATTCATGTAGGGTACAGGCGGCTGCCCTGAGGCGCATGTAACAAACAGAAAAAAGCCCGCACCAAATACAGGTGCGGGCTTGGACGATCTTATTTCAGGCCGTACTTCTTGTTGAAACGATCAACACGTCCACCGGTGTCAACCAGCTTCTGCTTGCCGGTGTAGAAAGGGTGGCACTTGGAGCAGATTTCAACCTTGATGTCTCTCTTGGTAGAGCCGGTCTCGATGATCTCGCCGCATGCGCATCTGATGGTCGTCTGTTCGTACTTGGGATGGATACCTTCCTTCATTTCAGTTCACCTCTTTCTGTTATGGTAAAGGGCATTTCTGCCCCGTGATTTTCAATCAGCCCGCATATAATAGCACAACCTCAACTAAAATGCAAGTGTTTTTTTGAAAAAATTCCAATTATTTTTTGAAAAACCACTATATCTTGGGTTCCTCCCCTGTGACTCTGCATATCCGAAGCCGGGCTTCCTCCCCTGCCGGGCGGGGGGCAGCGACAGAGAACAGGTCATACAGGTCTGATGCCCGGGTCTCCAGAGCATAATAGCGGGAATCCGGGGGCTGCTGCCCCGCGTTCACCAGAGGAAAGCGGGCCTTCATCCGCCGCAGAAGGCTCCTGCCACCCTCGGTAAAGCCCAGAATCCGGACATAGGGAGCGGGACGCTCCAGATCCTCCCGGCTCAGGGCCAGCAGCGCGCAGAGCAGCATTCTCTGAACCCGGGTCCGGGTGTAACGCTTGGAAAGGGTGGCTTGAATGATTTCCTCGGTAGAAGCGCAGCGTCGGCAGTTCTTCATCAGCTTGGACCACAGGCCCTCGGAACCGAAGGGCAGCTCCTGAAAGACAGCATCGGGCAGGGTGCGAAGAATGGCCAGGGCAGCCCGCTCCCCGGCCTGCCAGCTATGGAGGGGGGCGTTTTCGTACAGATCAATCAGGCAGGACGGGACAGCGGAGCGCCAGTCCCACGGGGAGACGGAGGATGCGGATTCTTCGCCGCGCTCAGAATGACATGTTCGGAACGCTGCCGCGTCTTTTGACAGGCAATGGGCCTCTTTGCGGACGGTTTGCCCCAGCGCTGCCCGCAGGGCGGAGGCGGAGGGGGCCTCCGGGTCCAGGGTGGAGGCGTGGTAGGTATCGGGACGGTGGATGGGCAAAGGCTTCATGAGACTGTTTTGCCGGCGGAGGGCCTTCAGGTATTCCACGGCTAAAATGTCGTTGGGAGAGGACAGACCGGCTCCGGCTCCCAGGGCCTCCAGAACCCGTTGTCGGGCGGCGGCGTAGGATTGTCCCTTCTCCAGTTCTCCACGAAGCAAGCCGTCAAATGCCGGGTCCAGATTGGCTTCGGCGCTTTTTTGCAGGGCGGAAAAGTCCTGGGACTCCGTGCCGAAGCAGAGATTCTCGCAGCCCAGAGCGCTCAGAATCCGGACGCCCTGGGCGGCGAAGCCCTCGGCGGAGGACAGGGCCGCGGTAAGGGGCAGCTCCAGCACCAGATCCGCCCCGCAGCGCAGAGCCGCCTCCGCTCTCAAGGACTTGGGAAAGAGGGCGGGTTCTCCCCGCTGGACGTAGTTTCCGCTCATGAGACAGACGATGGCGCAGTCCTCCCCCAGCTCGGCCCGGGCCAGCCGGAGCTGCCGCAGGTGGCCCCTGTGGAAGGGGTTGTATTCACAGATAATTCCCGTCATTTCCATGTTTTTTCCTTCTCGCCGCAAATTCTGCTTGCCTTTGGCTGAGTTATGGTATAAAATAGATGCGTTGAGTTCATTGTACCACACAATGCCAAAAAATCATAGAACAAATTTAGGAGAGGAAAACAATGAAAATTCTGGTCATCAACGCAGGCAGCTCTTCCCTGAAGTATCAGCTCATGGACCCGGATTCCGGCGACGTGTTTGCCAAGGGTCTGTGTGAGCGCATTGGCATCGACGGCCGTCTGACCCACAAGGCTCCCGCCAAGGACATCAAGGTGGTTCGGGAAATCCCCATGCCCACCCATGCCGAGGCCATTGCCGCGGTGCTGGACATCCTGGTGGACCCCGTCAACGGCGTGGTCGCTTCTGTGGACGAGATCGACGCTGTGGGTCACCGTGTGGTTCACGGCGGCATGAAGTTTGCCGGCTCCTGCCTCATTGACGAGGCCTGCCTGGAGGCGGTCCGGGAGTGCATTCCTCTGGGGCCTCTTCACAATCCCGCCAATCTGCTGGGCATTGAAGCCTGCCAGAAGATCCTGCCCAACAAGCCCCAGGTTGCGGTCTTTGACACTGCCTATCACATGACCATGCCCCCCAAGGCCTACCGCTACGCCATTCCCGACGAGTACTACGAGAAGGACAGCCTGCGGCGCTACGGCTTCCACGGCACCTCCCACCGCTACATCGCCAAACGGATTGAAGCCCTCATGGGCAAGGGCCTGAAGCTCGTCAACTGCCATCTGGGCAACGGCTCCTCCCTGGCTGCCATCTACGACGGCAAGTGCCAGGACACCTCCATGGGTCTGAGCCCTCTCTGCGGCGTGCCTATGGGTACCCGGGCGGGCGACCTCGACAACACCGTGCTGCAGTACATCTGCAAGAACTATAACAAGACCGTGGACGAGGTCATGACCATCCTCAACAAGAAGTCCGGCGTTCTGGCCCTCTCCGGCGGCGTCAGCTCCGACTTCCGGGATCTGGAATCCGGGGCAGCCGAGGGCAATGAGAAGTGCAAGCTGGCTCTGGAGAAGTTCGCCTACGAGGTCAAGAAGTACATCGGCGCCTACGCCGCCGCTCTGGGTGGAATGGACGTGCTGGTCTTCACCGCGGGCGTGGGTGAGAACGGCGTTCTCATGCGTCAGATGATCTGCGAGGGTCTGGAATTCCTGGGCGTCAAGCTGGATCCTGAGAAGAACAAGCTCCGGGGGGACGAGCGCATCATCTCTGCCGAGGACTCCAAGGTCACTGTCTGGGTCATTCCCACCAACGAAGAGCTGATGATTGCCCAGGACACTGCCGAGCTGGCCAAGTAAACAATTTCTTCCATAACAAAAAAGCCTCTTTCGGGACGCTCTCCGCAAGGAAGTCGCCTTGAGGCGGGCAAAACCATACGAAAGATAGAAACGGTCGTGACTAAGATGGTCACGACCGTTTTTCCGCTCTGTTTCGGGATTTTGGGGGTCAAAATCCGATGCTCGCAATAACTGCGGACAAGGAAGTTCTTGTGCAAACCGAATGTCAGAAGCATCCCTACAAACGGGAATCTACAGTGCTAATTCCATCAGCCAGCAATCTACTTTTTCTC
>CAMOSU010000116.1 GCA_946625125.1 uncultured Clostridia bacterium
CCGAGACCTGTCCCCAGTGCCGGGGCTCCGGCCAGGTGCGCACCACCCAGAGCTTTATGGGCATGACCATGCAGTCCACCGCCGCCTGTCCCACCTGCGGCGGCCGGGGAAGGCTCATCAAGAGCCCCTGCTCCCGCTGCAAGGGCAAGGGCCGCATCAAACGCAGCCACCGGCAAATCGTGGACATCCCCGCGGGCATCGACGACGGCCAGGCCTTCCGGATCTCCGGCCAGGGCAGCGCCGGCGCCAACGGCGGCCCCAGCGGCGATCTGGTGGTGAACGTGCGGATCAAGCCTCATGAGCTCTTCACCCGGGACGGGGCCAACGTCTACTGCGAAATGCCCATCTCCTTCTTCCAGGCGGCCTGCGGCGCGGACATCGAGGTTCCCACCCTGGACGGCAAGGTGCGCTACAACGTCCCCGAGGGGACCCAGACCGGCACCACCTTCCGGCTCAAGGGCAAGGGCATCCCCTACGTAGGCTACAAGAACCGGGGCGACCAGTACGTCACCGTGGTGGTGGAAACCCCCACCAAGCTCTCCAAGGAGCAGAAGGACATTCTGCGCCGCTTCGAGGACGCCACGGAAAAGGCCCAGCCCAAACGGAAATCCTTCTTTGACAAGCTGAAACGGAATTTTGGATAGGCAAAACGCCGGACGGTCCGCCGCCCGGCGTTTCATTTTGGGATTTGCGGGCGGCGCGGTTCTTGACTTTTCACCGGAAAGGGAGTATGCTATGATGCGGAGGGAGGTGCTCTCATGAAAAAAATCGTCTGCGCTTACTGCGGCACAAAATATGACGCCGAGGCGCCCCGCTGCCCCTCCTGCGGCGGAGCGAACCCCCAGCCCGCGGAGGCTCCGTCCGAAGCCCCCCAGGGCTTGCGGAAGCCAAAAACCATCCGGGAGCTCCAGGATTTCGCCGCCGCCCACAAGCTGCCTCTGAACAAGATGCGGGTCCACCTGGGGGAAGACTATGCCGGAGCCCGGGCTTACGGCATCTACCAGGCGGAGGACGGCTCCTTTGTGGTCTACAAAAACAAGGCCGACGGCAGCCGGGCCGTGCGCTATCAGGGACCCGACGAGGCCCACGCCGTAAACGAGCTCTATCTGAAGATGAAGGAGCTGGTGGGCCAGCACAAAAGCCGTCAGCAAAGTCGGCAGAGCAGCCGTCCCGCGCCCCGGCGCTCCGCCGGAAGAGGCGCTTCCTCCTTCCTGGGCTTCCTGCGAAACCACCCCTGGGTGACGGTGCTGCTGATTCTTCTGGTGATTGTGATCTGGCAGAGCTGCCGGAACCGCAGTCCCAAGAGCGGATATTACCACTACAACAACGACTATTACTACCACCAGGGCAGCAATTGGTACGTCTATCACGACAGTTGGGTTCCCGCCTACCCGGACAGCGGCCTCACGGACCGCTGGGACGATTACTACGAGTCCAGCTACTATAACAGCAGCTACGACGCCGACAGCTTCTATAACAGCGACTACTACGAAAGCCCCGCCCAGAACCAGAACAACGACTGGGACTGGGGCGGCGACAACGACGACTGGGACTGGGACGACGACGATGACTGGGACTGGGGCGACGACGACGACTGGGACTGGGGCGGCGACGACGACTGGGACTGGGGCGGCGACGACTGGGATTCCGATTGGTAAGATTGGCAATATGAGTAATACGGAGGCGGCTCCCCTTTGGGCCGCCTCCGTTTTATCTGTTTGCGCTGATTCCCGATTCCTTATTCCATCCCCCCGGGCAGGGGAGACGGCGGACGGCAAAGTGCCGTCCCTACGGCGTCAACCTTTCGTATCTGTCATTCTGAGCGAAGCGAAGAATCCGTTTCCCCAGGCAAGCGCGGCGGGAGACGGCGGACGGCAAAGTGCCGTCCCTACGGGTGGGCATCGGCGGGGAACGCGGACGGCAGAGTGCCGTCCCTACGGGTGGGCGCCGGCGGGGAACGCGGACGGCAAAGTGCCGTCCCTACAGGCGGGCACCGGCGGGGAACGCGGACGGCAAAGTGCCGTCCCTACGGGCGGGCAGAGCCGTTTCGATTTTGTCATTCTGAGCGAAGCGAAGAATCCGTACCCCCCGTCCCTTTTTTAACGTTTTCAAATGGCAATTTGAAAACACCGCAATTTTCCATTTTCCATTTTCAATTTCCCGGGCGGGGAGTGCGGACGGCAGAGTGCCGTCCCTACGGGCGGGCATCGGCGGGGCGGGCGGAGCCGTTTCGATTTTGTCATTCTGAGCGAAGCGAAGAATCCGTACCCCCCGTCCCTTTTTTAACGTTTTCAAATGGCAATTTGAAAACACCGCAATTTTCCATTTTCCATTTTCAATTTTCAATTTCCCGGGCGGGGAACGCGGACGGCAAAGTGCCGTCCCTACGGGCGGGCGCTGGCGGGGAACGCGGACGGCAAAGTGCCGTCCCTACGGGCGGGCATCGGCGGGGTGCGGACGGCAGAGTGCCGTCCCTACGGGGGGGCCGGGAAAAATCCTTGCTTTTTCCCCGAAAAAGTGCTATAATATCTTGAATTATTCTGGAGTAGTATCCGCTATTGGACGGAGGATGGAGCAATTGGAACGGAAAACGGCTGTGATTTCCCCTGAGGAGCTGCGGCGGCAGGCGGAAATCGCTCAATACATCAAGGAGTTCTGGCAGAACCAGGGGAAAACCCCCGTGGCCTACGTGGAGACCTACGGCTGCCAGCAGAATGAGGCGGACTCCGAGCAGATCCGGGGCATCCTGGAGACCTGCGGCTACGGTCTGACGGACCAAGCCGAGGGGGCGGATCTGGTGGTCATCAACACCTGCGCCATTCGGGAACACGCCGCCCAGCGGGTTTTCGGCAACGTGGGGGCTCTGGTCCACACCAAGCGCCGCCACCCGGGACAGAAAATCTTCGTCTGCGGCTGCATGATGGGCCAGCCGGAGATCTCCGCCCGGATGAAGAACTCCTACGCCCACGTGGACGGCATCTTCTCCCCCCACCATCTCTGGGAGCTGCCGGAGCACCTGTTCCGGGTGCTGGTGCGGCACAAGAAGGCCTGGGCCGTGGAGGACTCCGCCGGGGCCATTGCCGAGGGCCTGCCGGTGCTGCGGACCAACAGGCTCAAGGCCTGGGTCAGCATCATGTACGGCTGCAACAACTTCTGCTCCTACTGCATCGTCCCCTACGTCCGGGGCCGGGAGCGGAGCCGTCTGCCGGAGGACATTCTGGCGGAGTGCAGAGAATTGATTTCCAAGGGCTACAAGGACATCACCGTCCTGGGCCAGAACGTCAACTCCTACGGCAAGGACCTGGGGCTGGGCATTGACTTTGCGGAGCTGCTGGCCCAGATCGCGGAGCTGCCGGGAGACTTCGTCCTGCGCTTTATGACCTCCCACCCCAAGGACGCCAGCCATAAGCTGTTCGATACAATGGCAAGCCATCCCAAAATCGCGAAGCAGTTCCACCTGCCCTTCCAGTCCGGCAATGACCGGATTCTGAAGGAAATGAACCGGCACTATGACAGGGCTCAGTATCTGGAGCTGATCGACTACGGCCGGAGGCTCATGCCGGAGCTCGTCTTCACCTCCGACGTCATCGTGGGCTTCCCCGGGGAGACGGAGGCGGAGTTTGAGGACACCGTCTCCCTGATCGAGCGGGTGCGCTTCGACGCCCTGTTCACCTTCATCTATTCCCCCCGGCCCGGCACCCCGGCGGCCAAAATGCCGGACCCCACTGCCAAGGAAGAAAAGAATCGCCGCTTCGACCGGCTGGTGGCCGTCCAGAACGCCATCTCCGAGGAGAAGCACCGGGCCTATATCGGCAAGACCCTCCGGGTTCTGGTGGACGGCCGGGACGGGGACAAGCTCACCGCCCGCACCGACGGGGGCAGGCTGGTGCGATTTGACGGCGCCGACGATTTGATCGGGCAGTTTATCCACGTCACGATCACCGACGCCACCACCTGGTCCCTGGTGGGCGCCCTAACGCCGTAGTATCGCGTTTCGCTTAAAAGTCGTCATTCTGAGGGCAGCGAAGCATTGCGCCCTTCCTGGGTGAATCCGTTTATTCTTTCCGTATCTCACGAAGAAAGGAACGGATTTCTCAGTCGCAAGCTCCTTCGAAATGACAAGACGAAAGCGAAACAGCGTAGTAGGGGCGCACAGTGTGCGCCCGCCCTGCCGCGTCCTGCCTGCGCCTGTCCGAGGCAGAGCCCCTTCTGTTACACCGCAGGGGCGAGCACCTGTGTCCTTTATGGGTATTGCTCGTCCGCCGGTACGCGGCTGCTTATCGGCAGTGCGGACAAGCGCGGCTTGTCCCTACAGCATATTCGTTACATTTCCCCGCACCGGCGGGCGCTCAGTGAGCGCCCCTACATCCTCAATCGGAGGTAAATCCATGGCCGAATTGACGCCAATGATGAAACAATATAAAGAGATTCATGCCAAGCATCCGGACTGTCTGCTGTTCTTCCGGCTGGGGGACTTTTATGAGATGTTCGACGAGGACGCCCGGGTGGCGGCCCGGGAGCTGGATCTCACCCTCACCACCCGGGACCGGGGCAAGGCCGCCGAGGAGCAGACCCCCATGTGCGGGGTCCCCTTCCACTCCGCCGAGGGCTACATCGCCCGGCTGGTGAGCAGGGGCTACAAGGTGGCCATCTGCGAGCAGATGGAGGACCCGGCTCTGGCAAAGGGTCTGGTGGAGCGGGACATCATCCGCATCATCACCCCCGCCACCGTCGTGGAGAGCTCCATGCTGGAGGAGGGGAGCAACAACTATTACGCCTCCCTCTGCCAGACGGCGGAGGGCATCGGCGTGGCCCTCATTGACATCTCCACCGGGGAGGCCTGCGCCACTCTGGCGGAGGGAGAGGACGCCCGGGACAAGGCCTTCAACGAGCTGGGCCGCTTTGAGCCCCGGGAGCTGCTGGTGGACGAGGAGCTGGCCCAGGGCAAGGGCTTTGCCCTGGACGTTCAGCTCCGGCTCCGCTGCCCCGTGAACGTGGGCCAGCGGGGGCTCTATGAGGACGAGGCCGTGCGGGACGCCCTGAAAACCCAGTTCCCGGATCAGGAGCTCTCCTCCCTGCCCCTGCCGGTGCGGCTGGCCCTGGGGGCTCTGGTACAGACCCTCCGGGCGCTGCAAAAGGGAGAGCTCAGCCACGTCAGCCATGTGGACTACTATCTCTCGGGCCGGTATCTGGAGCTGGATCTCACGGCCCGGCGGAATCTGGAGCTGACCCAGACCCTCCGGGGCAAGGAAAAGAAGGGCAGCCTGCTTTGGGTCATGGACAAGACCAAAACCCCCATGGGCTCCCGGATGCTCCGGGCCTGGATGGAGAAGCCACTGCGGAATCCCAAGGAGATCCAGCAGCGCCTGGAGGCGGTGAAGGAGCTCCATGACAGCACCCTGCCCCGGCAGGAGCTGCTGCGAGGTCTGAAAAGCGTCACGGATCTGGAGCGGGTCACCGCCCGGATCGTCACCGGGGCCGCCAACGCCCGGGATCTGGTGCAGCTCAGCCAGGGCAGCGCCGCTCTGCCGGAGCTGAAGGCCCAATTACAGGCCTTCCACAGCTCCATGCTGGCGGTGATCACCGAAAGCCTGGACGATCTGGCGGATCTGCGCCGGGCCATTGACGAGACCATTGCCGACGAGCCCCCCTTCTCCCTGCGGGAGGGCGGCATCATCCGCCCCGGCTGCAGCGAGGAGGTGGACCGGCTGCGGGACATCATGTCCGGCGGCAAGGGCACCCTGGCCCGGATCGAGGCCGAGGAAAAGGAAAAGACCGGCATCAAAAACCTCCGGGTGGGCTACAACCGGGTCTTCGGCTACTACATCGAGGTGGCCAAGGGCCAGGTGGACCTGGTGCCCGCCTCCTACGTCCGCAAGCAGACCTTAGTGAACGGCGAGCGCTACATCACCCAGGAGCTGAAGGAGCTGGAGAACACCATCCTGGGGGCCAAGGACCGGGTGAACGCCCTGGAATATGAGATTTTTACCAAGCTGCGGGAGCATCTGGCGGCCAACGCCCACCGAATCCAGCAGAGCTCCCGGGCCATTGCCGCGGCGGACGTGCTGGCGGCCCTGGCGGAGCTGGCGGTACAGAACAAGTACTGCATGCCGGAGGTGGATCTCTCGGCCTCCATTGAAATCACCGGAGGGCGGCATCCCGTGGTGGAGAAAACCCTCTCGGACAGTCTGTTTGTCCCCAACGACACCCGGATGGACGGCAGGCGGGAGCGGGTGGCGGTAATCACCGGCCCCAATATGGCGGGCAAGTCCACCTATATGCGGCAGGTGGCCCTGATTGTGCTCATGGCCCAGATGGGGAGCTTCGTCCCCGCCGCCTCCGCCCGGATCGGGGTGGTGGACAAGATCTTCACCC
>CAMOSU010000117.1 GCA_946625125.1 uncultured Clostridia bacterium
ATGACCGAACGCGACGGAAAGATTCTCTACAGCGTCCCCATTATGGGGGACATCAGCGCCTCCCAGGTCCTGGCGGTGGTCCGGGACTGTGTGAAGCGCCGGGGGGTCCTGGTGCTGATGCTCCACAGCGTGGAGCCGGAGCCGGACCGCTCCGACGCCTGGTCCTGGCGGGAGGAGAAGCTGCGGCGTCTCTGCCAGGCGCTGACGGAGCTGCAAAACCGGGGTCAGCTCCGGGTCTGCACCTGCGCCGAGCAGTTCCGGCTGCTGGAAGGCGACTGAGGTGAGACCATGGCCATCAAAATACTGTTTTTTATCGAGACCCTGCGGGGCGGCGGGGCGGAGAAGGTGCTCTGCGACCTGGTGAATCACATGGACCAGAGCCGCTTCCAGATCACCGTCCAAACCCTTTGGAGGGCCGACGCGGCCCGGTACCTGAAGCCCGGGATCCGTTATCGCTTCTGCTATGCCGATACCGGCAGGCTGAGCAGCCTTCGCAGCCGCGCGGAGGCCGCCGCGGGTCTGACCTACCCGCTCCACATCCGGGACGATTACGACCTGGAGGTGGCCTATCTGGAGTTTGGCTCCACAAAGATCCTCTCCCGCTCCACCAACAGGAAAGCGAAAAAAATCGCCTGGGTCCACAGCGACCTGGCGCGCAAGCTGCGGGGGGACCCGGAAACCACCCGCAAGGCCGCCGGGCAGTACGCGGCCTATGACCGGATCGTCTGTGTGTCCCGGACAGCCAGAGACAGCTTCGTGAAGCTCTTTGGCCGGGAGGCGGACACCGGGGTGCTCTACAACACCGTGGATGACGCCGCCATCCGGGAAAAGGCCGATTTGGTTCCGGCAGCCTTCCCGGAAAAAAGGCGTCTGACCGTGGCCGCCGTGGGCAGACTGGCGGAGGAAAAGCGCTACGATCTGCTGCTGAAGGTCCACAGGGAGCTTTTGGAGGAGGGGATTCCCCACGATCTTTGGATCATCGGGGAGGGCAGCCAGCGGGAAACCCTGGAGCGTATCATCACGGAAAACCACCTGGAGCATTCCGCGAGGCTCTTCGGCTTTCAGGCCAACCCCTATCCCTATATGAAGGCCGCGGACCTTCTGGTCTGTTCCTCCAGCTACGAGGGCCTGAGCACCTTCGTCACCGAGGGGCTGATTCTCGGAAAGCCCATTGTCACCACAGAATGCTCCGGCATGCGGGAGCTGCTGGGGGACTCCGAGTATGGACTCATCACCGAAAACGCCGAAGCGTCCCTGCGGGACGGACTCCGGCGGATGCTCACCGACGCCTCCCTGCGCGACAGCTATGGCGCCGGGGCCGCCCGCCGGGGACAGGCTCTTTCCGCCGGACGCGTCACCGCGGAAACCGAGGATTTTTTCACGAAACTCTTAGAGGAATAAGCGACTATGAATTATTACGCGCTTCTCGTGGGAATGGTGCTTGTGACGGCCCTGTTGATGCACGGGACCCGGGAAAAGAATCTCCGGTATGTGATCGTCGCCTGTCTGCTCCTGTATGCCATCTACGGTCTGCGGAACACCTACTATATCGGAGACGATACCACGACCTCCTATCTGGTCAACTTCAACCGAATGATGAACCGGGACTGGGGCGGGGTTCTGAACTACGCCAAGGGCAAAAACGTTCTGTTCTACCTCACGACCAAGGCCTTCACCGAATTTATCAGCACGGACTACCAGCTCTATATCTCCGTGATTTCCGCCTTTGTGACCTTTTGCTTTGGTTTCCTGGTCTATAAGTACTCTCCAAACCCCCTGCAGTCCATTCTTTACCATTTCGGTCTGCTGTTTTTTACCTTCCATTTTTCCGCGCTGAAGCAGAGCATCGCCATGGCGCTGCTGCTGCTGGCCTTCGACCGGATCTTTGAAAAAAAGCCCGTCAAATTCATCCTGATCGTTCTCCTCGCCAGCCAGTTCCACTTTCCGTCCATTGTCTTCCTGCCCGCGTATTGGGTGGCGAAGCTTCCGACAGGCCGCGCTTACCTGTTCCTGCTGGGCGGTCTGCTGCTGCTGACCTACATCTTCCGGAATCAGATCATCAATTTCATGTATGATTTCTATGGGGATGAGGATACCCACATCGACCTCTCAGACGTCACCTTCCTGCGGACAAAGGCGCTGATCATGGTGGTGATTGTCACCGCCGCGGTATTCTTCCGGGTACCCGCCAAAGGAGATACGGTTTACAATGCCCTTTTGTGTTATATGGGCATTGCCATTGTGTTCCAGACCTTCTGCGGCTACAACAATACCTTCGAGCGGCTTGCCGATTATTATTTTCAGTTTTCCGTCATCTTCATTCCCATGGTTTTTGACAAAAAAACCGAACGGCGTTCTCTGCTTAGCTGGCGGCTGCTGCAAACCCTGGACAGCATCGCCCCGTTTCTGTTCTGCGGCTATAGCGTCTACCGTTTTCTGAATGTGGTCGCAGGCGACAGGACCCTTTCTCCCTTCCGCTTCTTCTTTCAATGACAGCTCTTTGCGAGGTGATTCCCCATGAACATCAGCTTTGTCATCCCCGCCTATCAGTGCAGGGAGACCCTGGCCGAAACCGTCGCGGGTATTCTCCGGGCGGAAATGCCCACCAGGGAGATTCTGCTGATTGACGACGGTTCCCGGGACGGAACGGCGGAGCTCTGCGATTCCCTGGCGGAGCAATACCCGGCGGTACGCTGCATCCACAAGGAAAACGGCGGCGTCTCCTCCGCCCGGAATCTGGGGATTGCGGAAGCCGCAGGCGATTATATCTGGTTTGTGGACGCGGACGACGCCATTTGTCCCATCCCGGCGGAGCTTCTGGTGGACTGCGAAGCGGACAAGCCCGGGATGATCCTGTTCGGCATGGAATTCCGGTATTTCCGGGGCGGTCGGCTGATGAAATCAGAGAAGCTGCGGATGCCCCAGCGGCTGCGGCTGTCCGGAGCGCGGCTTGGCAGGGAATTCGGAGGGCTGTTCCGGGCCAATTACCTCTCCCCGGTCTGGAACAAGCTGTTTCGCCGCAGCCTGCTGACAGAGCGCCGGCTTCGCTTTGACCCGGCCCTGACCAATTATGAGGACCTGGCTTTTTCTCTGGACGTTCTGGCCTGCTGCCGGACCGTTGCGGTGCTCCCCGAGGCGTATTACATCTATCAGACGGATTACGACCATGACCGCACCGTGGATCGAATCGCGCGGATTGACAACGTGGCGGCCAACACCGATCTCATCGCGAATCGCTTTTTCTCCGCCGGGGAAGGCTGCGGGTTTGAGCCGGAGGCGATTTCGGAGTTGGAGCGCATCGTGCTTCAAATCTACCTGGATCTGTTTCAGGTCAAGATTCAGACCACGGGGCTCGGCGGCATAAAAAAGCAGTGCGGGGATTTTTGCTCCAGCCCCTGCTTCCTTCGCTGTGAAAAACAGGCCCCGGGCCTTTCCGTCTCCGCTCAAAAGCTGCTGGCCAGGCTCAAGGCCGGGCAGGCCCTGCCCATCTGGCTGGACAGCCGTTACAGAAGCGCCAGAACCAGAGCCGGGCGGATCATCAAACCTTTGTTGGGACGGGCATAACCATGACTTCACTGTTTCAAAAGCTGTTTCTGACCAACAGCTATTTTACCATCGCCCTGCGCCCCAGGGGGGAGCAGAGCCCCCTGAGCGGCCAGGCCTTTGAGCCGAAGCATGTGCTTCCGGCCAGCCTCGGCCGCTGGTCCGCGGACCCCATGCTGGCGGAGGAGCAGGGAAGCACCTGGCTCTTCTACGAGGCCGTAGAGGAGGACCACGGGCATATTGAGGTGGCCGAAGTCCTGCCGGATTGCTCTTTGGGGGAAGCCACCGTCATTCTGAAGGACGAGTGTCACTACTCCTACCCCTTTGTCTTCCGGTGGGAAGGACGCTGGTATATGATCCCCGAATCCTCCGGGGCCAGGGAGGTCCGGCTGTATGAGGCCGAAGCCTTCCCGTTCCGGTGGAGGCTTCGGGAAGTTCTTCTGCGGGAGCGGGCCGTGGACACCACGGTATTTGAGCGGGACGGGCAGTTGTATCTGCTGAGCTTCCTGACGGACGGGACCTCGGAACGGGTTATCCCCAGGTCCTACGCCCTGCGAATTCAAGAAGGGGGCTCCCGGCTCTCCCCCATCCCCTGGCCGGAATATGACAGTCTGCGGGTTCGGGGGGCCGGCCCGCTCTTCCGGGAGGCCGGGATGCTCTGCCGTCCCGCCCAGGTGAGCCGGGTGCAGCTCTATGGGGACGCCGTGGTCCTCTACCGGGTCACCCCGGAAGGCGCTGCCTACCGGGAGGAGCCCCTGGGAACGCTGACCACGCCCCGGGGCCGCCGCGCCGGAGCTTACGTGGACGGCGCCCACACCTATTGCCGTTCATCCCGCTTTGAAGCCGTCGATCTGCGCTGCCGGGACTTTGATCTCTGGAAGCTCCCCCGTCGGCTGCTTGGCCGCTTGAAGAAATGAGGATACCGCATGGACATTGATATTGTTGTTTTATGGGTAGACGGAAACGACCCGGAATGGCAGGCCCAGAAGGCGAAATACCAGGGAAACACCGTCAATGACGGGAACTCCGTGAACCGCTTCCGGGATTGGGGGCTGATGCCCTATTGGTTCCGCGGGGTGGAACGCTTTGCCCCCTGGGTGCGGAAGGTCCATTTCGTCACCTGCGGCCACGTTCCGTCCTTTTTGAACCTGGACGCGCCGAAGCTCCACCATGTGAAGCACAGCGACTACATTCCCGCCGCCTGTCTGCCCACCTTCAGCGCCAACGCCATTGAGATGAACGTCCATCGGATTCCCGGCCTGGCGGACCGTTATATTTTCTTCAACGACGATATGTTCCTGCTGCGGCCCATGCCGGAGAGCGCCTTTTTCCGGGAAGGCCTTCCCTGCACCTTCGGCGGGGAGGTTCCCGCCGCCTTCCGGGGAAGCCCCGGCATCTGGCAGCATTTGATTGTAAACGATCTGCTGGTCATCAACAACCACTTTTCCAAGCCGGAGCAGGTCCGCAGGCATCGGGGCAAATACGCGAATAAGGCCTACCCCTGGAAGGATAATCTGCGGACTCGCGTCCTGGAGCGTCTGTATCCGGAAAGCTTTCTGGGCTTCAAGAATCTCCACGCCCCCGCGGCCTTCCTGAAATCCACCCTGGAGACCCTCTGGCGGGAGGAGCCGGAGCTGCTGGAGGCCGTCAGCGCCAGGCGCTTCCGCTCCAACGAGGACGTGAACCAATGGCTGGCCCTCTGGTGGCAGGTGGCCGCCGGAGAGTTCAGCCCCTTTATGACGGACAACGTGGTGGAGGACTGCACAGAAAACAGCGCGGACCGTCTCTGCGGCTTGATTTCCGGGCAAAAGCATGATATGATATGCATCAACGATCCCTCCGGGGACATCCCCTTTGAAGCCCTTTCCGCTAAGCTGAAGGCGGCCTTCGAGACGATTCTGCCGGAAAAGAGCAGCTTTGAACTATAATCCAATTCCGCAATCATGGAGAATCAGAATGATTGAACAAAAAAACAGGCTGGACTACATTGACCGCGCAAAGGGTGTCCTGATCATTGGCGGTCCTGCTGGGCATTTCCGATTTCGGTACAACGCCGCTCTGGGCGGGTCTGATTATGCTGGCGGCGGTAGCCGTTCCGGAGCCGCCGATCATCTATATCATCAAGCGCTGGCTGCCCTTCCTGGCCGGAAAGCATTACCCGAAGCGCGCGGCCGGAGGCTGAATTGAAATTATCTGCTTTACGGAGGCTTTTATGAGCATCAGAGAAAAGCTGAAAAAGGTCCTGCCCTCCTATCGGACGGAGCGCAGGATGAACGAGGCCATGGAGGCGCTGAGACAGGAGATCCGGGAGATGGACAAGAAGCAGGAGTACCTGTTCTGGCTCTCCCAGACCCTGCCCGGCGAGACCATGCAGCAGGCCAGAGAGCGGATCATGCCGCGGCTTCCCAGGGCCACGGGCCGCCTGCGGAACATCCAGCTTGCGGAGAATCACATTCTGCGGCGGGTCAAGGCGCTCTGCGACGCCAACGGTCTGGGCCTCTTCCTGATCGGCGGGACCCTGCTGGGGGCCGTGCGGCACAGGGGCTTCATTCCCTGGGACAACGACGTGGACGTGGGCATGATGATGCCCGACTACCTCAAGCTGCGGGAGCTGCTTGCCAAGGACCCGGAGCTCAGTCTGGAATATTACTACAACTACGAGGTGGGCCTGCGAATGTCCAAGGTCAAGTTCCGGGCCGTGGACGTGTTCTGGATCGACATCATCGTCT
>CAMOSU010000118.1 GCA_946625125.1 uncultured Clostridia bacterium
CGGGGGGCATTTTGCAGTAGTATTCCACAGGCAGATGGGTCTCCGGGTCCCGGTACAGCCCAATGTGGCCCACCTTGGCGGAGGGAATCAGGTCAATGATTGGGTCCACCATGCCCAGACCGGCCCGCAGAATGGGGACAATGGCCAGCTTTTTGCCGGACAGCATCCGCACCCGGGCTTTCGCCACGGGAGTCTGAATCTCCACCTCCTCGGTGGGGAGATTCCGGGTGGCCTCGTAGCACATGAGCTGAGCGATTTCTCCCACCAGCTCCCGGAATTCCTTGACGCCTGTGTTCTCGTCCCGCAGAATCGCCAGCTTGTGCTGAATCAGCGGATGTTCCAATACATGTAAAGATCCCATTTTTATTTCTCCTTTGCTTTATTGGTTTGGGTTTCTTTTGAAGGCTGTGGGGCCGGTGTACGGCAGCACAGGCCAGTTTTGACAAGCTCTTGGCGCTATGCCCGGCTTTCCCGCTCCAGACGCTCCCGCTCTGCCTGGGACAGGCGCAGGTAATTGGGCGGAGTCAAAGCGCCGTTTTCCACTCTGTCGGTCAATACTGCCTGCCAGGCCGCCAGGGCAACGCCGGAGGCCCGCTGCTGCCGCAGATGCTCCGCGGCAAGCCTGTAACGACTTTCGTTGGACCTCTGGGGATTGCCGCCCCGTTCGGCTTCCATGGCCGTCAGCGTCCTCCAGGCCAGCTCCGCGCCGTCCCCCACCAGATAGATGGGGGCGTCGAAGGCGGCCAGATCCGCCGCCAGCTCCTCCAGAGAAATGGCCCGATCCTCCCGAAGCCGTGCCGGGACGCCGTTTTTCCAGGCAAAGAGGCCGTTGTAGACCTGACTGCGCCGGGCATCCATGCAGCAGCAGATCACGCCCTCCTGCTCCGCGGCATTCCAGGCCATAGCCTCCAGGGTGGAAACCGGCAGACCGGGCAGCTCCCGGCCCCAGCAGAGGCCCTTGGCCGCTGCGGCGCCGATGCGAATGCCGGTGAAGCTCCCGGGGCCGTTGGCCCAGGCCACGTAGTCCAGGTCAGCGGGACTCAGCTCGCAGGTCTCCAGCAGATCCTGTGCCAGCTTCAGCAGAGTCCGGCTGTGGGTGAGGCCGCTGTTCTGAAAGGCCTCCGCCGTCAGGCTGCCGTCGGTGAGCAGAGCCGCGGAGGCCGCCTTGGCGGAGCTCTCAAAGGCTAAGATTCGCATCCGGGTTTCCTCCTGTGATGGTGATATGCCGCAGCTCCTCCGCTGCGGGGTCCTTTTCAATGGTGACCACAATGGGATTGTCCAGGGCCTCCCAGACAGTTTCGCTCCACTCCACGGCGCAGACGCCGCCCCGGCAGAGATAGTCCTCCCATCCCAGGTCAAAGAGATCCTCCTCTCCCCGGAGGCGATACATATCAAAATGAAACAGGGGGAGTCTCCCCTGGGGGTATTCGTTGACGATGGTGTAGGTGGGGGAGGTGACAGGCTCCGAAATCCCCAGCCCCCGGGCCAATCCCCGGGTGAAAGCGGTTTTTCCGGCTCCCAGATCCCCCCGGTAGGCGATGACGTCCCCGGGCTGGAGTCTTTGAGCCAGCCTTGCCCCCAGCAGCTCCGTTTCCGCGGCGGAGCGGGTGGTGTAGGTCATAACAAACTCCCTTTGTAGATTCTCCGGCTATTATAACATAATAAAATGGGAAATGCAATTGCAATTCCGGATTTCATATGCTAATATAGAGCAAAACAAAGCGTCTGTGAGGGAGGTTCCCGTTATGACAGATTATCAGCAGCTCAACGCCAAGCTCGCCGCACTGACGGAGGGCATAGCCCATCCAATCTCCAATCTGGCCAACGCCGCGGCCCTGCTGTGGCACAGCCTGCCGGACCTGAACTGGGCGGGCTTTTATCTGCTGGAGGGGGAGAAGCTGGTGCTGGGACCCTTCCAGGGGAAGACTGCCTGCATTGAAATCCCCCTGGGCCGGGGGGTGTGCGGCACCGCCGCCGCCCAGGACCGAAGCCAGCTTGTGCCGGACGTGCACGCCTTCCGGGGCCACATCGCCTGCGACAGCGCGTCCCGTTCCGAAATTGTGGTGCCGCTGCACAAGGACGGCGCCGTGGTGGGGGTCCTGGACATCGACAGCCCCAGCCTCGCCCGCTTTACCCGGGAGGACCTGGAGGGTCTGGAGGCCTTCGCGAGAACTCTGGAGCGGCAGGATTTCCTGCCCAAGCTGTAACGGCTGCAAGCGCAGCGCCCTTATGACCGAATTCAAAGGAGGAAGCGTATGAATCTGAACCAAGCCGCCGAGCTGCTCTCGGCAGTGAAGAACAACATTGGCCGGGTCATCGTGGGGAAGGAGGAGACCGTGGAGCTGCTGCTCACCGCCCTCTGCTGCGGCGGCCATGTGCTGTTGGAGGACGTTCCCGGTACCGGCAAGACCATGCTGGCCAAATCCCTGGCCCGGTCCCTGGACGGGGAATTCCGTCGCATCCAGTTCACGCCGGATCTGCTGCCCTCCGACGTGACCGGCCTGAACTACTACAATCAAAAGGCCGGTGAGTTTGTGTTCCGCCCGGGTCCGGTGTTCTGCAACATTCTCCTGGCGGACGAGATCAACCGGGCTACTCCCCGGACCCAGGCCAGTCTTCTGGAGTGCATGGAGGAGCGGCAGGTCACCTTGGACGGCGTAACAAGGCCGTTGGAGGCTCCCTTCCTGGTGATTGCCACCCAAAACCCCATCGAGACTGCCGGAACCTTCCCTCTGCCCGAGGCCCAGTTGGACCGCTTCTATATGATGCTCTCCATGGGCCTGCCTGACCGGGAGGAGGAGATTGCCATTCTGCAGCGCTTCCTGCGGGAGGACCCCATGGCGGAGCTGAAGCCGGTCTGCTCCCGTCAGGAGCTGCTGGAGCTTCAGGCCCTGCGAAAGACAGTCTATGTCCATCCGGTGCTGCTGGGCTACCTGGCGGATCTGGTGCAGGCCACCAGAACCCAGGGGGACAGCGTCTCCGGGGTCAGCCCCCGGGGCTCTCTGGCTCTGCTGAACGCGGCCCGGGCCTACGCCATGCTCAAGGACCGTCCCTATGTGGTGCCGGAGGACGTGAAGCAGCTTGCCATACCCGTATTGGCCCACAGGATCACCGTGGAGCACGGCAGCCTGGACCGCCGCAGCGGCGCCCAGCTTCTGGAGGGAATTCTCAACAGCGTCAAGGTTCCCACAGAGCGCTGGGAGCGCTGAGCCGCCGCGTATCCCGGAAAAAGGAGGTGCTTCCATGCTGGTGCTGTGGATCTTTGTGGGAGCTGGTCTGCTCTTTGCGCTGCAAAGAATGATCTATATCCGCTTTTGGGACAGGGGCCTGCGTCTGAGCCTCTTCTTTGCGGAAAAGGCCGTTACAGAGGGGGAAACGGTGACGCTGCTGGAGCGCAGCGAGAACCGAAAGCTGCTGCCTCTGCCCGTGTTTGGCTATCGCTATGTCGTTGACCGGAACTTCATGGCTCTGACGGAAACCGGCGCCAAGCCCATGGTGATGCGGCGGAAGCTGGCCCTCCCGCCCCACCGGGCGGTGGTGAACCGCACCGCCATCCAGGGCCTGCCCCGAGGCGTCTATACGCTGAGCCAGGTGCGCTGCTTTGGGGGAGACCTGTTCTATACCGTGGACTTGGAAAAGTCCGGAAGCAGCCTCTCCATGCTGACGGTTTACCCCGCCAAAATTCCGGCCAAGCGGCTCTCTTTACCCTTTCGGCGGCTGTTGGGGGCGGTGCTGACCCGGCGCATGGCCCAGGAGGACCCCTTTCAGCTCCGCAACATCCGTCCCTACCAGGCCTTTGACAGTCCCCGCTATATCAACTGGAAGGCCAGCGCGAAAACCGGGGAGCTGAAGGTCAATCAGTTTGAATATACCACCGACGAGGCCCTGCTCTTCCTGCTGGACATGGAGTCTGGTTCCCTGGAGGATCGGGAGGAGCTGATTCGCCTGGCCTCTTCCCTGAGCCGACTTTTCCTCCGCCGGGGGGTCAGCGTTGCCCTCCGGGCCAACTGCCGGAGCTGCGTCAGCGGACGGCCCATTCAGGTGGATTCCGGAGCGGACGCGGGACACCTGCTCTCCCTGGACGCCGCCCTGGCCCAGATCAAGCTGGAGTCCTCCGCCACAGAGTCCTTCCCGGCTTTTCTGGCGGGACTGCCGGAGCGGCTCTTTTCCGAAGCCCTGCCGGTGGTCTTCTCCGCTGACCCTGAGGGAAAGAACCTGCGGGCCTATGAGGGGATACTGGGAGGCAGAGACGCCTGCTTTATGACCCTGGGAGCCCGGAAGGACGCGGCCCGGGGAATCCGGATCATCTCCTGGAATCCGGAGGAAGGGGAGGAATCGGCATGAAGGAAATCAAACGCCTTGAGGCCCTGCTCCGCGGTCTGGAGGACCTGCATCTGGGGCTGATGATTCTCTGCCTGGCCCTGCCCCTGGCGGTGCTGAGTCACCTGTCGCGGCCGGACTACGGCCTGGTCTGGGGTCTGGGTACGGTGATTTCGGGGGAGCTGATGATGCTGGTCTGCCGCCGGGTGAAGAGAAAACCCCTCAGGGCTCTGCTGTCCCTGGGAATCTACGGCCTGTCCCTGGCGCTCACCGCCTGGGACTTTCACTGGGTCAGCTATCTGCTCTCCGGCATTCCGGTGCTGACCTCCGGTTTGATTCTGGCTCGCCCGAAGGGAAAGCCGGTGCTGACGGTACCGAAGCTTTATCACCTGCTCTGCCCCCTGATGACCTATGCCATGGGCCGGGCCTCCGGGGTTGTGAGTCTGTACACCGCCGGCGTTCTGCTGGCAGCGCTGATGACCCTGGTGTTTCTGCTCTACAGCAGCCAGGAACGGCTGCTGCGGGACATCCGGCAGTCCACGGAAACAGAGGTTTCCGTCACAGAAATGATCCGGCTCAATCGCCGGGTGATTCTGGTTTATCTGCTGGCGGGAATCCTGATTCTGTCCCTGAGCCCGCTGCTGATGCGCCGGAGGCTGAGCCCCTCCGCCAGCCCCCAGCATTTGCAAACCATCTCCAGGACTCTGGAGACGGTTCCCGCCTCCCATCCCCCGGCGGAGCACACACATATCAACGCGGATTCCCAGGAGACCATCGACCTGGACCCGGCGGTGGACGGCATGAGCTATCTCATCGCCCTGGTGTTCAGTCTGGCGGTGGTGATTGCCATAGTGGTGGCGATTTTGAATTTGCGGGGGATTCAGGGAGGCAGCTCCAAACACAGCAATCCCCGGGAGCAGGACAACTGGAGCATCGAGCGCCTTGTCCCGGAGAAGACGAAGGCCCAAAGAGAACGGCCCACAGGCTACGAAAAGAAGCTCCGAAGCCGCTATGAAAAGCTGATCCGAAGCCGAACGCCAAAAGACGCCCGGCTGGAGCCCATGACTCCCACGGAGCTGGAGCGGGAGGCGGGGCTGTCCGGCCCCGGGGCGGAGCGGATTCACAGCCTCTACGCCCAGGTTCGCTACAGCGGCGCTCCTGCCACCCGGGAGCAGTATGCCGCCTTCAAGGAGGCGGCCAGGGAACTGGACCCAGCAAAGCAGTGAGCCCTTCTTCCATAACAAAAAAACCTCCCGAAGGAGGCACTTCGTAAGGAAGCTGTCTCCTTCGGCTTTTTGGGGAGCAATACAAAAGAAAAACAGGATATTTAGTCGTAGTTGACCATGCTGAATAGGGGTGGTATAATCAGTTCGACAAATCGACATTTGTGAGGATGTTTATGAAGGTTATGTTATGCGAGGATGCGGATTGGCTACTGTCAGAAGAAGCGTTTTCAATCTATGCTTCCTGTATGTATCATCCGACATACAAGGACTATAAAGGACAGATGGATGACCTGTTATGCGATCCGTCGACAAAAGTATTTGTATATGAAGATCAAGGCAGGAAAACAGGTATGATAATCCTGAAGTTTTCAAATGCTGCCGCGGAAATCATTGGAATAGCCGTATCTGTTGATGCTCGCCGTAAAGGAATCGGAACACAACTGATCCGGCATGTAATGGAATCGGAGGATCTGAAAAACGTCAAAGCGCAAACGGATGACGATTCGATCGGTTTCTACCGAAAATGCGGCTTTTCAGATGAGAGAATCGTCATTGAATACCCTGACGGAGCAGCGGTTCGATATAACTGCGTTCTGCATAAATAGACAAATCGACGTTTAACGGTTCGTCAAACCACAGGGAGGAACCATGGTTTATTACAATGATAACGAACTGATGATACGCAATATGGA
>CAMOSU010000119.1 GCA_946625125.1 uncultured Clostridia bacterium
TATTCCGCCCCGGAGGGCAAGCTGAAAAAGCCCCTGCGGGAGTTGGGCGCATATGCCAAGACCCGGGAGCTGGCCCCCGGCGAGTGCGAGCCGCTTGTGCTGAGCCTTCCTTTGGAGAATATGGCAAGCTGGGACGCGAAACACGACTGCTGGCTGCTGGAGCGGGGTGAATACCTGTTCTGCCTGGGCGATACTGCCGTCGGTGTCTTGTCCCTGGACGCAGACGCAGTCTCCGCCCGGCTTAGCCATTCCGGCGGTGAGGCGGATTTTGAGGATTGGCAGCCGCAGATTGCGCGGGAGATTCCCGAGAATCTGCCCTGCATCCCGGTCTCCGCAGCAGCCCTTGGCCGCATCGGACATTATGACAAGAAAAAACTTGACCGGGCGCATATCGGTTTGGAGGACCTGTCCGGCTTCTATGACCGGGAGCTTGCGACCATCTGCGTCGGCAAGCACTCGGACGCGGAGGGCATGGCGGCCATCATCGGCAATTCCGCCTCCCGTCTGGCGGGCGGCGCGGGCGAAACCGCGTCCATCGTGGCGGAAAAGGGTTACGGAGCCATCGTGATGGCGGACGGCCCCGCGGGGCTTCGGCTTGCCACCAAATATCTGGAGACAGAGGACGGCCAGGAGGGGCTGGACGCCGACGCCTTTGACAGCATTCTGAATATCCTGCCTCCCGAGATCCAGCAGTTAATCCGCATGAAGCTGCGGCAGAATGAGGAAAAAGCCAAGAACCACGCGGTTCTTTATCATTATGCTTCCGCAATCCCCATCGGAACGGCCCTCGCGCAAGCGTGGAATCCGGCTGTAGCGGAAGCCTGCGGCGATCTGGTCGGAGCGGAAATGGAGCTTTTCGGTGCTAACGTCTGGCTGGCGCCTGCCCTGAACATCCACCGCAGCCCGCTCTGCGGACGGAACTTTGAATATTACTCCGAGGATCCTCTGATTTCGGGCAAGACCGCCGCGGCGGTGACCCGGGGCGTGCAGCAGCATCCCGGCTGCGCCGTCACCATCAAGCACTTTGCCTGCAACAACCAGGAGACCAACCGCTTCGGCTCCAACAGCGTGGTGTCCCAGCGGGCCCTGCGGGAAATCTATCTCAAGGGCTTTGAAATCTGCGTGAAGGAGGCGGACCCCAAGGCGCTGATGACCTCTTACAATTTGCTCAACGGCATCCATACCGCAAACCGCGGCGATCTGATCACAACGGTACTGCGCGGGGAGTGGGGCTTTGAAGGCATCGTCATGACAGACTGGGGCACCACCAATGACAAGTTCAACTTGGGCGTCTACGGCGCATCCAGCCCGGCCCTCTGCATCAAAGCAGGCAACGATCTGATGATGGCCGGCTCCAAGGAGGACGTGGAGGGCATCCTTTCCGGCCTGCGAAACGGAAGTCTGAGCAGACAAGCCCTGGAGGCCTGCGCAGGCCGGATCCTCGCACTGTCCCAGGCACTTTGTAAGGTCGATCGAGGTATTGAAAGCTTGTGAGAACTACGATATGGTTTTACATTCAATAATCAGTTTGTTGACAACTGCCTGCTGCAGAGCTCTGTGCAGGACGCCGTGGACATTTTTCACCGTTTTCGGGGAAAGAGTCTGGCTCAGACGGTTGTAGAAGCGTTGAATGGTCAATGTGTCCAGGGCATCAAGACGGATCGCGCCGAGCGCTGGTTCGATGTGCGTTTTCACAGTGGAGCGATAGGAGTCTCTGGTTCGGGGCTTTACGTTGACCAGGAACTCCTTCATCCGGGTCTCCATCTGTAGATTATATCGGAGCGGCGGCGTGCGCCGTGTTCTGCCTTTTTGTGTCTGCGGCGAAATCATCCCTATTGAATCATTCATATTTTTTTAGTATAATGGTGCAGAACAGCCCGGCAAATCGGGATTTTTGGGCTTGCCAGCGTACAGAAGTTCAGGCAAACCTCCCCTGCTTGCAGAAGACAACAGTCCGGGGGACTGTTGTGGGTTTTATGAAAGCGAACACTGCTTACGCGCTGAAAGAAACGATCCGCGGCGGACCGTAGAGTTTCCGGGTTTCGAAAAAACGGAAGGGAGATTGCCATGAACTATCATAAAATCATTACCCTGAAGGACGGCAGGACCTGCGTGCTCCGAAACGGAACGGAGCAGGATGGCCAGGCGCTGCTGGACATTTTCAAGCTCACCCACGCCCAGACGGATTATCTGCTGAGCTATCCGGAGGAGTCCACCCATACCGCCCAGCAGGAGGCGGAGTTCTTGAAGCAGAGAACCCAGAGCGCCGACGAGATTGAGCTTCTGGCGGAGCTGGAGGGAAGGATCATCGGTTCAGCAGGGATCGGCTGCGTTGCCCGGCGGGAAAAGACCCGGCACCGGGCGGAGTTCGGCATCAGTGTGGACAGGGCTTACTGGGGTCTTGGCGTCGGACGGGCTTTGACCGAAGCCAGCATTGCGTGCGCCAGGTCCGCCGGTTATCACCAGTTGGAGCTGGAGGCGGTGGCGGAGAATCAAAAGGCCCTCGCCCTGTACAGGAGCGTGGGCTTTGTAGAGTATGGCAGAAACCCCAGGGGCTTCCGCTCCCGTCTGACCGGCTGGCAGGAGCTGGTGCTCATGCGGCTGGAGCTGGGGTAACAGATTCCGCCCCGTCCGGGGGACGGAAAAGGACGTTTCAATTCGGAGGAAGAAAAATGCTGTCGGATTACAGCTTCATCACGCTGCGGGACCGCCCGGAGCTCATGGCCCCCGCGGCCGCCTGGTTTCACGAAAAATGGGGCGTGCCGGAGCAGGCCTATCTGGACTGTATGTCGGCCTATCTGAGCCGGGAAACGGAATACGGCTGGTATCTGTGTCTCGTCGGCCAGCGAATTGTCGGAGGGCTTGGGGTCATCGAAAACGATTTCCATGACCGGAAGGATCTGGCGCCGAACGTCTGCGCGGTCTATACGGAGGAAGCCTTTCGCAGACAGGGAATCGCCGGACGTCTGCTGAATCTGGCGGTGGAGGACATGCGCGCCAAGAGCATTTCCCCTCTGTATCTGGTCACGGATCACACCGGATTTTATGAGCGCTATGGCTGGGAGTTCCTCTGCATGGCGCAGGGAGACGGAGAATCGGAAAAGACACGGATGTATATCCACAGGTAATTGCGGAGCCTGTCCGGATCTTTGACTGAGAAGGGATCTATATGAAAGAACTGGTACTGTACGTTCACGGCAAGGGCGGAAGCGCTGGGGAGAGCGCCCATTACAAGCCCCTGTTCCCCGGCTGCGAGGTGAGGGGGCTGGACTACCGGGGCTCCGCCCCCTGGGACGCGGGAAAAGAGATCCGAAAAGCAATGGAAGGTCTGCGTCCGGCGTATGATTCCATCATCCTGATTGCCAACAGCATTGGGGCTTATTTCAGCATGCGCGCCGGAATTGACGGCTTGCTCCGCAAGGCATACTTCATTTCCCCCATCGTGGACCCGGAGGCTTTGATTCTTGCCATGTTGGATCGGGCCAATGCCACTGAGGAGGAGCTGAAGGCGAAGGGCGAGTTGGAAGGCCCCTTTGGCGAGACCCTGTCCTGGGATTATCTCTGCTATGTGCGGGAGCATCCCATAAGCTGGAGGGTTCCCACAGATATTCTCTGGGGCAGCCGGGACGAGCTGACTTCCTACGAAAGCGTTTCGGCCTTTGCCAAGACCCACGGGGCGAAGCTGCGAGTGATGGAGGGCGGCGAGCACTGGTTCCATACCCCGGAGCAGATGGAATTTCTGGACGAATGGGTGATCAGCGGGCTTTCTCCCCTGTCCATCTGCGGATCGTCCTATGAGCTGCTTCGTCTGCTGGGCAAGGGCAAGGGCGGCTATTCCTATCTGGCGGAGGCAGAAGGGCGTCATCTGGTTGTCAAGCAGATCCACCATGAGCCCTGCGACTATTACCGCTTCGGAAACAAAATCGAGGCGGAGCTGCGGGACTATGGGCGGCTGCAGGGGGCCGGGATTCGGATTCCCCGGATGTATGCCGTTGACCGGGAGGCGGAGCGGATCGTCAAGGACTATATCGAAGGCCCCACGGTGATGGAGCTGGTCCAGGCGGGAGAATCTGTGGATGCCTGTCTGCCCCAACTGCGGGACATGGCGGCCAGGGCCATGGCCGCCGGGCTGAACATCGACTATTACCCCAGCAATTTCGTTCTGGAGGACGGTCTGCTTTGGTATGTGGATTATGAGTGCAACGACTATCAGGAGCAATGGGATTTCGAGCATTGGGGAAAGCAGTACTGGCTGCCCAAGGCCCGGCTCCGCAGTTATCGGGACCAGGATTATGAGGCGGTTTGCGGCTTTCTGACGGAGCTGAACCAAAAGGACAGAGTCCACATCAACTGGAACTGGGCTCGCTTTGAGTGGATGACGGAGCACCCGGAGTTTGACAAGGACGCCCGGGCCTCCATCGGCCTTTGGTGGGCCGCAGGCAGGGTGGTTGGCGCTGCCATCTACGATCTTTACTTTGGGGAGGCCTTCTGCGGAGCCCTGCCGGAGTATGCCGCCCTGTACCCGGAGATTCTGGATTACGCCTACCGGGTCCTGAAGGACGAGTCCGGGCTGGGAATCGCCCTCTGTGACGGAAGCCGGTGGGAAATCGAGGCGGCAAAGGCGGCCGGCTTCCTCCCGGAAGCTCAGCAGGAGACAGTGATGCGCCTGGAGCTGAAGCGTCTGCGGCACTTCGATTTGCCGGAGGACTTCTCCCTCAGGGAGCTGGACCCGGCTCAGGAGCCGGAGGCCTTTCAATGGCTGCTGTGGCAGGGCTTTGACCACGGCACGGACCGGGCGCGGTTTGCCCGGGAGGATCCCATCATCCCGCAAATTCGCAGACATCTCAACAAGCGGCTCAGCCTGAGCGCTGTCGCTCCGGATGGAGAAGGAGTCGCCTACTGCTGTCTTTGGTTTCACAGGGACACGGATTACGCCTACGTGGAGCCGGTCTGCACGGTTCCTTCCCAGCGGGGCAGAGGCATCGCCGCCGCCCTCCTGTCGGAAGCGCTGCGCCGGGCTGAAGCCCTGGGCGCCCGGGAGGCCTATGTCATTTCCGATCTTCCCTTTTATGAGAAGCTTGGCTTTGAAAAAGTGCGGCATTACACCTTTTTCCGGAAGGCATAAAGGCCTCGGTACAGTTTCATGAGAACGGCCCCGACAGAATGCAGACCGATGAGGCTTCTGCATCCTGTCAGGGCCGTTTTCCCGGCGAAGCTCCCATACAAGCCCCGCCCGGCGTGATTCCGGCTTCTTCCCGGAAGCCGGGTTTTCTGTTACTTTGCCCCGCCGAAGCGGCGGCTGCGCTTGTTGTAGGCCTCGATGGCCAGATCCAGGTCCCTGGGGCCGAAATCGGGCCAGAGGGTATCTGTGAAGTAGTATTCCGCGTAGGCGCTCTGCCACAGGAGGAAGTTGGAAATCCGTTCCTCTCCGCTGGGGCGGATAACCAGATCCGGGTCCGGAACCCCCGCGGACCAGAGCAGTTGAGAAAAGCGCTCCTCCGTCAACTCCTCGGGCTTTGCCTCCCCCGCCGCACAGCTTGCGGCAAAGGCCCGGGCAGCCCGGAGTATCTCGTCCCGGCCCCCGTAGTTCAGGCAGAAGTTCACCTGGACGCCCTCGTACTGTCTGGATCGTTCCACCGCCTCGGCGGCCTCCGCCTGGAGGGCCGGGGAGAGCCGGGTCAGGTCCCCGAAGAAGCAGAAGCGGACCCGGTTTTTGTCCATGTCCCGAATGGCCTCCCGGAGATAATTCTCCAGCAGCTCCATAATGGCGTTGACCTCCTCCTCAGAGCGTTTCCAGTTTTCTGTGGAGAAGGCGTAAACGGTCAGGTATTGCAGGCCGATGGATTTGGCATAGTTGGCGATGGTGCGGAAGGCCTCCGCCCCCACCTTATGCCCAGCCTGCCGGGGCAGGCCCCGTTTTTTTGCCCAGCGGCCATTGCCGTCCATGATAATTGCGATATGGGTGGGAATGTTCTGGGGCGCGGCTTCTCTTTTTTTGTTGAATATCGCCATAGCAAGCTCCTTTTCGTTGGACAATTGGGATTTGTCAATCCGTAGTACGCTGTTTCGCTTTCATCTTGTCATTTCGA
>CAMOSU010000120.1 GCA_946625125.1 uncultured Clostridia bacterium
CCGGGGGAACGGATTCTTCGCTGCGCTCAGAATGACAGAATCGGGACCTTTCCGCTGTAGGGGCGCACAGTGTGCGCCCGTCCCGCCGCCTCTCGTCTGCGCCCGCCCGTAGGGACGGCACTCTGCCGTCCGCCGTCCCCAGCCCGCGCCCGTCCCCGTAAGGGCAGGGGGAACGGATTCTTCGCTGCGCTCAGAATGACAGAATCGGGGCGCTTCCGCCCGTAGGGGCCGGTTTCCCCCGCCCCTGCCCTCGGAACGACAGGGCTCAGTAGGGGAGCAGGGGAGCGCTGCCGTCGTCCTGGGCTTCCACGATGGCCCGGATCTCGGCGTCGTAGGAATAGCTGTCGTTGACCCGGACGGTGAGCAGCTCCCCCACCTTGGAGCCCAGCACCGCCTTGCCCAGGGGGCTCTCCAGGGAGATGCGGCCCTCGCTGGGGTTGGTGCGGACGGTGGAGACCACCTGAATCACCATTTCCTCTTCGTCCTCTGGCAGCCAGAGCGTCACCCGGTCATAGAGCTTCACCCCGCCGGGGCGGCCCTTGTCCTCGTCGATGATTTTGGCGGTCTTGATCATGTTCTCCAGATAGCGCACCCGGGAGTCGTTCTTCCGCTGGGCGTCCTTGGCCGCCTTGTATTCATAGTTCTCGCTGAGATCCCCAAAGGCCCGGGTCCGCTTGACCTCCTCCATAATGGCGGGGCGGATGTTCATCCGCCGGTCCTCCAGCTCCTTTTCCATCAGCGCGATGTCCTGCTTGGTCAGCTTGTCATGCATGGGTAGGTTCTCCTGTTCTCGCGTAGCGTTTGGTCATTTCCAGTATTTCGGCGGCCAGGCCTTCGTCGGGGAGCGAACTCAGCCGCCAGCTCCAGTTTTTGGTGCTCAGCTCTCCCGGGGCGTTCATCCGGGCCTCGGCTCCCAGCTCCAGCCAATCCTGAAGCTGGCACACAAAGATCCTGGCCACGGAGCTCATGCCGCCCCGGATCATGCCCCGGATATAGCCCTCCTCCTGGCTGAGCCCCAGGTACTTTACCGCCTTGTTTACGGTTTCCTCCGACTCCTCCGCCAGCCACTGGGCCAGGGTCAGATTGTCGTGGGTGCCGGTGTAGCAGATGCAGTTTACCACATGGTTGTGGGGCAGATAGTCCCCGTTGTCCCCGTAGAAGGCGAATTCCAGCACCTTCATCCCCGGGAAGCCGGAGTCCTTCAGCAGCTCCACCACCTCCGGGGTCTGGTAGCCCAGATCCTCCGCGATGAAGTCCACCTGGGGTACGCCCTCCCGCAGAGCCTTCACCAGCTTCATGCCGGGTCCCTTGATCCACCTGCCGTTCCGGGCGGTCTCGTCCCCGTAGGGGACGGCCCAGTAGCTCTCCAGCCCCCGGAAGTGGTCGATGCGGATCACGTCAAAGAAGCGGGCGGAGGCCCGCACCCGCTCCTGCCACCAGGCGAAGCCGGTTTCCTCGTGCTTGGGCCAGTCATAGAGGGGGTTCCCCCAGAGCTGGCCGTCGGCGGTGAAGCCGTCGGGGGGACAGCCCGCCACGCCGGTGGGGCAGCGGGAGGCGTCCAACTGGAACAGCTCCGGGTGCATCCAAACGTCGCAGGAGTCCATGGTAACGTAGATGGGGATGTCCCCGATGATGCGGATCCCCTGCTTCCGGGCATAGGCCTGGAGCCGGTCCCACTGCTCATAGAACAGGTATTGGGTGAAGGCGAAGCAGGAGATGTCCTCCCGCAGCTCCTCCCGAAGCCGGGTCAGGGCCTCCGGGTCCCGGGCTGCGGCCTTCTCCGGCCACTGGTTCCAGGGCAGCATGCCGAACTTCCGCTTCAGGGCCATAAAGAGGGCGTAGTCCTCCACCCAGGGATTGGCGGCCCGGAAGGCGGCAAAGCCCTCTCTCCGAAGCTCCCGGCCCCGGGCGTAGGCCCGCTCCAGCAGGGGCAGGCGGTAGTAATACAGGGCGGCGTAATCCACCCGCCCCGGCTCTCCCCACCAGGCTCCCTCCAGATCCTCCGGCTCCAGAATGCCCTCCCGCAGCAGGGCGTCCAGGTCTACGAAATAGGGGTTTCCCGCGTAGATGGAGCAGCTCTGGTAGGGGCTGTCGCCGTAGCTGGTGGGGCCGATGGGCAAAACCTGCCAGTAGCTCTGGCCAGCCTCCTTCAAAAAGTCAATGAACCGATAGGCCTCCTCCCCCAGGGTGCCGATGCCGTATTTGGTGGGCAGGGAGGAGATGTGCAGTAGGATGCCGCTTTCCCGTTTCATAGTTTTCACCTCATCCAGCGCGAAGCGCGCTTTTTCTGGTTCCTCTATTATATCGCGGCAAACGGAAAGAGGCAAGCTTTTTTTGCGTAACGGCAGATTGGGATTTGTGGAAGTCTTGCCAGCGTACAGTTGTTCAGACAAACCTCCCCTGCTTGCAGGGGAGGGGGACCGCCCTCAAGGGCGGTGGAGGGGTCGTTCCGACGACAGAGCCCATGCCTGGGAGCGCTCGTGGGACGACAGAGCCGTTGCCTGGAAGTGTTCAATTGACGAAACGACCCCTCCGCCCCAGTGTGCGCACTGGGGCACCTTCCCTGCAAGCAGGGGAGGTTTTGCGGAGAAATCCACAAATCCCAATTTGCCGCGGAAAGTGCTTGACAGGAGGGGCGGGGCGTGATATACTCCGTGGGAAGTCTGAAAGGCGGGTTTGCGCGGCCGTCCAGGACCGCTCGAAACGCTGAACCGTACCCGTCTGATGACAGGGTACGTTTTTTCATTTTCGGAAATTCCGCCCCGACAAGGCCCCATCAGAGAAGAGAAAGAGAGGAACCCTATGAAGCTCATTTACGGCATCAAAGACAAACCCAGGTTTTCCCAGCGCGTCATCTTCGCCCTCCAGCAGGTGCTGGCCATTATGGCCGCCACCCTGGCGGTTCCCGCCGTGGTCAACGGCGCCGTGGGCAGCGAGATGGACCCCGCCGCCGCCCTCTGCGGCGCCGGCGTCGGCACCGTCATCTACCTGCTCTTCACCCGCTCCAAGAGCCCCGTCTTCCTGGGCTCCTCCTTTGCCTTCATCGGCTCCATGTGCTCCGCCTTTGCCGGGGCCGCCACCATGGCCCTGGGCTATCTGGGCCTGATTCTGGGCGCGGTGCTGGCGGGCCTGGTTTATGTGGTTCTGGCGATTTTCGCCAAGACCCTGGGCACCGACTGGCTCAACCGCCTCATGCCCCCTGTGGTCATTGGCCCCACCGTGGCCATCATTGGCCTTTCCCTGGCCCCCAACGCCATCGCGGACCTGCTGAAGAGCTCCGTCACCACCCAGACCATGGAGTATGCCATTGAGCTCCGCAACGGCATCCCCACCATTGTGGAGAACCTGGTGGACACCGCCACCGGCTCCGTCTACGTCTGCCTGATCTGCGGTCTTGTCACCCTCTTCACCACGGTGCTCTTCGCCACCTTCGGCAAGAAAATGTCCCGGCTGATCCCCTTCATCCTGGGCATTCTGGCGGGCTATCTCTGCGCCTGTATTTTCTACCTGATCGGTGACGCCGCCGGAAAGGAATCCCTGAAGGTCATCAGCTTCGAGCCCTTTGCCAACTGCTTCTCCACCGTGAGTCTGGCCTCCTTCCTGTCTGTCCCGCGTTTCACCTTCCTCCAGGCCAAGGGCGCCTTCGGGGAGCTGAGCCTGGGCTATCTGATTACCCTGCTGACGGCCTATGTGCCTGTGGCCTTCGTGGTCTTTGCCGAGCACATTGCCGACCACAAGAACCTCTCCACCATCATCGAGAAGGATCTGCTGAAGGACCCCGGCCTGCACCGGACCCTCCTGGGCGACGGCGTGGGCTCCATGGCCGGCGCGGTCTTCGGGGGCTGCCCCAACACCACCTACGGCGAGTCCATCGGCTGTGTGGCCATCACCGGCAACGCCTCCATCGTCACCATCTGGTACGCGGCGGCCCTCTGCATTCTGATCTCCTTCCTGTCCCCCTTCATCGCCTTCCTGGAGTCCATTCCCTCCTGCGTCATGGGCGGCGTCTGCATCGCCCTGTACGGCTTCATCGCCGTCTCCGGTCTGAAGATGCTCCAGAACGTGGACCTGAACGAGAACGCCAACCTCTTCACCGCCTCGGTGATTCTCATCACCGGCGTGGGTGGCCTCATTGTGAAGATCGGCGCCGTGGAGATCCGCACCGTGGCCTGCGCCCTGATCCTGGGCATCGCGGTGAACAAGCTCCTGAGCAGAAAAAAGAGAGCCTGAGCCTCCGGCTCCCGCAAAAGCCTCTCCGCCCCGGGCGGAGGGGCTTTTTTGCGGAAAAAATACAGTTGAGAAATGCGTATTTCAGTGCTATAATAAAACAAAAAAACAATTGGATGTGGAATTTGTGAAATACGGAGCCTGGAATGTATCGTCCTTCGATGCGGAGCAGGTGCGGGAGCTGGAGCAGGCGGGCTACGGGCCGCTCTGCGCCAGGATCCTCTCTGCGCGGGGCTATGGGAACGCGGCGTCGGCGCGGGAGTACCTGCGGGGCGACGCCCCCTTGAATTCCCCATTTCTGATGAAGGACATGAAAATCGCCGCGGACCGGGTGCGCCTGGCCGTGGCACGACGGGAACATATCGCCGTCTTCGGAGACTATGACGTGGACGGCATCACCTCCACCGCCCTGCTGACGGAGTTTCTGCGGAGCCAGGGAGCCCGGGTCACCCCCTATATCCCGGCCCGGCTGGAGGAGGGCTACGGCCTCAATGAGTCCGCCATCCGCTGGCTTTATAAGCGGCAGGTGAATCTCATTGTCACCGTGGACTGCGGCATTACCGCCAATGCCGAGGCGGAGTTCTGCCGGCGGCTGGGAATGGATCTGGTGATTACAGACCACCACGAGTGCAAGCAGGAGCTGCCCGGGGCTGCGGCGGTGGTGGACCCCCACCGTCCCGACTGCGGCTATCCCCATACGGACCTGTCCGGGGTGGGCATCGCCTTCCAGCTTGCCGCGGCCATCTCCGGGGACCAGGCGGGGCTGCTGGAGCGCTTTTCGGATCTCCTCTGTCTGGGTCTGGTGGCGGACGTCATGCCCCTGCGGGGGGAGGTGCGGACCATGGTGGTCCGGGGCTTGAAGGCCCTGGAGCACCCGGACCGGCCGGGTCTGGCGGCCCTGATGAATGAATGCGGCTGCGCCGGAGGCCCCATCACCACCTCCACCGTGGGCTATCTCCTGGCCCCCCGGATCAACGCCGCGGGGCGCATGGGCCAGGTGGAGCAGGCCCTGGAGCTGTTTATGACCCGGGACCCCGCCCAGGGAAAGAGCCTGGCGGAGAGTCTGTGCCGTCTCAACCGGGAGCGGCAGAAGGTGGAGGCGGGGATCTACCAGCAGGCCCTGGCCATGCTGGGGCCGGACGCCCATCCCGATGCCATTGTTCTGGCCGGGGAGACCTGGCACCAGGGAGTGGTGGGCATTGTGGCCTCCCGGCTGTCTGAGGAGTACAACTGTCCCGCCTTCCTGATCTGCATGGACGGAGACCGGGGCAAGGCCTCCTCCCGGAGCTACGGGGGCTTCAATCTCTTTGCCGCCCTCAGCTCCCTCTCCGATCTGCTGGAGAGCTTCGGCGGACACGAGCTGGCGGCGGGCTTCACCATCCATCGGGAAAAGATTCCCGCCTTCCGCCGGGCCATGACGGCCCTGGCCCGGGAGTTCCGGAGCTCCGGCCAGGGAGAGAACGCCCTGGGCGTGGACTGCTGCATCGACCCGGCGCTGCTGAGTCTGGAGAATATTCAGAAGCTGAACCAGCTGGAGCCCTGCGGCACCGGCTGTCCCATTCCGGTGCTCTGCGTGGAGGACGCCCTGGTGCTCCAGCTCACGGAGGTGGGCGGGGGCAAGCACCTGCGCCTGATGCTCCGCTGTCGGGGCGGTCAGACCCTGGCGGCCATTTTCTTCTCCCAGACCATCCTGGGAAGCGGCATTGCCCCGGGGGATCTGGTGGACGTGGCCTTCACTCCCCAGATCAATGAGTTCCGGGGCAGCCGC
>CAMOSU010000121.1 GCA_946625125.1 uncultured Clostridia bacterium
GGCCAACGCCCTGCTGACCTACGGCGATTCCGCCGCCGCCGCTGTGAACTGATACAGAATCCCCCATAACCCAGGCATAAAAAACGGCCCGTGGAGCTTCGGCTCCACGGGCCTTTTTTGAATTCAAGGTTTACTTATTTCAAATTATCATGTATAATAACAGGGAAGGGAGGAGGGGATTATGAAGGGCTTTGATTTTTACATCCGCAGAAAGCAGGATCTCACAGAAGCTGTTAAGGAATTCGGCATTGTGCCGCTCTTCCGAAATTCTATTCCCGGCTTCTCCGTGGAGGAGCACACGGCCCCCGAGATCTGGTTTACAGATCAGGAAGGCGTATGGGAGTGGAAAGGCCCTGTGATCCGGGAATCCGGCTGCGCCTACGGGAAATTTTTTGAAAAGAAAGCGGTCTTTGTCAGCATAGAGCTGTTTCCGGATCTGGCAAACTATCGCCGGGACGGATACGATTTTGACGCTCGCTTTGACGATGGGCTTGCTTCCTATGCCGACAAGCATCTATATGAGCTGCTGGCGGAGCAAAGTCCCGTCTGCTCCAAGGATTTGAGACGGATGGCCTCCTTCGGTCAGGAGGGTGCCAAGGTCTTTGACGCCGCCATGAATCGCCTGCAGGGGCAGGGCTATGCTGTCATCAGCGACTTTGTATATGCCCTGGACCGCTTTGGCAGGCCCTACGGCTGGGGTATGGCGGAATACGCCACCCCCGAACAGCATTTCGGAAGCGATTTTACAGACCGGGTCTATCAGCGGAAGCCGGAGGAGTCCTTCTTGTTCCTGTTAGAGCATTTGAAAAAGCTGTTTCCCACAGAACGGGAGGATATGCTGCGGCGTTATCTGCGGCGCGTGTAGGCAAAGAATTACTTTGCTTGCGGCAATCAGGAATTTCAGAATGATCGGATGGAAGGGAGCGGTGTAATATGCGAATCATCACCATCAGCAGAGAGTTTGGAAGCGGAGGACGTGAGCTGGGCAAGCGCATGGCGGACGTTCTTGGCTGGGATTACTATGACAGGGAAATCATCGACGCTGTAGCGAAGGAAGAGGGAATGGACGCCGATTATGTTCAGGCGGTGCTGGAGCGGCACGAGTGGTGGACGGTTCCCATCACCTTCCAGCGAAGCTTCACCGCGGCAACTTCCCCCGGGACGGAGCTGCTTGTCAAGGAGAAGCAGGTCATAGAGCGCATTGCCCAGGCCGGCCGGGACTGTATTCTGGTGGGCCGGAACGCGGATTTCTTTCTGCGGGACTACAAGCCCTTCCGAGTCTTTGTCTGCGCCGAGATGGAGGCGAAAATACGCCGCTGCAGGGAACGGGCTTCCGCTTCTGAAACCCTCAGCGACAAGGAGATTCGGAAGCAGATTCAACGAATTGACCGGAACCGGGCGGCTGTCCGGGAGCTGGTCACAGGAGAACGCTGGGGAGAGGCCCGGTCCTATCATCTGACGGTGAATACCACGGATTGGGATCTGAAGGCCCTGGCCCCTGTCACAGCGGACTTCGCCCGGCAATATTTTGAGAGAAAGACGGAGAAGTGACGGACAGGAGGGCTTTCGCCCTGCCTCAGCCCCCCAATCAGCGAATTCAGATCAAAGCGAGGAGCGCAATTCATGTTTAATCACCCGGACCCAAGCCGTAACGCCTGTATGCTTCACGGCCCCCTGCGTCAGAAGGGCTACGACTGGTGGTGGCATTCCTTCACCGCCCAGGACGCCCTGACCGGGGAGGACAAGCCCTTTTTCATCGAGTTTTATCTCTGCAACCCAGCCCTGGGGGAAGAGGAAGCGGTTTTGGGCCAGCTTCCCGCCAACCGGGAGGCGGGCAAGCGTCCCTCCTACCTCATGGTGAAGGCAGGGACCTGGGGCGAGGACCACTGCCAGCTTCACCGCTTCTTCGGCTGGAGGGAGGTCCGGCTCCACGGGGAGGCGCCTTACAGGATCCAGGCGGCGGATTGCCTGGCCTCGGAGACGGAGCTGCGGGGGCAGCATCTCCATCTCCCCCCGGGAGGCAGCGGCGCATCCTGAATGGATGTGCGACGCCGGAAGCCTGTCCTGGGATCTGAAGCTGGAAAAGCAGATTGCCTTCAACGTGGGCTACGGCGCCAGCAAGCCCCTTCGGGACGCGGAGGCCTTCGCCATGTACTGGCACGCCGAGGGCATGAAAACCGCCTACACCGGGGAGCTGTGCTTCAACGGCAGACGCTATCTTGCCCAAGGGGAACGCAGCTACGGCTACGCCGACAAGAACTGGGGCAGAGATTTTACCAGCCCCTGGGTCTGGCTGGCCTCCAACTGCCTGACCAGCAAACGCAGCGGCAAACGATTGGAGAACTCGGCTTTTGACATCGGCGGAGGCCGCCCGAAGATCTATTTCGTCCCCCTGGACCGAAGACTCCTGGGAGCCTTCTACTATGAGGGGCAGGAGTATGATTTCAATTTTTCCCATCTTTGGCTGAAGGTGAAAACAGAGTTTTCCTTCCGGGAGGAGGGGGAGCTGGTGATCTGGAACGTACGCCAGGAAAATCTTCACGCTGCCATGGAAACCCAGGTGTTCTGCCGGAAGCGGGATATGCTCTTTGTCAATTATGAAGCCCCGGACGGCAGTAAAAAACACAAGCGCCTCTGGAACGGAGGAAACGGCTGGGGGATTGTCCGCCTCTACGACCGGGAAGGGGACCGTCTGGTTCTGCGGGACGAGATTGAGGCCACCCGCATCGGCTGTGAATACGGAGAATATGATATGGAACCCGACCACAGTGAAAACAGGCCTGTTACGATTTGAGGACAAGGAAAGGAAGAGAGAGACCATGGAAAAGCACGATCCCTGTTACAGCAAGTATGTCCAGATCCTGAAGGAGGAGCTGCGGCCTGCCATGGGCTGCACGGAGCCCATTGCCATCGCCTACGCCGCGGCGAAGGCCCGGGCGGTGCTGGGAGCCCTTCCGGAGCGCCTGCTCATTGAGGTTAGCGGCAACATCATCAAAAACGTCAAGAGCGTGGTGGTGCCCCACACCGGCGGACTGCGGGGAATCCCCGCCGCCGCGGCGGTAGGCGCGGTGGCCGGGAATCCCGAGGCGGAGCTGGAGGTTATTTCCCATGTCACCCAGGAGGAAATCACCCGGACCGCAGCCTATCTGAAGGATACCCCCATCCAGGTCCGCTGTGCCGACACCCCCCATATTTTCGACATACAGATTACTGCGTATCATGGGGAGGACAACGCCTTTGTCCGGATTGTGGACTACCATACGAACCTGGTCTGCGTCAAGCGGAACGGGGAAGCCCTGCTGGAAAAGGCTTGCATGACGCAGGAGGACGGGCTGACAGATCGGAGCTGCCTCTCCGTAGAGGGGATTGTCGCCTTTGCCGAATGCGTGGACCTGGAGGATGTGCGGGAGGTCCTGGAGCGTCAGATTTCCTACAATATGGCCATAGCCCAGGAGGGACTTCGGGGCAATTACGGGGCCAACATTGGGAAAACCGTTCTGCTGTACCGGGAGAATGATATCAACTACAAGATGCGAGCCTGGGCAGCCGCCGCCAGCGACGCGCGGATGAACGGCTGCGAGCTGCCTGTGGTCATCAATTCCGGCAGCGGCAACCAGGGCATTACGGCCAGCGTACCTGTGATTGTCTATGCCCGGGAAACGGGAAAGAGTCAGGAGGAGCTGCTGCGTGCGCTCTGTGTTTCAAATCTTGTAACCACCCACCTGAAAACCGGGATCGGGCGGCTGTCCGCCTACTGCGGGGCGGTGAGCGCGGGCTGCGGCGCCGGGGCCGGTCTGGCCTGGCTCAAGGGCGGACGTTTTGAGATGATTGCCCATACCGTAGTCAACGCCGTGGCTGTCACCTCCGGGATCATCTGCGACGGCGCAAAGGCAAGCTGCGCGGCGAAAATTGCCGCGGCAGTGGACGCGGGACTCCTTGGGCTTGCCATGTACGAAACCGGCAATCAGTTCTTCGGCGGCGACGGCATCGTGAAAAAAGGCGTGGAGAACACCATCGCCACGGTGGGAAAGCTGGCCCGGCTGGGTATGGAGCAGACTGACCGGGAAATCATCAGTCTGATGATGGAATAAAGAAGCGGGGCAAGGCGGGCCGAAAGCCCGCCTTGCCCCGAAGTATTTCGGCATTATTCCAAAAGCATATCGGTGAAATCCATGAGAGGTCCGTAGAGTCTGTGGGCCTCTCGCTTTAATTGCGGGAAGCAGAAGGGACACAGAGGCTCCCAGCGCCGGTTGAAGGACCGACGGCGAATCAGAATGTGGATGCAGCCCCGGCGGAAGATGACGCAGAAATCGGGATAGCGCTCCGTCATGGAAAGCAGCTTTTCCGCCATTTCCACCGTCAGCAGACTGCGGAAATCCTCGGGGGAGTCGGCAAAACAGCGGAATTGCTGGGCCAAGCCCTCATGGTCCGGCTGCAGCTCCACCATGCGCTTGGCCAGCGCCCGGTGGGAGAAGCGATTTTTTGTCCCCCGACTCTCCAGAATCACGGTGCCGTCAAAGTCCACGTTGAGCCGGATGGTGAGCCACTGCCCCCGGACCTTGATTTTGTGGCTGGTATAGTCGTCCGCATAGACGCCCCCACAGATGATTTCCTGGGCGGCAACCCAGCAGTCCCGGTACAGGCCTTCCAGACGGTTGGCGGTGTAGTAACGCTCCACGGTGCTCAGCAGACCCACCTCGCAGAGAGGCTCCTCCACGGCGCTGCGGCGCTTGGCCTCGTAGGAGAGATCAGAAAAGGTCTGCTCCAGCACCTCGGGCATATAGCGCTGCTTGAAGCTGCGCTCCAGCCGCCGCAGCCCCAAGCGGGTCAGCATCAGAAATCCTGCCCCCACAGCCAGGAGAATGCCCTGACGGATCAGATGGGAAATCGCCTCGCTGCCGCTCATTCCGGTGACAAAGAAGCGGATATACTTGCCGGCGAAGGCAACCCGGTCCGGAAGACCGTCCGCGATCTGGGTCAGCAGCTCGGGGCTGAAGGCAGAGAGCAGATACTGTACGGCAAACCACAGAATCCGGGCAGTGGCAAAAGCGATCAGAGCGGCGCAGGCCAGCTCCGCCAAAAGCAGAAGGACCTTTCCCGCCTCATATAAAACCATGCGTCTTGTCATAGGCAATTCCTCCGAGAGAAACAGGCGCGCAGGGGCGCGCGGCATGCGCCTGCTTGGTACACGTATGAAAACAAGCATACAAGCTGAGGTACGGCGAACCGTACCTCAGTCGTTTGTTCAAGCATTTGAAACGAATCCTGCCAACAGACTGTCCGGATATATCAACGAACGTCTTCCAGAAGGCCGTAGTCGCCGTCGTTCCGCCGATAGACCACCGCAAAGGCTCCCTCGGCGTCCTCATCACGGAAGGCGAAGAAATTGTGTCCCAGCAGATTCATCTGCAGAATGGCCTCGTCCCGGCTCATGGGCATCATGGTAAATTCCTTGATCTTGATGAGCTTGTAGTCCTCGGTGTCTTCCACGTCGGGGACAAAGGAGGTGGCGTTCTCCGCGCTGCGGACGAAGGCGTCCTGGCGGATTCTGCGGGCCAGGCGGGTCTTGTTCTTACGGATCTGGCGTTCAATGTCGGAAACGGCCGCGTCGATGGAGGCGTACATGTCCGAGGTGCTCTCGCTGGCGCGGAAGTACATGTTGGAGGCATGGACGGTCAGCTCCACCTTGTTGCGATTCTTCTCGACGGAAAAAGCGACAAAGGCTTCTGCGTCATCCCGGAAGTAGCGATCCAGCTTGGACACCTTTTTCTCGGCGTATGCGTGGACCTCTTGCGGCAGGGTGACCTTCTTCTCGTTGATCTGGAATTTCATATTGCGTCGCTCC
>CAMOSU010000122.1 GCA_946625125.1 uncultured Clostridia bacterium
GCGCACTGGGGCACCTCCCCTGCAAGCAGGGGAGGTTTTGCGGAGAAATCCACAACCCCCGATTATCCTTCCAGCAGCTCCCGCAAATGCGCCAAGGCCTTCTTTTCGATGCGGCTGACCTGGACCTGGGAGACGCCGATGAGTTTGGCGGTCCGGTCCTGGGTCAGATCGTGGTAGTAGCGCAGGGCGATGACCCGGGCCTCCCGCTCCGGCAGGCGGGCCAGCGCCTGGCGCAGAGCCAGACGCTCCACCACCCGCTCCTCCAGGGGGCTGTCGGAGAGCAGATTTTCCAGGGTCTGTCCCTCCCCCGTCGGCTGCTGGATAGAGGCCACCGGGTCCGCGGCGCTTTCCGCCTCCGCGATTTCCTCGCAGCTCAGCTCCAGGGCCTCCGCCAGCTCGGAGAGCACCGGCTCCCGGCCCAGGGCCTTGCTGAGCCGGTCCCGGGCCAGACGAATCTGGGCGGCCCGCTCCTTCAGGGTACGGCTCACCTTCACCGTCCCGTCGTCCCGGAGAAAGCGGCGAATCTCCCCGGCGATCTTGGGGACGGCGTAGGTGGAGAACTGGGTGCCGAAGGCCGGGTCAAAGCCCGCCGCCGCCTTCAAAAAGCCCAGACTCCCCAATTGAAACAGGTCCTCGGGCTCCACGCCCCGGCCATAGTAGCGCTTCGCCACCGCCCGGATCAGCCCGGTGTTCTCCGCCACAAGCCGTTCCGCCGCCTCCCGGTCCCCCGCCTGGGAGCGGAGAATCAGTTCCACCGTCCCTGCGGGTTCTAAAGCCTTCTCCTTGAGGAGAAGGCGGCATCCGCCGTCCCCCGCAAGGCGGATGACGGATGAGGCGGCGTCGCGGTCTGCCGGCGGTCGGTCGGAAGAACCCGCTTGTCGATCCCCCACCTCATCCGCCCCCTTCGGGGGCGCCTTCCCCTCAAGGGGAAGGCTTTGGGAAGGCTGCGCGTCAAGGGGGCTGATTGCCCGCGCTGTATTCCCCGATCCTTGCTTCCTGATTCTTGAACAATCATTTTGCATGCCGCGTTTTGCGCTTTGCATTATTCCGCGCCCCCGCGGCCTGTGAGCTTTTTCCGCATGCGGACGGTGGTCCCCTTGCCGGGGAGGGAGCGGAGGGAGAAGCTGTTCATGAAGCTCTCCATGATGGTGATGCCCATGCCGGAGCGCTCCGCGCCGCCGGTGGTGAACATGGGCTCCCGGGCCTTGGCCACGTCCGGGATGCCGCAGCCCCGGTCCTTGACGGTGATCTCCAGCAGGTTCCCCGGCAGCCGCCGCAGCCGCAGAGACACGGGACCGATGCGGTCCGGGTAGGCGTGGACAATGACGTTGGTGACGGCCTCGGAGACGGCGGTTTTCACGTCCCCCAGCTCCTCCAGGGTGGGGTCAAGCTGGGCGGCGAAGGCCGCGGCAAGCTGCCTGGCCAGGGCCTCGTTGGCGGAGAGGGAGGGGAATTGGACCTTCAGTTCGTTTTCCGGCTTCATGCGGGGCTCCTTTCCGCGCCCAGGCGCACCAGTTTTTCAATGCCTGCCGCCCGAAGGACCTTCATGGGCTGGGGCGGGATATTGGAGAGCCAGACCTCCCCCTCCAGCTCCTCCATGGCCCGGAGGGTATGGATCACAATGGCAATGCCGCTGGAATCCATAAAGCTCACACCCCCGAAGTCCAGCACGCAGCAGCGGGGCAGATAGACGTCGATTTTGGATGTAATGGCCTCCATGGTCTCCCGGGCGGAATGGTGGTCGATCTCCCCCGCCAGGAGAATGGTCAGGCGCTTGTCCTGAAGCAAACTTGTGTAGTTCATTGTCGGCTCCTTTGTTGGGATGGTATTTTGTCGGGACGGTTTATGCCCTGCGGGTGCAGGCTGCCGCCCGCGTTGCGCGGAGGGGTTCCCGTTTTTGCCGTAGTACGCTGTTTCGCTTTCATCTTGTCATTTCGAATTGTCATTTCGAAGGAGCTTGCGACTGAGAAATCCGTCCCTTTCTTCGTGATATACGGAAAGAATGAACGGATTCCCCCAGGAAGGGCGCAATGCTTCGCTGCGCTCAGAATGACAGAATCGGGAGGCCTCCGCCGTAGGGGGCGGCGTCCTCGACGCCCCGCGCGTTCGATGCGGCGCCCGCCTGTAGGGACGGCTCTCAGCCGTCCGCCGTACCCCGCCTGTGCGAATTGAGAATTGAGAATTGAAAATGGAAAATTGCGGTGTTTTCAAATTGCCATTTGAAAACATTGGAAAATGGGGACGGGGGTACGGATTCTTCGCTGCGCTCAGAATGACAAATACGGCGGAAACGGCAGCTTGCTTGGCGGTGGCGGCCGTTGGCCGCCCCTACGGCAAAAAACAGGCGCGCATGGGGGCTCCATGCGCGTCTATTTTATCGAATCCCTTGCGGGAATGCCGTCGGTTTTCGCGGTTGGCGGAATTTATTTCCGGAAGAGGGCGATGGTCTCCGTGGCGGTGGTGAATATCCGCAGGTCCATGCCCAGCTCGGGGCTCAGGTTGAAGTAGATGTTCAGAGTATCCACCCGGCCGCCTTCCATCCAGCTTGCGTCTCCGTAGGCGGTGAGGCGGTTGTAGATGGGCAGGCGTCCCGCGGCGGCGTCCGCCAGCACGGCCTCCCGGAGAGCCTGGGGGTCCCGGATCTCCCCGGAGCTTTCGCTGTAGCCCACCATCTGGCCGTCCTCTGTGAGCTCATACTCCGTCACCCCCTCCAGGCTCGCCCAGCGGAAGCTCTGGGGCAGGGCCTCCTGATAATAGGCCACGCAGATCTCCGGCCGGCTGTAAAGCCGGGCCAGGGGCTGACTGTCCTCATAGTTGTGGATCCGGTAGACCCGGGTAAGGGTTCCGCCCCCCTCCAGATGATAGCGGATGTGGACGCCGTAAGCGGTGCCGAACAGGTCCCCAAGGCTGTCGTTTGGGCTGTAGGACTCCAGGGCGGAGCTGTGGACCTGCCGGATGAGGTCGATGTCCCCGGGGTCCGTGAGGGTAATCCGGTCCGAGGGACCCTCCCAGTCCCGGTCCTCCCGGGTCCAGATCTCCACGGAGGCCACCTGGGCCGTCTCCGGCACCCGGCGGCGGATGCCCAGGGCGTCATAGCGCAGGGCCATGGTGCCAAGGATCAGCACCCCGGCAAAGACGGCGAAGCCAAGCCAGATCTTTTTGTTCTTGAAGACCTTCACGCTCCGCTCCAGCATCATGGTGGAGCCGAACCAGCCCAGGAAGCAGCCCAGCAGGGCATAGGGCAGGTAGGCCACGGTTTTGTCGTTCAGAGCCCCGAAGAGGGCGGCCAGAATCCAGCCCAGACCCAGGGCGCAGCAGAGGGTGAAAATCAGTCGGAAGGCCACTCTGGCCCAGGGATAGGCCATGGCGTCCCCCGCCCGCTCCACCTGGCGGACCCGGTTGTGATACCAGGCCAGCCCCAGCAGGGCCAGTCCGACAGCGGCGTAGATTCCCAGCAGGACCCAGAGGCCGCCGCCCTCAATCAGCCGCTCGTGCAGACCCACAATGGGGGCCAGCAGCAGCATCCAGTCCGGCAGATTCAGATCCACGCCGTAGAGGTAGAAGCGTACCGGCAGCAGAAGCAGCACCGGCAGGGCCAGGGGCAGGATGTTCAGGGCAAAATAGCTGAGAATCCCCACGGCCCCGTTCCCCGCCAGCACCATGGCGAAGACCGCCACCCCGTAGAAGCACAGGTAGACCAGCAGGGAGGCGCCCATCAGACTCCAGACCGCCAGGGCCTGACCGCTGACCTGGAGGAGCCTCAGAACCCCCAAAAGCAGCAGGCCGTTGACCAGCATGGGAACCAGGAAGAAGAGCAGGCCGGAAACCGCGTTGGTGACAAACAGGCAGCTCCGGGTCATGGGGAAGGCGTGCAGCATGTAAGCGGAGCGGGTCTTGTAGAGGTATTTGAACACCAGCACAGCAAAGAGCGCCGCGGCGAAGAAGGCATACCAGATATAGACGAAGCTGAGGGTTTCCCAGATATCCTTCGCCTCGGCCAGGAGCGTCCCGCCGAAGCTCCCCGTCAGCCGCCGCAGCAGGGGCAGCGGTCCCGTCAGAAAGAGCAGCAGGCCAAACAGCGCCCAGGCCGGAGCGAAGCGGCTGATATTCTTTTTCAGCAGGGTCGGATCAAAGAATGACATTTTTGACTTCATAGTCCACACCTCCCAGCTCGTAGACGAAGACCTCCTCCAGCGTCAGGGGGACGAGATCGTAGAAGATCGGGTTCACGGCGGCCAGGGCGGCGCTGACGGCCTCCTGGCTGCCCCGGATGATGGCGGTCTCCACCTTGCCCACCATGGAGCGGTGGAGGACCTTCAGGCTCTGAGGCAGCTCCGTCCCCTCCCGCAGGACGATCTGGGCCTTCACCACGTTGTCCTGGAGCTCGTCCAGGGTCCGCTCCAGCAGCATTTTGCCCTTGTGGAGGATGCCCACATGGTCGCAGACGTCCTCCAGCTCCCGCAGGTTGTGGGAGCTCACCAGCACCGTGGTTCCCCGCTGAGCCACGTCCTGCAGCAGCAGACCCCAGACCTGACGGCGCATCACCGGGTCCAGGCCGTCCACGGGCTCGTCCAGCACCAGGACCCCGGGGCGGCTGGCAATGGCCAGCAGGAAGGCCGCCTGCTTCTGCATGCCCTTGGAAAAGCGGCGAAGCTGGCTCTTGGGGTCCAGGTTGAAGCTCCGGCGCAGCTCCTCATAGAGCTTCCTGTCGAAGTTCGGGTAGGTCCCGGCGTAGAATTTCGCCATGTCCGTGAGATTGGCGGAGGGGAAATAGAACACGTCGTCGGGAATGTAGGCGATGCCGCTTTTTACTGTGGGATTTTCGTAGACCGGCTGGCCGTCCACGGTGACGGTTCCGCTGTCCGGGCGGAAAATGCCGGTGATGTGGCGGATGACCGTGGACTTGCCCGCGCCGTTGGGTCCCACCAGACCGTAAACCGCCCCGGCGGGGACGGTCATGCTCAGATCGTCCAGGGCCAGAAAGCCGTCAAAGCTTTTCCGCAGATTTCGCACTTCAATCATTGGGGTTTTCCTCCTTCATCAGAGTTTGCGATGGCACGGGAGCCTCGCCCTGCAGGGGCGTATGCCCGCATCCGCTCTCGTCGGCCGACAGCGTTCGGTGGGCAGGGCCGATGTGGGCATCAGCCCCCGCGGAGAGCTTCAATAAGGATAATAATGTCTCCGGGTCCTCCCCAAGCTGCAAAAGCTCGGTCCAGGTGTTGACAAGCTTCTCCTTCAGCGCCCGGCGGCGGCTCTCGTCCACCCCGGAGAGCTTGCCGGCAAAGGAGCCCTTGCCCGGAACGGAATAGAGAAAGCCCGCCTGCTCCAGCTCCCGGTAGGCCCGCTGGATGGTGTTGGGATTGATGGCAAGCTGCCCGGCCAGCTCCCGAACCGAGGGCAGCTTCTCGCCCTCCCGGATGGCCCCGGAGAGGATCATGCGCCGCAGCTTCTCCTCCAATTGCTCATAAATCGGCCTGGGGTCCCGATAGTTCAGGCTGATCAAGAAACCACGCTCCTTTCTGTATTAACCGTATCGCTTGTGCTAATACAGTTATAGCACATCACACAGGCTTTGTCAAGCCCTTTTTTCCGTGTTCCGCCCGTGGGACGTCGGGGACGCCGCCCCCTACGGCGGGGTACGGCGGAAACGTACCGATTCCGTCATTCTGAGCGCAGCGAAGAATCCGTACCCCCGTCCCCTGTGGGCAGGCGCAGGCGGGAAACGGCGGACGGCTGAGAGCCGTCCCTACAGGCGGGGGCAGGCGGGAAACGGCGGACGGCAGAGTGCCGTCCCTACAGGCGGTGCCGCATCGAACGCGCGGGGCGTCGGGGACGCCG
>CAMOSU010000123.1 GCA_946625125.1 uncultured Clostridia bacterium
CGTGGAGCAGCCCCGAACACCGGCGGAGCATGATGCAGAGCCCTCGGAGCGGGTGTGGATGCCGGCGGATGCGGTCCACATGTATTCCTCGCCCCGGGAGAAAATCGCTCTGTATCGATCCCTGTTTTGTGGGCGGGAGGATGTGTTTGCTCTGCGATGGCAGAGCGCAAAGACCGGGAAAAGCGGCTATTCGCCTGCCTGCGGCAACGAGTGGAAACCGGGTGTTTGCCTCAAGCCAAAGGGACGTTGCTCTGACTGTAAATACCGCGAGCTGCTTCCACTGACGGATGAGAGAATTGACCGACATCTCCGAGGCAGGGATGAGCTTTGTCGGGACGTCATCGGTGTCTATCCGATTCTGCCGGACGATACCTGCCGCTTCCTGGCCTTGGATTTCGACGACGAGGGCTGGCAGGAGAATGTTGCACTGGTTCGCTCTATTTGTGATAGGTGGAAGCTGCCCTGTGCGGTGGAGCGTTCCAGAAGCGGAGCGGGGGCGCATCTTTGGATGTTTTTCTCTGAACCTGTTCCCTGCGCTGAGACCCGGCGGCTGGGAACCGCGCTGTTAACAGCCGCAATGGAAGCAGGAGGTACGCTAAAGCTGACTTCCTACGACCGGATGTTTCCAAACCAGGACACGCTTCCCAAGGGAGGTTTTGGCAATCTGATTGCCCTGCCCCTGCAGGGACAGGCGAGACGCCGGGGAAACAGCGTGTTTGTGGATGAGCGCTTTGAACCGTATCCGGATCAGTGGGCGTTTCTTGCGTCCATCCCCAGACTGAGCACCGAGGACTTTGCGCTTGCTTGCCAGCTTCATGCCCGGGGGAATGTGCTCGGGAATCTGGTGCCGTCTGAGGAAGAGCCGAAGCCTTGGGAGAAGCCGCGCCCTGTACAGCTGACCCCTATGGATTTCCCTCAGAACCTGGTAATCGAAAAGGCGAACCTGCTGTATTTCCCACAGGCGGGGCTGGCCCCACGGGCAAGGAATCAGCTTGTCCGTTTGGCGGCCTTTCGCAACCCGGAGTTTTATAAGGCACAGGCCATGCGGCTGCCCATCTATAATAAACCCCGTGTTCTCAGCACTGCCGAGGAGCGGGACGGGTATCTTGCTCTGCCCCGGGGCTGCGAAGATTCTCTCACAGAGATGCTTGATGACGCAGGTGTGACCTTCCGCGTTTCCGATCAACGTCAGCCGGGGCGCACGATTCGAGTGGAATTCAATGGAATACTTCGCCCCGAGCAGGAGCCTGCGGCTGCGGCACTGCTGGCCCAGGATACCGGGGTTTTGTCCGCAACCACCGCGTTCGGGAAAACGGTCATTGCCGCTTATCTGGTCGGGCAGCGAAAAACAAATACCCTGATTTTGGTTCACACCCAGGCCCTGCTGAACCAATGGAAGAATGCCCTGGAGGAGTTTCTGAAAATCGACGAGACGCTGGACCCCCTGCCGAAAAAGCGGGGGCGCAAAAAAGCCCGCCCGCTGATCGGCCAGCTTGGGGGGACCAAAAACACACTCTCCGGAATTGTAGACGTTGCTATTTTTCAATCCCTTCTCAAGGACGATACCGTCAATGAACTGGTCAAGGATTACGGTATGGTGATCGTGGACGAATGTCACCATGTTTCTGCCGTCACCTTCGAGCGGGTGATGAAGGAAGTCAATTCAAAATATGTCTATGGACTCAGCGCCACTCCCACCCGCGCAGACGGCCATCATCCGATCATTTTTTTGCAGTGCGGGCCAATCCGCTATCGGGTAGACGCAAAGGAACAGGCACAAAAGCGCAGCTTTGCGCACTTTGTGATTCCGCGATTCACCTCCTACCGTACCGCTGCCGAGGATCGGGGAATTGCCGCCTTGTACACAGATCTGGCAGAGGATGAGCGGCGAAATCTGCTGATTGTCAGAGACGTAAAGCAGGCCCTGGCCCAGGGCCGCAGCCCAATCCTGCTGACAGAGCGGCGGGAGCACGTCCAGCGCTTGGCGGCGCTTCTTTCCGAAGCCTGTCCCAATGTGATCTCACTCTACGGTACAAACTCCGCGAAACTGCGCCGAGATACAATGGAGCGGTTCCAAGCTATCCCGCCGGAAGAACCGCTGGTCGTGGCGGCAACTGGGAAATATGTGGGCGAGGGCTTTGACTGCCCGCGGCTCGACACCTTACATTAACCGTCCCCGTTGTCACCCGTTGTCAAAAATGTTCCGGGAGCGGGATACAATCCCGCTCCCGGAATCCTTTGCAAAAATCAGCTGGCTTTTTTGATTGTTAAGCCACCGTCTTTCATTTCACAGTTATTCATTTTACCATATACAATCTTTCCCTTTGCAGTAGCAAGCCATGTAGCAGTCAGTGACGGTAAAGTGGGCGTATCAAAATATACATCTATCGTACCAAAATTATCATCAAAAACTTGTGCATAGTCCATTGGACCAACAGTAGAATGTCTGCCGAAACCCTTAACTTCTGCGTTTTTGATTTCATATACATCCGTTACCATATAGGCGTTGCTCAGTTCTATAACACCGTCAATGTTTGTGATACGCCCAACAACTTGAATGGCCACTCCTTTGTTCAATGCAAGCAGTTCGTCCATTGGCAGATAAGCATTGACTCTATATGGACTATTATCTGTTTTTAGCACGGCGCAATCATCCGCTACTCCGAAGACAATACCCCACAAAGAATAGATACCATCAATGTAATTGTTTTTTGCTCGAATTGTGTTATTTGAATATTCTTCTCCTATTTTTGCGATTGTGATTGTCGCTGCTTCAGCGAGTAATTCTTCTTTCGTCAGCTCTACGTGGTTAGTTTCCGGAACAGACGCAGTCGTTTGTATAGTCGCCGTCGTTTGCACAGTTGCAGACTTCAAATCACTCTGCGAATTACAGGCGGCGACTGACAGTAACAGTACAAGTACTATGAATAAGGTAATAGTCCTTTTCAATTTGAAGCCGCCTCCTTTTTGGTAAAAACAACCGTTTTTTCCATAACATTTAAAACATAGCCTTGTTCTTTTGCTTTCCGCGCAAGAGCAGATTTATTGACAAGGTAGTATTTATCTTTTGGCAACATCGTTCCAGTTTTCGTCTCATACTGTTTGTCTGTTAACCGAAAATCTTTTCCTTTGTCAAACAAATCATTCAATTCGTCTAAATTTGGGTGCTTTGCCATTTCTACATCTCCTCCAAACAAAAAAGTGTGTGACTCGCAAATGGAGCCACACACCGAAAAACGCATAACTCCATTTGCTACCACACAAACCTTCGACATCTCAGAGAACGCCAAAGCAAGAGAATGCGTTTTTACCAAAAGGTAAAAAGAGGCTATTCTCTGAAAAGTCGATATTTGGTTTGTGTGGTAGCCTTATAGTAACATAAAACTGACAAATTATCAATCCCGAATCTGCGCAAATCCTCTCTTTCCTTCCGGCTTTTTCTGTGATACAATGGAAACAACTGGAGCCGCTGCGTTAATACGCGGCGGGCGGCCTCGCGGGCGGATGAATACAGCGCACCGCGGGGAACCGCAATCGGCAAGGAGATTCAAATGGACAAACAAACGATTCTGCAAGAGCGCTTCGGCTTTCGGTCCTTTCGGGACGGGCAGGAGGCGCTGATTGACGCGATTCTGAGCGGGCGGGACGTCTTTGGGGTCATGCCCACCGGGGGCGGAAAGAGCCTGTGCTATCAGATCCCGGCCCTGCTGCTGGAGGGGCTGACCCTGGTGGTGTCGCCCTTGATCTCTCTGATGAAGGACCAGGTGGCGGCGCTGAAGGAGGCGGGGATCCCGGCGGCCTTCCTCAATTCCTCGCTGACCGCCGCCCAGCAGCGGGAGGTGCTGCGCCGGGCCGAGCTGGGGGCCTACAGGCTGATCTACGTGGCCCCGGAGCGGCTGCTGACGGACAGCTTCCTGGCCTTTGCCGCAGGGCAGCGGATCTCCCTGCTGGCGGTGGACGAGGCCCACTGCGTCAGCCAGTGGGGCCAGGACTTCCGACCCAACTATCTGGACGTTCCGGCCTTTGTCCGCCGCCTGCCCCGGCGGCCCGTCATCGCCGCCTTCACCGCCACGGCCACCGCCGAGGTGGGGGAGGACGTGGTGCGCCTGCTGGAGCTGCGGGAGCCCCTGCGCCTGGTGACGGGCTTCGACCGCCCCAATCTCTACTTCGACGTGCGCCGGGAGCGGGACAAGACGGCCTGGCTCATGGACTATCTGGAGGCCCGCCGGGACAAGAGCGGCATCGTCTACTGCGCCACCCGGAAAACCGTGGAGCAGGTCTGCGAGAAGCTCCGGGCCGCGGGCTTCGCCGCCACCCGCTATCACGCCGGTCTGGACGACGCCGAGCGGCGGGAGAACCAGGAGGATTTCGCCTATGACCGGGCCGCCGTCATGGTGGCCACCAACGCCTTCGGCATGGGCATCGACAAGTCCAACGTCAGCTTCGTGATCCACTACAACATGCCCAAGAACATCGAGAGCTACTACCAGGAGGCGGGCCGCGCCGGACGGGACGGGGCCCCTGCCGACTGCGTTCTGCTGTTCTCCCCGGGAGACGTCATCACGGCGGAATACCTGATTGAGAACGGCAGCGAGCGGGAGCAGCTGGACGAGGCCCTGCGGGCCCAGCTGCTGATCCGGGATATGAGACGCCTGCGGCAGATGCAGGCCTACTGCAAAACCGGCGGCTGCTACCGGGCCGCCCTGCTGGACTACTTCGGGGAGGCCCACGCCCCAGGCTGCGGCAATTGCGGCAACTGCGTTCAGCGGAGGGAGGAGCCTTCCGGGGAGACGGTGGAGGAGGACCTCACCCTGGCCGCTCAGAAGATCCTCTCCTGCGTCCGGCGGGTGGAGCGAAAGAACGGGGTGGGCCTGGGGGAGACCATGATCGTGCGGATCCTGACCGGCAGCCGGGACAAGACCCTGTTGGCCCGGGAATACGATCTGCTCCCCACCTACGGCGTCATGAAGGACTGCAAGCGGCCTCTGCTGCATGAATACGTCCGGGCGCTGGTGAAGCAGGGCTATTTGCTCCAAGTGCCCGGGGACTATGAGGTGCTGCGTACCGCGGAGAAAGCCAACAGGGTGCTTTTCGAGAACGAAGCGGTGCTTTGGCGGCACGCGGCTTCGAAGCAGACGCGGCCAGGCAGGAAACCCGCCGCAGCCGGAGGTCCGGGCGCGGCGGAACAGAGCCTCTTTGATCGGCTCCGGGGTCTGCGGGCGGAGCTGGCCCGGCAGGCCGGGGTTCCGGCCTACGTGATCTTCCATGACGCAAGCCTGCTGAAGCTGGCGGAGCTCCAGCCCGCCACGGAGCTGGAGCTGCTGACGGTCTCCGGCGTGGGCGAGCAGAAAGCGAAAAAATACGGCCGGGCAGTTTTGGCCGTGATTGCAGAATGGAAGCAGGAGCAGCAGGGGAAGAAGTCCTCCAAAGCAAAGAAGAAGGAGCCCCAGCCGCCGCTTCATCTGCGCCCGGAGCAGCTGGCCCGCTATGTCTGCGACCCGGATGGAATCTCCATGACGGAGTTTGCCCGGCGGCTGACGGCTCTGAAGGAGGGGGGCGAGGCCGGGGAGCTCACCGGCCGCCAGCTCTCCGAGCAGCTGCTGACAGAGGGATACTTGAAGGAGCAGAGCGCCGAGACGGACAATTTGCGCCGCCGCCCCACCCCCGCAGGAGAATCCGTCGGCATTACGCTGACGGAGCGCAGCGGAAAAGACGGCAGAGCCTTCACGATGGTGACGCTGACAGAAGAGGCACAGCGCTGGCTGATCGGCCGCCTGTCGGAGGGGCTCATCATGGAATAGC
>CAMOSU010000124.1 GCA_946625125.1 uncultured Clostridia bacterium
AATGACAAGGACGGGACGTTTTCGCCGTAGGGGCGCACAGTGTGCGCCCGCACCCTGCCGTAGGGGGGCGGCGCAGGAAACGGGCGATAAACGGAAGGCTTGCACTTAGTTCCAAAGCCTGCAAAGCACACAAAGGCCCTTGCGTCTGCTTTCATTTACGGCTTCTTCCACGCATTTCTTCCGAACGGGGTACGCGGTCACATTTTAAGAATACCAAACAGGCGGTGCCTGATTCCTGGGGCCTGATCCCTGGCGCCTCGTCAACGGAATATGAGACAGAAGCAAGCATGGCTGCTGACATAGATACAAAAGAACTTAGGAGGCGTGATAACAATGGAACTGATTCAGGTTGACGCCATGGGGCTGGCCTGCCCCCAGCCGGTGGTCAAAACCATCAAGGCGCTGGAGGGACTGCAAGGCCCCGCCAGAATTGAAACCCATGTGGACAACGAAACCGCCGTGCAGAACCTGACGCGGCTGGCTAAGGGCAGAGGCTTTCCGGTTCACAGCGAAAAGCTGGGAGAGGGACACTTTGCGGTGCGCATGGACGCTGCGGGAGCGAGTCCGGCCCAGGCAGAGCAGACGGTCCCCGCCTGCGTCCCGGATCGCCGTGGCAGAACGGTGGTGGCTGTGGGGACCGACGCCATGGGTCTGGGCAGCGAGGAGCTGGGCAGACAGCTCATGAAGGGCTTTCTCTACGCCCTCTCCCAACTGGAGGAGCTGCCCCGGACCATCCTGTTTTACAACGGCGGCGCACGGCTCACCACCCAGGGTTCCCTGTCGCTGGAGGACCTCAGAAGCATGGAAGCCCAGGGGGTAGAGATCCTCACCTGCGGAACCTGCCTGAACTACTACGGCCTGACAGAGAAGCTGACGGTGGGCGGCGTGACGAATATGTACAGCATCGTGGAAACCCTGGCTGGGGCCGACCGGATCATCAAGCCGTGAGCCGGCCAAGACAGCCCCGGCTGGTGCTGAGCTTTTCCACCACGGCGGCGGCAATGGAGATGGAGCGCCTCTGTCTGGAGCAGGGGGTTCCGGGGCGGCTGATTCCCACGCCCCGTCAGATCACCGCGGACTGCGGTCTGGCCTGGAGCGCGCCCCCGGAGGCCGAGGCGGAGGTGCTGGCGGCCGCGGCCCGGGGCGGGGTCCAGCCCGCCGGAATCCATCGGCTGGAGCTGTGAAGGCGGCCGGGGCAACAGTCCAGCCCGTATGCAGGGACGGCACTCTGCCGTCCGGTGTTCGGTACGAACACAATTTGCCGAAAGGCAAATTCTGCCGGGGATTCACAAACGGAACACTCCTGGCGGAAAATACCTGGCTGGGCTGCTCCCAGCCGGGAGCGTTCGCGGGAGCTTTGCGGGGCAAAGCGCTTGCAATTTCGCGGCGCGTCTGGTATAATAAGCCCAGTCACAACGACGCAAAAAAACGGAAGGAGCAACGAAAATGAAAAAAGATTTGGGTTTGGTGCAGGCGGTATATCCCATGCCTGTTCTGATGGTGGCTGCCTATGACGAAAAGGAAAAGGTCAACGTGATGAACGTGGCCTGGGGCCAGATCTGTGACGAGGACAAGATCATCCTATTCATCGGCGCGGGCAAGCGCACCTGGCTCAACATCCAGACCAGCAAGGCCTTCACGGTCTCCCTGGCGGATGAAGCCCATGTGGATGTGGCGGACTTCTTCGGCATTGCCTCCGGCAACCGCATGGAGGATAAATTTGAACGCACCGGCTATCATGCCGTGAAGAGCGACAAGGTTCACGCCCCCATCATCGAGGAGTTCCCCGTGGTGATGGAGTGCGAGTTGCTGGAGTTCCTGCACACGGAGCATGTGGACGGCATTGTGGGCCGGATCGTCAACGTGAAGGCGGAGGAATCCGTTCTGGACGAGAAGGGGAAGGTGGACGTGAGCAAGCTCCACGCCCTGCAGTTCGACCAGTTCCGCAACGGCTATTACACCACCGGCGCCCATGTGGCCCAGGCCTGGAACGCCGGAGCCCCGCTCATGAAGAAATAACCCAAAGGCAAAGCAAAGCAAGCGCCCTCCCGGCCGGGAGGGCGCTTGCTTTGGGGAAATTATGCCAGAGCGGCGGTGATGATGGCCATTTTGTAGACCTCATCGGCGTTGCAGCCCCGGCTGAGATCGTTGATGGGGGCGTTCAGGCCCTGGAGAATGGGGCCGTAAGCGGCGAAGCCGCCCAGACGCTGGGCAATCTTATAGCCGATGTTGCCCGACTCGATGTTGGGGAAGATGAAGGTGTTGGCGTAGCCGGCCACGGGGCTGCCGGGGAACTTCAACTGGCCCACGGTGGGGGACACGGCGGCGTCAAACTGCATTTCGCCGTCAATGGCCAGATCGGGAGCCAGCTCCTTGGCCTTGGCGGTGGCAGCCTGGCTCAGAGCCACGGTGCCGCCCTTGCCGGAGCCCTTGGTGGAGAAGCTCAGCACCGCAACCTTGGGGTCGATGCCGAAGACCTTGGCGGTCTTGGCGGTCTCAATGGCCACCTCAGCCAGCTTTTCGGCGGCGGTGAAGGTCACGTTGCCTTCCTTGTCCACGGTATCCTGGTAGTCGATGTTGATGGCGCAGTCGCCCATAGCCAGCAGCTCCTGGCCATCCTTGCCCTCCCGGGCCATAATGAAGCAGGAGGAAACCAGATGCGCGCCCTTCCTGGTCTTCACAAGCTGCAGAGCGGGACGGACGGTGTCGGCAGTGGAGTAGGTGGCGCCGCCCAGGAGGGAGTCGGCATAGCCCATCTTCACCAGCATGGTGCCGAAGTAGTTGCCCTTCAGCAGATTGGCGCGGCAGTCCTCGGGGCTCATCTTGCCCTTGCGGAGCTCCACCATGGTCTCCACCATCTTCTCCATGTCGGGATAAGTGGCGGGATCGATGATCTCCAGACCCTCGATGTCAAAGCCGCACTCGGCGGCCTTGGCCTTGACGAGCTCCACGTTGCCGATGAGGATGGGGGTGAGGAAGCCGCCCTGCTTGAGCTTGGCAGCGGCCTCCAGGATGCGGGCGTCGTGGCCCTCGGTGAAGACGATCTTCCGGGGAGTTTCCCGGAGCTTGGCGATGAGAATGTCGAACATGGTTATAACCTCCAAAGGTTCAAATTTTGACGCAACTATTATATAGCGATTTGTCCATAATGTCAATTTCTGAAAAAACAATTTTTGAGGTTGACAAGGCTGAAAATCGTGGTATAATATTGCAAACGTTAAGGCAATGACGAAGACGGGCGCCCAGGCTTCCCGGCCCAGAGAGAGACCCCTTGTGCTGCGAGGGTCTTGCGGGGAACGGACCGCCCCACCCCTTCCGAGCCGCCCTCCGGAACGTCTGGTCTCCCTCTGTGTCATTCTGAGCGGAGCGAAGCGGAGTCGAAGAATCCGTTTCCACAGGCCATTATGGAGGGCCGGGTCCGCCCGTTACAGCGGCCAAGAGCGGCGGACTCTGTCCGCAAGCAGGGTGGAACCGTGGATCGTCTGATTCATCCCTGATCGGTATATCCGATCAGGGGTTTTTTATTTCAAAAATATTCCGTAAGGAGGATCATATCATGTCTGAAGAAAATCTGTACACCTTTGAAAACGAAGCCTACCGCAAAACCTATTGGCACACCTGCTCCCACATCATGGCCCAGGCCGTCAAGCGCCTGTGGCCGGAGGTGAAGCTGGCCATCGGCCCCTCCATTGATCTGGGCTGGTACTACGACTTCGACGCTCCCTTCTCCTTCACCAACGAGCACCTGGAGAAGATCGAGGCGGAGATGAAAAAGATCTGCAAGGAGCGCCTGCGTCTGGAGCGCTCCGAAAAGCCCCGGGAGGAGGCCATCGCCTACATGGAGGCCAAGGGCGAGCCCTACAAGGTGGAGCTCATCAACGATCTGCCTGCCGACGCCGTGATCTCTTTCTACACCCAGGGCGAGTTCACGGACCTCTGCGCCGGTCCTCACCTGGACTCCACCGGCCGAGTGAAGCACAATGGCTTCAAGCTCACCAAGGCCTGCGGCGCCTACTGGCGGGGCGATTCCAACCGGAAGATGCTCCAGCGGATCTACGGCGTGGCCTTCCCCTCCAAGGACGAGCTGGACGCCTACCTGCAGCAGCAGGCCGAGGCCCTGAAGCGGGACCACAACAAGCTGGGCCGGGAGCTGGAGTTCTTCACCACGGTGGATTATATCGGCCAGGGCCTGCCCATCATTCTGCCCAAGGGCGCCCGGGTCATCCAGAAGCTCCAGCGCTGGGTCGAGGATACCGAGCGCAAGCGCGGCTATCAGCTCACCAAGACCCCCTATATGGCAAAGCGTGAGCTCTATAAGGTCTCCGGCCACTGGGATCACTACCGGGACGGCATGTTCATCCTGGGCGACCCCGACGATGAGACCAAGGAGTGCTTTGCCCTGCGGCCCATGACCTGCCCCTTCCAGTACCAGGTCTTCCTGAACCGGGCCCGCTCCTACCGGGACCTGCCCATGCGTCTGAACGAGACCTCCACCCTCTTCCGCAACGAGGACTCCGGCGAGATGCACGGTCTGATCCGGGTCCGCCAGTTCACCATCTCCGAGGGCCATCTGATGGTCCGCCCCGAGCAGCTGGAGGAGGAGTTCAAGGGCTGTCTGGAGCTGGCGAAATACTGCCTCGATACAGTCGGCATGCTGGACGACTGCACCTTCCGCTTCTCCCAGTGGGACCCCGCCAACCCGAACAACAAGTACGAGGGCACCCCGGAGCAGTGGGAGCTGGCCCAGGCCACCATGAAGACGATCCTGGACGATTTGGGCGTGGAGTACACCATCGGCATCGACGAGGCTGCCTTCTACGGCCCCAAGCTGGACATCCAGTATAAGAACGTCTTCGGCAAGGAGGACACCCTCATCACGATCCAGGTGGATATGCTCCTGGCGCAGCGTTACGGCATGGAGTACACTGACACCGACGGCCAGAAAAAGATTCCCTATATCATCCACCGCACCTCTCTGGGCTGCTATGAGCGGACCCTGGCCTATCTCATCGAGAAGTACGCCGGCGCCCTGCCCCTGTGGATGAGCCCCGAGCAGGTTCGGGTGCTGCCCATCACGGATCGGGCTCATGACTACGCCGCCAAGCTGGTGGAGAAGCTGAAGGATCTGGACATTGACGCCGAGGGGGACTACCGCTCCGAGAAGCTGGGCTACAAGATTCGGGAAGCCCAGATGCAGAAGGTGCCTTATATGCTGGTCATCGGGGACCGGGATATGGAGAACGGCACGGTCTCCGTCCGGACCCGTACCGGCGCGGACCTGGGGGCCATGACCCCCGAGGAATTCAAGGCCCTCTGCCTGAAGCAGATCGCGGAGAAGGACCGCAGCTTCTGATCCGCACCCCCCCAGCCCCCTGCCTGTCCGGGCAGGGGGCTGTTCTGTCCCGGGCTTGGAACGGTTCAGCAGGCATGCCTCGTGACGCTTCGAGTTCAGGCAATAGGCATCAGGGATCAGAGCCGCCTGTAGGGACGGCACTCTGCCGTCCGCCGTACCCCGCCCGGGGAATTGAGAATTGAGAATTGAAAATGGAGAATTTCGGTGTTTTCATGTTGTGTCAGCACATCGGTAAGGGATTTGTGTCAGAACATGGGT
>CAMOSU010000125.1 GCA_946625125.1 uncultured Clostridia bacterium
CCCTGAAGCTCAACAAGCTGGCGTAATTCGCGTTCGAAAATATTCCCTTCCGGCCAAGCCGGAAGGGGTTTTTTCGTATGCGCGGAAATAATAGGATAAGAGAAACGCGGAAAGAAAAAAGGCTGCTTGCCGAAGCATGCAGCCTTTTTTGGAAGGGTTGTGCAAAAAAGATGCCAACGTCCGACGCAGGAAAATGTAGGCCCCGCCGAAGCGCGCTTCGGCGGGGAGGAGGAGGCGCCCCGAAGCACAGACGAAGAAAAACCAGCCGCCAAAAGCGACTGGTTTTTCTGAGCCGTGCGCAGGGTGCGCCGACGTGGTGACCCGTACGGGACTCGAACCCATGTTACCGCCGTGAAAGGGCGGTGTCTTAACCACTTGACCAACGGGCCTGGTAGCGGCAATCTGACTCGAACAGATGACAACACGGGTATGAACCGGGTGCTCTACCAACTGAGCTATGCCGCCATAGGAGACGCCGCCCGCGCAACGGTGGGCTCGAACAGCATGAAGATTATAGCGGAAAACATGGGATTTGTCAAGCATTATTTTCGGAAATACTTGACCTTCCCAAAAGAATCGTTTATAATCGACCCATGCGGCGCGGCTTCGCCGCGCGAAAGGAGAGGAGAACAGTATGGAAACCAACATCTTTTCCGCCCTGAGCGTCCACGGCTTCACTCCGGTGAACGCCTCCGTCTGCGTGGGGACCTGGAGAAATTACGCCGTCACCCTGCAAAAATTCGGCGGCAAAACCTATTACGTCTACGTGGCCCTTCGCCTGGGGACGGTGCCAAAGGGCTTGAAAAAGACCCTGAACGCCGAACTCAAGGAGCCCGGGATCAAGCTGGGCGGCGTGGAGCGGATCATGCCCAACTTCCTGCAATTCAGCGTCTCCTTCGCCGGGGCGGAGGACCCGGCGGCCCGCTTCGCCCAGCGGATGGAGGCGCTGACCCAGGCGCTGCTCCGGAACGGCATCTATCCCGCCGACACCTGCGCCCTCACCGGCGCCCCCAACCCCGACAGCCTTTGTCTGCTGCTGCGCAGCGACTGCTACGGCTATCAGCCCGTCCAGTCCGCCGCCATGCAGCGCAGCGACGCGGAGATCCAGGCCCGCACCCGGGAAAACGAAAGCGGCGGCAGCTATCTCACCGGCGTCCTGGGGGCCATCCTGGGGATGCTGGCGGGAATTGCGGTGAATCTGCTGACCATGGTGTTTTTGCAGCGGATTTTCTCTCTGCTCTTCGCCCTGGTTCCCGTGGGGGCCATGTTCGGCTACAAGCTGTGCAAGGGCAAAACCAACAAGCTGTCCATTCTGCTGGTGATCCTTCTGAGCCTCATCGCCATTCCTCTGATGGAGTATCTCAGCATCGCCCTGGGTCTGGTGAAGGAGTACGGCGCTCCTCTGGGGGAGGCCCTGCGGCTGACGGGGGACATGTTCTTCGAGCCCGAGGTGCTGAAGTCCTCCTCCGGGGATATGCTGAAGATGCTGCTGTTCATGGGCCTGGGCCTGTTTATCTCCTGGGGCTATATGCGCAATCAGTTGAACTCCACCCAGGAGCAGCGCTCCAAAATCCAACTGGACACCCTGAGCCCCAACCCCAACCACCGGCCCGCCCCGGAGCAGAGCGTCCCATCCTGCGGCAATCCGGGAGAAGAAATGTAAACAGTCCCGAAAAAGGACTCCCAGGCTCAGACAGAGCCTGGGAGTCCTTGGCTTTTACGGAGCTTTTCACAATCAAAAACGGAAGGGGAGCAGATGGGCCAGCCCCAGCCCCGCGGCGAAGGAGGCGGCGTTGGCCAGGAAGCTGTAGCAAATGGCCCGGCGGTGGCCGGGACGCTCCGGCACGCATTCCGGAAGCCGCTTCACATAGACGATTCCCTCCACCATCAGCACCCCCAGCTCCAGGAGGAGATAGACCGCCGGGAAAAGGCCCCCCGGGGCGCCGCTTCTGTGGGCATACAGGGCCAGCGCCAGATTCAGGCCGATCTGGGTGATGAGATTGGTTTTGATCAGCACCGGCAGGGAGGCCCGGCGCAGATAACCGAAGGGCAGGGCCAGCAGCAGCTCAAGCAGCAGGGTGGCCGCCACCCGCAGCAGGAAGGAGGGAATCTGCCTGGGCAGGCTGTTGGTTTTTGTGAAGTCTCCCAGGCTTCCGTCCTCCCGAAGAGCGCAGCGGAAGGCGGAGTCAAAGGCGTAGCGCTCCAGGCTTTTTCCCGCCGTCAGCTCTCCGGTATCCGGGAAGTAGAGCAGAAGCTTGAATTCATCCGGGGGATAATAGCCCCACTCAAAGCGGCCCTCCTCCACCTGAAACACCTGCTCCAGAAAGCAGAAGCCCTCCGGGTCCCGGTAGCCGCCGAAGGCGTAGAAGGCCTCCGCGGCCTCCTTCCGGTCCATTCCGTCCAGCATATAATCCTCCGGCGGGGATTTGCCGTCCCAGACCTGGGCGGGACCGCTGAACTGGGTCTTGGAGAGCAGCGTGGCGTAGCAGCGCCTGCCCTCCAGCCCGTCAATCTGGAATTCCACGGAGAATTTCGGCCCAAAGTCCGCGAAGACGGTGCCGGCCAGCAGCAGGCAGAGCAGCAAAGCGCTCAGGGTCCGAAGAAGATGCCGTTTCATGATACCACCTCATATCGAAGGATAAAGTCGTCTCTGTCACATCGAAGTGCCTGGAACGGGAGCGTCCGGGGGAGGGACGCGGCAATGCCGCGGGGCGCTGCCCCGGGGAAGCAATTCCATTATACCACAAAGAGAGAGAGTTGCAAGCAGTCCGGGGGAAGAAACAGAAAAAAATCACAAAATTCCGTTGCCTTTTTGATGAAAATATGGTAATGTTATAGATAGGGATACGATCGGCTGATTGTATTCTCATCCTCAGATGGGAGCATAAGCCGGGATTCCGAAGCTATCCGGGAGGGCGATAACAGTGAATTTAACCTTTCGCGGCGGGGTCCATCCCAAGGGCCGGAAGGAGCTGAGCAGGGAAGCGCCCCTGCGCCGCTTTGATCCGGGTCCCGGAGAGATGGTATTTCCCCTGGCCCAGCACATCGGCAAGCCTGCAAAAGCAATTGTTAAGAAGAACGATCCGGTCCTGGTGGGCCAGAAGCTGGCGGAGGCCGACGGCTTTGTTTCCGCCTGCGTCATCAGCTCCTGCTCCGGTACCGTGAAGGCCGTGGAAAAGCGGCGCACCATCGCCGGAACCATGTCGGAATGCGTCGTGGTGGAAAACGACGGCAAGTACAGCCCCATGGAGGGGCTGGGACAGCGGCAGGAGCTCTCCGGCCTGACGAACCAGGACATTCTCAACCGGGTCCGGGAGGCGGGCATTGTGGGTCTGGGAGGCGCGGGCTTCCCCACCCATGTGAAGCTGGCCCCCAAGGCCCCGGAGCAGATTCGATACCTCATCGCCAACGGCGCGGAGTGCGAGCCCTACATCACCTGCAACGACCAGCTCATGCGCTCAAAGGCGGAGGGAATCGTGGAGGGTCTGGAGCTGACGCTCCGGCTTTTCCCCAACGCGGAGTGCGTCATCGGCATTGAGGACAACAAGCCCGAGGCCATTGCCGCCATGAAAAAGGCCGCGGCGGGGAAGGACCGGATGCGGGTGCTGCCCCTGCACACCAAGTACCCCCAGGGAGGAGAGCGCAGCCTGATCCGGGTCATTGCCGGGGTGGATTTCCCCGTGTCTATGCTCCCGGCGGACGTGGGCTGCATTGTGCTGAACGTGGGGACCGCCTACGCCATTGGCCGGGCCGTGGCCTGGAACGAGCCCTTGTATGAGCATGTGCTCACCGTCACCGGCGAGGCGGTGATGGCCCCCAGCAACTTCATTGCCCGGGACGGCACCACCTTTGCCCAGCTTTTGGAGGCCTGCGGCGGCTACAAGGAGGGGGTCACCCCCGCCAAGGCCCTGTCCGGCGGCCCCATGATGGGGGTGGCGGTGGCCAGCCTGGAGCTTCCCATCCAGAAGAACACCAACGCCCTGACTCTGCTGAAGGAGGACAAGGTGGAGCTGGCCGAGAAGCAGATGACCAACTGCCTCCACTGCGGCCGCTGCTCCACCATCTGCCCCAACGGCCTGGTTCCGGCTCTGATGGCCGACGCCATTGACATGCGGAACTGGGAGCGCTACGAGAAAAAGCTCTACGGTCTGGAATGTATCGCCTGCGGCTCCTGCACCTACATCTGCCCGGCCAAGCGGCCCCTGACCCAGATGTTCAAGCAGACCAAGGCGGAGATCATGGCCCGGAAACGGGCGGCGCAGGCAGGAGGTAAGAAATGAATCAGAGACTGAATCTTTCCGCCGGCCCCCACGTCCGGGATATCTGGTCCACCTCCTTCATTATGAAGATGGTGCTCCTGGCCCTGATGCCCGCCACCGTCATCGGCATTGTCACCTTCGGCCTCAAGGCCCTTTGGGTGGTGCTGGCCGCAGTGATCTCCGCCGTGGGTACGGAGCTTGTCTTTGACAAGCTCACGGGCCGGCCCGACACCTGGAAGGACGGCTCCGCCGCCGTCACCGGCCTGCTGCTGGCTTTGACCCTCTCGGCCGAAACGCCCCTCTACGCGCCGGTCATCGGCTCCATCTTCGCCATTCTGGTGGTGAAGTGCTGCTTCGGCGGCCTGGGCAAGAACTTCATCAACCCCGCTCTGGCAGCCCGCTGCTTCCTTTTGATCTCCTTTCCCAGCGCCATGACCGTCTACGGCATCGACGGCGTGGCATCCGCCACCCCCTGCGCCGAGCTGGCCGCGGGCCGGGCGGTGAATATCACCTCCATGTTCCTGGGCAGCGCCAACGGCGTCATCGGCGGCTCCATCCTGGGAATTCTGCTGGGCGGTCTGGCCCTCTGGGCCTTCGACATCATCCACGGTCAGATCTGGATCTCCGTGCTGGTGAGCTTCACCGCCTTTATGGCCCTTTTCGGGGGCCAGGGCTTCGACCCCGGCTTCCTGGCCGCCCATCTTTGCGGCGGCGGTGTGATGCTGGGGGCCTTCTTCATGGCCACCGACTACGTGACTTCTCCCATGAGCCGCCTGGGCCAGACCTTCTACGGCGTGCTCATCGGCGTGCTGGGGGCGCTGTTCCGAATCAGCGGACAGGCGGCGGACTCCTTCAGCTACTCCATCATTACCGCCAACCTCTTTACACCCTTCATCGACACCTACGTGGTGGATAAGCCCTACGCCTTCCGCAAGCGGATGATGAAGCTCCGCGCCGAGGGCAGGCAGCCCTTCCGTGTACCCAAGCCCGTGATCGCCCTGACCGTCATCGCCCTGCTGGCGGGTCTGGCCCTGTCCGGGGTCTACTCCATGACCAAGGATACCATTGACCTGCAGAAGAGCGCCGCCGCGGCCGCCGCCTACAAGTCGGTGCTTCCCGAGGCGGAGAGCTTCGAGATGTTTACCGACAAGGCGGAGTTCCTGGGGGGCGAGGTCTACGGCAGTGAATTCGGCCGGGTCTACATCAACGACGCCCTGGTGGGCAAGGACGCGGCGGGGAACATCGTGGGCTACGCGGTCTCCGTC
>CAMOSU010000126.1 GCA_946625125.1 uncultured Clostridia bacterium
GGTAGTGCACCACCCGGTCCGGCCACTGGTCGGAGAAGGCCAGATACCACTTGCCTCCGAACTGCAGCAGGCTGGGACACTCCATGTTGGTGGCGTAGCCCATGTCGTCCTCAAAGAAGATGCCCTCGTCCTGCCACTTGCTCAGATCCGTGGAGCTGTATTTGACGATGACGCCGGTTTCGGGGGTCCGGGTCACCACCAGCATCCACCAGCGCTGCTCCTGCTCCACGTAGAACACGTAGGGGTCCCGGAAGTCGTTGGCGGAGTAGGCCTCGGGGGCTGTGAAGGTATCCTCGGGATGCTTGGTCCAGTGAAGCATGTCGTCGCTGGTGGCGTGCATCACCGCCTCCTTGGGCTCGTAAAAGTCGTTGTGGCCGGTGAAAAAGGCGTGATAGGTCCCGGCCTGGTCCTTGATGACGCAGCCGGTACCCAGGGCAATGTCCTGATCCTCGGCGGTCTCCCCGTAGGGAAGCACGATGCCCGCGTCCTCGTAGCTCCAGTAGTTCTCCGTGCGCAGCAGGCCCCAGGGATGGTAGCCCAGCTTGCCGTCCCGCTGGTCGGCCAGGTAGAAGATGTTCATTTTCCCGTCCTCAAAAAAGGGCATAGTGTCTCCCACCAGGGCATCGGAGACGGGGAAAAACACCGCCTCCTCATGGTCGGCCTCGCTCCGGCTTTCCGGGGCGGACTCCGGCGCTCCGCAGCCGCAGAGCAGCAGGGCCAGGACCAGGAGAAGGCACAGGGTTCTTTTCATGCTTCTTCGCTCCTTCCGTTGTTTATGATTGTGCAAATGCTTAAGTATTTTACATTTGCATCATAGCACAAGCGAAAAAAGTTTACAATAGTAAAAATAAAAAAATCTGCATTATTATTACAAAAAAACACAGTTTTCCGGGCCGCGCTCCGGCCGAGGCGCGCAGAAAACCGCGCCCGCCGTGGGGCGGGCGCGGTTTCTCGGGGCGTCATACTGAACTCCATTAAAATGCTTTAAAAAGCATTTTATAGCGCCGAAGGCGCGTTGGAGTTCGCACGCTGCCGCTCCAATCAAAATCTAAAGATATTAATTGGAGTTTCGTATCAGGGATTGGGAGTCTGGGCAAGATAGGCCTCCGCCTGGCGGACGGTGGCGCTGAGGTAGCGGATCACCTGGACCGGGTATTCCCCGGCGGCGGTTTCGCCTGTTACCATCACCGAGGCGGCGCCGTCCAGCACCGCGTTGAACACGTCGCTGAGCTCCGCCCGGGTGGGGACTGGCCGGTGGGTCATGGAGTCCAGCATCTGAGTCACCACCATGAAATCCCGGCCCCGGCGGCGACAGGCGGCGGCGATACGCTTCTGAGCCGCGGGCAGCTCCCAGAGCTCCATGGCGTTTCCCAGGTCTCCCCGGGCAATGACGATCTCGTCGCAGCAGGGAATCAGCTCCTCCAGCTTTTCCAGACCCCGGCGGTTTTCGATCTTCGCCAGCAGGCGGATGTTCTCAGCACCGGCCTGATCCAGGGCGCTTCGCAGCTCCAAAAGGTCCTCCCTGCTCCGGACAAAGGGCTGCATTACGGCGGTGACGCCCCAGCTTCCGGCCTGGCGGAGCTGCGCCCGGTCGGCCTGGGTCATGGCGGGGCTTTGCAGCTCGCAGCCCGGCAGGGCCACGCTCTTGCGGCTTTCCAGCAGACCGCCCCGGATCACCCGAAGGCCGGTCTTTTCCGTCTGCAGCAGGAGCTTTCCGTCGTCCAGCAGCAGGCTCTGCCCCGGGGCGCAGCCCTCCAGAACCGCGGCTGTCTCCGGGGAGAAGGGAATGGCCTCCAGGGGCAGCAGAGCTCCCGGGGACAGGACCATGGGCTGGGCCAGCCTGCCGATCCGCAGCTCCGGCCCCTGCATGTCTATGAGCAGCTCCGGCCGGAGTCCGCAGGTCCGGGCCGCCTTCTCACAGGCCGCCAACAGGGGCTCCGATTCCTCCAGCGTGCTGTGGGACAGGTTCAGACGCAGACCGTCCATGCCTGCCCGGAACATCTGCTCCAGGGTCTCCGGGTCGGCACAGGCCGGCCCCAGGGTTCCGTAGATTTTTACCGCTTTCATACGGGTTCCGTTTCCGGCTCAGACGATGGTGAGAATGTCTGAGAAGCCTGTGACCTCCAGGATCTCCTGAATGGTCTCGTTGACATGCCGGAGCTCCATGCGCCCCTGCTGGTTCATCTGCTTCTGGGTGGTGAGAAGGACCCGCAGCCCCGCGGAGGAGATGTAATCCAGCCCGGAGAAATCCAGGCTCAGCTCGGTGATCCCGGGCAGACTCTCCGCCAGGGTCCGCTCCAGCTCCGGGGAGGTGGTGGTGTCCAGCCGCCCCTCCAGGCGGAGGGTCAGGGCGGTTCCGTTTTGTTCCTTCAGAATGTTCATGTTGTACCTCCGTTCTCTGTATCGGGCTGCTCCGGCAGCCGCTTCATAAGCCGCAGGACGTTTTGGTCCTCCACGCGCTCATACTGTAGCTCGTCCATGGTTTTCCGCACCAGGAAGATCCCCAGCCCTCCCGGAGTCCGCTCCTCCAGGGGAAGGGACAGATCCGGCTCCCGGGCCGCCAGGGGATTGAAGGGACTGCCCCGGTCAATGAAGCTGAGCCATACCCCCCGGGGCTGGCGTTGGGTTTCCAGCCGGATCAGGGCGCTGCCCCGGCCTCCGCCGTAGGCGTAGCGGGCGATGTTGCTCATGATCTCGTCGATGGCCACGTCCATCTGCATCCGGGTCTTGGGGGGACAGCCCAGGGCCTCCAGCTCCCGGTTCACAAATTCTGTCACCTGGGGAATGCTTTCCAGGGAGGCCTCCACCCGGAGCTCCTTCCCCGGGGCGGTCCGGGCGCTGCCCCGGTATTCCAGGCAGAGCATGGTGAGATCGTCAAACTGCTCCGCCGTACCAACAAACTCGTCCACCGCGGCCCGAACCCGCTCCAGAATCTGTCTGGGGGTGGATTCCGTCTCCCGGTTCAGAGCCTCCAGCATCCGTTCGGTGCCGAAGAGCCGGTTTTCCCCGTCGGTGGCCTCCGGCACGCCGTCGGTGTACACAAAGAGCTTTGCCCCGGGCTCCAACTGCAGGCTGTATTCGTGGTATTTCATGCCCTCCATGCCCCCGATGACGAAGCCGTGCTTGTCCTTGAAGAGGGCGAATTCCCCGCCGGGCTGCTTCAGAACCGGGTATTCGTGGCCCGCGTTGGCGCAGGTCAGGCGGCCGGTGGAGATTTCCAGGACCCCCAGCCAGACGGTGACGAACATCTGGACCTGGTTGTTGGAGCAGAGGGCCTCGTTGGTCTTGGTGAGAATCTCCGCCGGGGAGCGGCCCAGCATGGCGCAGCTCTGGACGATCACCTTGGAGATCATCATAAACAGGGCCGCCGGGACGCCCTTGCCGGAAACGTCCGCGATCACCAGGCAGAGATGGTCGTCGTCAATGAGGAAGAAATCGTAGAAGTCGCCGCCCACCTCCTTGGCCGGGTCCATGCTGGCAAAGAGATCAAACTCAGGCCGGTCCGGGAAGGGAGGGAAGAGATTGGGCAGCATGCTCTCCTGAATCTGGTTTGCCAGGCGCAGCTCCGTGTGGACCCGTTCCTTTTCCTGGGTGATCTGGGTGAGCTGTTCGATGTAGCGCCGGGTTTTCTGGGAGAGATCGTCAAAGGCCTCCGCCAGCAGCTCCATCTCGTCGTTGGTCCGGTAGCTGTCCTTCATCTCAAAGGGCGTCCCGGTCTGGCTGCTTTGGACCACGGCCCGGGTCATTTCCTCCAAGGGCCGCACCATGCGCTTGGTGGCCAGCAGGGCCGCCCCGAAGGCCAGCACCACCGCCGCCAGAAGAATCAGCAGGGTAAAGCGCACCGTGGCGGCGCTGTCCGCCCGGAATTTCGCGGTGGCCTCCTGGTTGATTCGGTCATATTCCGCCAGAAGCTGCTGCTCCGGCAGCTCTGTGACGGCCTTGTCCACCACGGAGATTACCGCCCAGCCCAGGGTGGGCATGGAGGCGCCGGCCAGATAGTATTCCCGTCCCTCCAGGGTGAGGGAGGTGAGCTCCGTGTTTCCGGCCAGGGCCAGGCGGATGAAGCGGGCCAGATCCGGGTTTTCCGCCTGCCGCAGATCCTCCGCCCGCTCCGAGAGCTCCACCCGGAAGGGGCCGCCCTCCCGAGGCCCGAGGATGACCTGCCCCTGGGCGTTTATCACATAGGAAAAGCTGGTGTCGTTGGTGGCGGAGAAGAAATCCGCCATGCTGGAGAGTACAATGTCCACGCCCACCACTCCAAGGGTCTGCCCGTCCACCTTGATGGGGGCGGAGCAGGTGACCAGGGTGGCTCCGCTGAAGGAGTCCCGGGTGATGCCGGTGAAATACAGACCGTCCGCCTCCAGGGCGCCCTTGTACCAGGGTCGCTGCCGGACGGGGAAGGGAATCAGCTCCCCATCCTCCCCGTATTTGCTCCGGGGCTTTTCGTCCACGCACAGGTCCGTGCCGTCGGCCAGGCCGATGTAGCAGCTATCAATTTTGTCGGAGCTCTCCCACATGGCAATCATGGGGGTGCTGAGATGGGCGATGAGCCCCAGGGAATCCGAGTGCTTGGGGTCCGCCCCGGATTCGCACAGATAATAGGCGGAGGCCCGGCCCTCCAGGGCGGGATCGGGGGGCGAAACCGGAATGGGAGTCAGGGCGTCCCGGTTTCCCAGAATTCCCTCCGCCATGGTCCGGAGCATTTCGACGTTGTTGACCACCTCTCCGAAGTCATTGTCCGCCAGATTGGCCCGCAGGGCCGTGGATTCCGTCTGGGAGTGTACCAGAACCTGATAGATGGTGTCCCGGGAGCTCTGGGAGATGGCCTCCTGCTGCTCCGTTCTGGTGTTGGCCACCACGCTGGTGAGGGTGTGATTCTGATAGAGCATGACCCCCGTAAATACGAGGATGCTCAGGGCCAGAATGACCAGCACCAGGTTGACGGCCTTTTTCTGAAGTCCGCCGAAGGTGATTCCGAGGATTTTTTTCATCTTATTCGCCTCTGTTTCCCGGTTGAAACCTGTCTGCCCCGCCGCTGCCGGGGCGCTGTTTGGGGATCATATTATTTTAGCGTGAAAAGCGCACAGAACCGTAACACCGCCCCCGGCCCGCTGTCCGGCCCGGGGCGCCGGAGGCTCGCTCCGGCGTTTTCTTTTATTATACACCCTCCCGGGGAGAAATCAAGCCCGAGAGTCAGGATTCAGCAGCCAGGACGGATTCTTCGCTGCGCTCAGAAGGACACGCCTGTAGGGACGGCACTGCTTTGCATAAGTTCCGGCAGCCAAATCAGAGATTTGGGCCGTCACTTATCTGCCGTCCGCCGCACCCGGCACGGGTGAATTGAGAATTGAGAATTGAGAATTGAAAATTGCGGTGTTTTCAAATTGCCATTTGAAAACATTGGAAAACGGGGAACGGATTCACCCATGAAAGGCGCAATGCTTCGCTGCCCTCAGAATGACACGCCTGTAGGGACGGCACTTTGCCGTCCGCCA
>CAMOSU010000127.1 GCA_946625125.1 uncultured Clostridia bacterium
CGCTTTGAGCGAAAAGCATGGGCATCCGGTTGAAATAGTGCTTGTTGGCGGCCCAACCCTCGATCTCGGGGCGCAGGGTCTCATATTGGCCCATGCGCCTTGCCAGGTCCACAATGCCGTGGGCCATGATATGGGCGCTCTTGATCTCCGAGTCTCCCAGGACCCCGTGGTTGGAGGGGCGGTAAGTTTTATAGTCCACCCGGTAGTGGTAGCTGGCCGCCGGTTCGTAGCGGACAGCCTTCACCCGGGCCAGGTAGCGCATATTGAAGTCGAAGTCCTCCGCCGTGCGGATGGAGGTGTCGAAGCGGAGCTTCAGGGCCTCAATGACATCCCGCAGGTAGAGCTTACAGTAGGGCGGGAAGAGGCGGAAGCCGAAAATCAGGTCCCGAAAGGCCTGGGGATCGGCGTCGGGTCCGTCCAGCCGGGCCGTGAAGGGGGCCGGGAAGTCCCTGGCCTCGGGTCCCTCCGGCGCGAAGGGCTGGTAGTCGGTCATGACCAGCACGCCCTCCTGGGCGGTCTGTCTTTGCAGGGCCAGCAGCCGAGACAGATAGTCCGGCTCCGCCCAGTCGTCGCTGTCGAGAAAGACGATGTAATTGCCCCTTGCCGCGTCCAGCCCCGCGTTCCGGGCGGAGGAGACGCCGCCGTTGGGCTTGTGGAGCACCCGAACCCGGGCATCCCGGGCCGCGTAAGCGTCGCAGAGGGCAGGGGAATTGTCCGGCGAGCCGTCGTCGATCAGCAGGAGCTCAAAGTCCCGCTGGGTCTGGGCCAGCATACTCTGCACGCACTGGTCCAGAAAGGCCTCCGCCTTGTAGACCGGGACGATCACGCTGACCAGGGGGGGGTTGTTTTCTTTCGCCTGATTCATGCTTTCATTCCTTTTGTGGGAGCCGGGATTTTCTGGCGCCGAAGCTGACTCTTGCCCCGGAGAGGGGCAGACGCTTTCCAATGACGCGGCAAGAATTTTGCCGATTTTTCGTTTTATGGCTTTTTATGGCTTTTCGGTGAGGGCGGAGTCCCCGAGGCCCAGAAGCTGCTTTAGCTTCCGGAGATAGGCGTGGGGCCGCACCCATTTGGGATGAATCATGGACAGATAATAGGTATATTTGTCGTCGGAGCCCTGCCGCCGCAGACAGCGCAGGGCCTTCCCCATGGGGACCGCGTACTCCGCCGGAACCGCGACGCCGGAGGCCTTGGCCAGAATGGCGTAGGAGCAGAGCAGCCGCTCCCGCTTCCCCCGGGCGGCGGCGACGATCTCCGCCTCGCCCCGGGCTTCAAAAAAGGCCAGACATTGGTCCACGGCCCAGACGTCGTCATAGCGTTTCAGGGAGAAGCGCTGGGTGGTGATGCTCTCGGGGCGATTCCGATAGTAATACAACGATTCGGGAAGCGTCGCCACCCGTTCCGCCCGGAAGCAGGCGATGGGGACAAAGGCCTGATCCTCATGGATCCTCCCCTCCGGGAAGCGAAGCTGGGAGACCAAGGCGCTTCGGAACAGCTTTCCACAGGCGTTCACGGGAAGCTCCGCCTTTCCCTGATAGAGAGCCACCACGGCCTCCCGGCCCGATAGGGTTTTCGGAGGGGACCAGGTCTCCGTCCCGGCGGGCTCCGGGGCGGCGCTGTCTTCGAAGACCTGAGGTCGGCACACGGAGACGGCGGCGTCCGTCTCCTCGGCGGCCTGAAGCAGAGCCTCCAGATACCGGGGCGCGACATAATCGTCGCTGTCGATGAAGGTCATGTACTTCCCCCGGGCGATCTCCATGCCGGAGTTCCGGGCGGCGGAAAGGCCGCCGTTTTCCCGGTGGATCACCCGGACCCTGGAATCCCGGGCCGCGCAGCCGTCGCACAGAGCCCCGCAGCCGTCCGGAGAGCCGTCGTCCACTAAGATCAGCTCAAAGTCCGAAAAGCTCTGGGCCAGAATGCTCTCCACACAGGCGGGAAGATAGGCTTCCACCTTGTAGACCGGCACGATTACGGAAATATGCGGCATATCGTTTTCCTTTCCGGCGCTTCGCCGTCACGCTTCGATCATGTTCAGGAACCGCTCCAGGCACCAAATCAGCCATTTCTGGTTGCCGGTATAGCGGGACATGTCGATGTCGCTTCGGAACTCGGGCCGGACCGGGCCGGCCCAGTCCTTGAAATAGGCGTCCACGGGCCGGGGCATGGGCAGCTTCTCCGGGACGGCTGCTCTGTCCTGGCCCGGTACGTTCTGCATAGATATTCGTTTTCTACTCTTTCTGTGATGCTCCCATCTGCAAGCAAACAGCGCACTGCGGAAAGTGTTCAGCGGGCAGGGAGTAAGCACGCAAGCAACAACCACAGTCTGTTGTTGTGAAGGCAATTGACAATCGTACGTTCATTGTACGGAAGCGCCCAGAGAGCATCCGGGCAGAAGCGAATGACTTTTTTTGTATCTTCCATGCTGAGAAAGCATTTTAATGCCTGGTAAATACGCAGTCCACGATGATGGTTTTTGAAAAATGTCCCTGCATAATAGTATACATAAGGGAAGCCGATTCGGGAATAAAATAAGCTGTCATATTCTCGGGAATCCTTGGCGAAAAACCGTTCACAAATGATTGCGTTTGCTACGCATACCATGCCAAACCTTGCTATGCTGCTCTTGTTACTGAGCGTTTCACGGGATGCATATCGATAATATAAGTAATTATTGGGGGGAAAAAGAGAAATCTTCTTTGCGTGATCTAGGTAATCTAAGATAAACAACGTATCTTCTGCATAATTGATATTGACGGCAAATCTGATTTTGTGTTGCTCTATGATTTCACGCTTAAAGCGCTTGGCGCAAATGAATCTTAAATAGTTCTGCTTTAATAATTTAAGGACATTGTCTTTACTCGCAGTCAGATGCGTTTCCTGCAGCTCCATACGGCTGACTTCTGTTCCGTTCTCATGATAAGTCGTCAATCCGTGGCAAACATAATCTGCATCGCAGGTGCAAAAATCCAACAGATATCTTGGACCGACACGGTCATCGCTATCGACAAAAACAATATACTCTCCGGACGCATGCTCCAGCCCTGTATTCCTCGCTGCGGAAACACCGGAGTTTTTTTGATGAAACACCTTGACACGGTGGTCTTTGCCCGCATATTCGTCGCAGATTCTTCCGCTGTTGTCAGTGCTTCCATCGTCCACCAGCAGCAGCTCATAGTCCGTGTATTCCTGCTCTAACACACTCTCAATGCATCGCGCCAGCAGGTTTTCGACGTTGAAAACAGGAACGATCATGGAAAACTTTGTCATCAGGCTCTCCTCTGCCCACTTATTTGTGTGGTTGTTTTTGCGGTCGATTCTGGATTCGTGCAGTCATGCATCACCGACGGATGCATGCTCAATGAATACTCCATCGTGCAAGATACACATATACAAAGTACCTGAGCGTATACATTGCCCGGTATCTTTCGTGATGAAGAAAATAGTGGATCACATACCGTATGGCAGCAAAGTGAGAAAACATCCAAGGTTTTTTGGCGCCAATGAAATGGACAACTTTAATATTATGGTACCCATAGTGAACAGCCAGTTCATGAATGCATCGAATCATTGCATTATAGGTCTCATCCAAGTGCTGCTCCTTTGACCACAATGGGTTGACGGTCCTATAGTAATATGAGATTACATCTTGATCTCCAAAGCCACAGTTTTCCTTGATTTTGCTCTCGCAGACCTGGGGAATTATGTTGAGCATCTCGCGGAAATCTTCTTCTCTGGGCCGAATCACCATTAAGCCTGAGTTTATATCCTCCCAATGATAGATCAGCGCTCCCCCTTGCACCGCGGTAATGTGCTCGCAAGAAAAAAGATGGTCCAGGTTCTGAAGAAGAATCATATCGTTGTCGAGATAAACCAGTTTATCAAACTGAACCAGTTCAAAAATACGGAGCTTGAAAAACGTGTTATTCCAGTACTGCCTGTTGTTTTGCCCTTCAAAGGCTCCCAACGAAATATCCTTGGCGACAAGAACTGGAGCCCCCCATTTTTCAATTTTCGAGCGAAGATGCGCGAGGCTCTCCGATAACAATACATACAAAGGGAACGTACATTTTACACGCTTCATGGAATACAGCAATATCCGAACGCCCTCTAAATAGTTTTCGCTGGATAGAACCGTAATATATGCCTGCCTGTTCTGCTCCATGTATGTTCTCCTTCCTGTTTTACAACGCGTCCACCATGTTCAGGAACCGCTCCAGGCACCAGATCAGCCATTTCTGGTTGCCGGTATAGCGGGACATGTCGATGTCGCTTCGGAATTCCGGCCGGACCGGGCCGGTCCAGTCCTTGAAATAGGCGTCCACGGGCCGGGGCATGGGAAGCTTCTCCGGTACCGGGATATCCGGATATCTCATTTTAAACAGCTCCCGGATCAGGTACTTGGATTCGCCGCTTCGGATCCGTTTCAGATCCAGAGGCTCCGCCCGCTCCATGGCCTCGTAGGGATCAAAGGCCGCCATCCCCGCCGCGGAGAAGGCGTTCTCATAGGAGCCGTAGCTCTCCTCGGTGATCACCGTGTCATAGATTCCCATAAAGTCGATCTTTTCACCCCGTCGGCAGCGCTCAAAGAGATACCGCATGCTGACAGGCTCTTTCAGGACCTCGGCGGGCTCCACGTAGATGCAGCGGCGCATGAATTCGTCGAAGCCCCAGTCCTTGGACAGGAGCTGGTCCATGCCGCCGAAAACATAGTCCGCGCCGTCCCCGAAGATCAGCAAATCAACACCGTCGCGTTTTGCCTGGTTTGCCGCGTAATAAAGCTGGGGTTCAATGGAGTGGACCGGACCGCCCTTTGCCCGCATGACAGGCTCGATGCTCTGCTCCACGGTCTCCCAGGAGATGTCCACATAGTGGAGCTTCATGCCGTTGACGGCGGCGAAGCGCTCTGCCCTGCGAAGCTCGTCGGCTTGGAATTCTCCGCCGAGAAAACGGAAGGTGTAGGCGTCGCAGCCGGGGAGGAAGCTTGCAAGGATTGAAGAATCCATGCCGCCGGACAGCAAGAGTCCGATTTTGTGATACCGCTCCCGCAGCGGGGAAAGCTGGGCTTCGATGGCCCTGCCGACGTCAGCGGCGGTGCGGACTGAAATCTTCTTTCCCTGCCCCAGCTCGGGGCGTTTGTAAGGCAGCTTCTCCGAAAAATGCGTATCTCTGCGCTCCACATATCGAAGCGCCAGGAAGGAGCTCATACAATATGCCTTGTCAACCATTGTTTTCATCCCCACCAATCAGTTTTTGCGCTTCTTCGGTGCTCCAGCCTCTGGCGTTGTGCAGCGCCTGGGTGATCTTCGTGGAGGAGATGCCCTTGGTGTAGGGGAAGTAGATGATCCGAATCCCCTCCCGGGCGAAATCCTCCTCGTATTGCTTCCATTTTTCCGTGCCGTACCAGTCGTCGCCCACAAAGA
>CAMOSU010000128.1 GCA_946625125.1 uncultured Clostridia bacterium
TCTGGAAAAAGCAGCGGATCGATCTGGTGAACGCCTGGCACACGCGGAATGTGAAGCAAGAGGACGTCCCCGCCTACCGTCGGCATCGAAGTATGCAGCTTTTTTATGCGCGCACACCCCTTGCGGATTTGCACGGACCGGGCGGTGGCATTCGTCATTATGTACTATTCCAGGCCGATCCGTTTGGCGAATTCCAACAAGGAAATACAGAAGCTTTGCCAGGTTTTCAATGTCATCTGTGAGGGGTCACCCTCCCGGATGCGCAGGGTGCGGCGGATCTCCTTGGGGATCACCACCCGGCCCAGGTCGTCCATGCGTCTGACAATTCCAGTTGCTTTCATCCTCTTCGCTCCTCTGCTTTCTCTGTTTGTTGTCCAGTTCCCTGCTATTATTTGTAAATTCGGGAGAACTATACCGCGCGGAGGCCGATTCCCAGGAAGACAGGCCGAAAAGAAACCCTTGTTGTTTTTTAACCATGTAATACTATGCTCCGGTAAAAATCTTTCGATTGATATTAGAACCGCACCCGGCCCCGGATGGTTTTCGGGGAGGAAGCACAACGCTGACCGGGATTTATTCTCATGTACCGCCGGATTTCCCGCAAGGGATAAGGAGCGGATTGCCGGATCGGATCGGAAGGACGCGGTTTTGACCGCCCTTTCCACTTCCGTTCCGTCGATGGCAAAGATTTTCGGATGCGCTTTTCAACATCTTCTCAGAGAAATCCGTCGCCGTCAGCGCCCTGCATTTCGGCGCGATCACGGCAGAGAGGAGTCCCGTCCCGCAGGCGCGCTCCAGTACGGCGTCTTCCGGCCCGATGCGTTCGGACATGATCTCTCTCAGCCTCTGATGGGTTTTTCTGTTGATGAGGTTGACAAATATGTCACAGGCAAGGGCAACCTTATCCCAAAACACCCTGCCGCCTCCTATTAGCCGCATCTAACCCCATGGCAAAAATGAAACGCGCAGGGAAGAGTTTTCCTTCCGACTTCTGCGCAGGCAGCTTTGCCGCAGGTGGTTAGCTTCTGCTTACCATTATGCTCTCCCATCAGATTGTTTGCAAGAGGAAATTCAGATATTCCGGAAAAAGACTTGCGTTCCTTTGGAATTTTGTCAAATATTCGTATTATTTTTTTGGGACGCATAAAGCTTCGGGGATGGGGCATACTCGGGTCGGAGGTGTATTACCATGAAATGGAAACAACGCATGAAAAAGCTCCTGGAGGACAAGGGCTGGTATCTGGCCTTTGGCCTGTGTCTGGCGGCGGTGGCCGTCTCCGGCTGGCTCTTTGTGAAAAGCCTGGGGAGCACGGACGACGAGCTGGCGGCCCCGGAGGCCGTTCAGGCCGCGGTACTCCCCACCCTGGCCAACAAGCAGGAGCTGAACCGCCCGGAAGCGGAGAGCCCCGTCCATCCCAACCATCCCTCCGTCCCCGACGTTCCCGTCACGGAGGACACGGAGGCCCCCGCTCCGGAAACAGAGCCCGCCCCCGCCAAGCCCGGCGCGGTGCTCTGCCGGCCGGCGGAGGGAGAGCTGCTCCAGCCCTACAGCATGGACAAGCTGGCCTACAACCCCACCACCCGGGACTGGCGCACCCACCCGGGCATGGACATCGCCGCCCCGGAGGGCAGCGAGGTCAAGGCTGTGGCGGAGGGGACGGTGCTTTCGGTCTATGAGGACGAGCTGCTGGGCCAGACCGTCACCGTGGAGCACGCGGGAGGCTATGTGACCCATTACTCCAACCTGGCCCCGGAGACCGCCGTCACCGCGGGGGACCGGGTAAGCCCCGGTCAGGTCCTGGGTACCGTGGGAAAAACCGCCCTGGGAGAAGTGGGGATTCCCTCGCACCTGCACTTTGCCGTATATAAAAACAACGTCCCCCAGGACCCGGAGCTGTATCTCGCCGGATGAGGAAGGCACAAAAAAGCAGGGCCGCTGCACAGCGCAGCGGCCCTGTTCCCATCCGGCTTCAGCAGAGATATTCCTTCAGCTCCGCCGGGGCGTTCTCCGGGTCCAGGCGGGCGGTCATGGTGAAGCGGATGCTGTTGTTGGCGCCAAACTCCCGGCACCAGGCGCAGAAGTCCGCGATGAGCCGGGGATCGTCGGTCCCCAGCAGACGGTGGATGCTCTTGAGATAGATGTGGGTGATGTCAAAGTTCCCCGCGTGCAGGCCGGAGATAAAGGCCTTGAGGGACTCCGTCCCCTCCAGCTTGTAAGCCTGGTACTCAATGAGGCGGACCTTATAGTTTACATCGTAGCGCAGGGAGGTGCGGAGCTCGATGCAGACCAGGCTGCCCTCCTCCTTCTCCACGGCTTCGTTGATTTCGTCCAGCATGCGTTTTGTTTTGCCGGTACCGCTGAGGCCGGCGATGAGCTTAACCATAGGAAATCGTCTCCTTTGTGAAATCGTCCTTCGTCCACCCGGCCCAGGGTCCGCGCCGGGGGGAAGGCTGCTTATTAGGTTTCGTAGCCGGGCTTTCCCAAAAGACGGAACATGTTCCGCTTATAGAACTCCACGCCGGGCTGATTGAAGGGGTTGACCCCCAGAATATAGGCGGAGATGCCGCAGCTCAACTCGAAGAAGTAGAACAGCTCTCCCAGCGTCCGGTCGCAGACCTCGTCCGCCTGCACCAGAATCACCGGCACGCCCCCGTCCACATGGGCCTCCAGGGTCCCCTGGAAGGCCTGCTCCTCCACGAAGTCCAGGCTCTTGCCCTCCAGATAGTTCAGGCCGTCCAGATTCTTCCAGTCCATCTCGATCATGGTCCGCTTTCTGGGCGGGGCAAAGCGAAGGACGCTCTCGAAGATGTTCCGCTCTCCCTGCTGGATCATCTGACCCAGGGAATGAAGATCCGCGGTGAACTCGGCGGCCACAGGGAAGATGCCCTTGCCGTCCTTGCCCTCGGACTCCCCGAAAAGCTGCTGCCACCAGCCGCCGAAGCAGCGGGCGGAGGGCTCCCAGCTACAGAGCAGCTCCACCTTCTTGCCCTTGCGATAGAGCAGATTCCGGGCCGCGGCGTAGAGCCAGGCCGGATTCTCGAAGGAGAAGGCCGCCATATCCCGCCGGGCGGAGGCGGCGCCGAACATCAGCTCCGTGATGTCCATTCCCGCCACGGCCAGGGGCAGCAGCCCCACCGCCGTCAGCACAGAGTAGCGCCCCCCCACGTCGGGAGGAATCACAAAGCTCTCGTAGCCCTCCTCCGCGGCCATCTGCCGCAGGGCGCCCCTGGCGGGGTCGGTGGTGACAAAGATGCGTTTTTTGGCCTCCTCGGCCCCGTACTTCCGCTCCAGCATCCACTTCAGCGCCCGGGTGGCAATGGCGGGCTCGGTGGTGGTGCCGGACTTGGAGATGATGTTGATGGAAAATTCCTTGCCCTCCAGCAGAGCGCAGAGCTCCTGCCAGGCCCGGGTGGAGAGATTGTTTCCGGCAAAGAAGATCTGGGGGTCCTTCCCCCGGAGGTTGTGGTTCTGGCCCTTCACCAGCTCAATGGCCGCCCGGGGTCCCAGATAGGAGCCCCCAATGCCCACCACCACGAAGACCTCGGAGTGCTCCCGAATCCGCTTGGCCGCGGCCACAATGCGGCGCATTTCGCCGGTGGCCTCGAAGCTGGGCAGATCCAGCCAGCCCAGATAGTCGGAGCCGGGACCCTTGCGCTCATACAGCGTCCGATGGGCGGCAAAGACCTCCTTCTCCAGAGCCAGCAGGTCGTTGAGATTGTATTCCCCCCAAATATTGGAGATATCAACGTTGATCATGTGGTACACCTCTCTTGCGTATCTCTTCCCCCTCTTATATCATAACCGATTTTGAGTCAGAAAACAATGGTCAATTTGGAGAATTGCGTGATTTTTTTCTCCGGGATCTTTTGCGAAGAATCTCTCGAAATTCCTTGACTTCCCGGCTCATTTTTTGTATAGTAATATCGGAAAATGTCACGGACAGAGTCTATCGACTGATCTATTCTTTTTTATAAGTTGGTTACTTCATAACCGAAATGCGTTTTTCACGCAGACTTGTGAAACGGTCAATAAGAGCAGTAAGAGTTTGTTTGCTGTATAGGCTCTGGAATCCGCCGGTGTTTTGCTTCCCCCCTCCCGGGGCGGGGCTTATCCGTGTTTGACCGTTCACAGGCTGCGAAGCCTGTGATTTTTAGTATCCGGAGGTATCCGCCATGACTGAGCTTTCCTGCCCCCTGGACCAGACCCGCGCCCCCATCTACGAGGCTCTGAACACCTTCCGTCAGATGCGGGTGGTTCCCTTTGACGTACCCGGCCACAAGCACGGCCGGGGCAACCCGGAAATGACCGCCTTCCTGGGGGAAAAATGCGTCACCATCGACGTCAACTCCATGAAGCCCCTGGACAATCTCTGCCACCCCGTCTCCGTCATCAAGGAGGCGGAGGAGCTGGCGGCGGACGCCTTCGGGGCGGCCCACGCCTTTCTGATGGTGGGGGGCACCACCTCCTCGGTGCAGACCATGGTGCTGGCCACCTGCAAGCGGGGCGACAAGATCATCCTGCCCCGGAACGTCCACCGCTCCGTCATCAACGCCCTGGTGCTCTGCGGCGCGGTGCCGGTCTACGTGAATCCCGAGGTGGACGACCGGCTGGGCATCTCCCTGGGGATGCGGCGGGACCAGGTCTTCAAGGCCATCCGGGAGAACCCGGACGCCGTGGCGGTGCTGGTGAACAACCCCACCTACTACGGCGTCTGCTCCGACCTCAAATCCATCGTCCGCATGGCCCACGACGCCGGGATGTACTGCCTGGTCGACGAGGCCCACGGCACCCACTTCTACTTCGGCGCCGGGATGCCCACCTCTGCCATGGAGGCGGGGGCGGATATGGCCGCCGTTTCCATGCACAAGTCCGGCGGCAGCCTGACCCAGAGCTCCTTCCTGCTCACGGGCCCCCGGATGAATCCGGGCCACGTCCGCCAGATCATCAACCTGACCCAGACCACCTCCGGCTCCTATCTGCTCATGTCCTCCCTGGACATCTCCCGCCGGATGCTGGCCCTCCACGGCCGGGAGATCTTCGCCAAGGTCTCCACCATGGCGGACTACGCCCGGGAGGAGGTCAACGCCATCGGCGGCTACTACGCCTTCGGCAAGGAGCTGGTGAACGGGGACTCCATCTTCGACTTTGACCCCACCAAGCTCTCCATCCACACCCGGGACATCGGCCTGGCGGGCATCGAGGTCTACGACATCCTCCGGGACGAGTACGACATCCAGATCGAGTTCGGAGACATCGGCAACATTCTGGCCTATCTCTCCATCGGGGACCGGCCCCAGGAGCTGGAGCGCCTGGTCTCCGCCCTGGCGGAGATTCGCCGCCGCTACCAACGGGACGGCTCCGGTTTGCTGGACACCGAGTATCTGGACCCCGAGGTGGTGGCCA
>CAMOSU010000129.1 GCA_946625125.1 uncultured Clostridia bacterium
CCTCCACCGCCCTTGAGGGCGGTCCCCCTCCCCTGCAAGCAGGGGAGGTTTGTCTAAACAATTGTACGCTGGCAAGACTTCCACAAATCCCAATTTGTCGAGGGGGTAATTCTTTGTTTCCCACTCCATTGACAGGAGCGTGATCTCCTGTTATAATGAAGCTGTCCCGGGTCCTGACTCCGGGACAGGAAAGAAGAACAGAAAGAAGGGTTCCTATGTTTTGCAAGCATTGCGGCGCGCAGCTTCCTGACACCGCGGCATTCTGCACCAACTGCGGTCAGCCCGTGGTGCAGCAGCCCCAGCAAACCCAACAGCCCCAGCAGCCGGCCTACAACCAGCAGGGCGCTTATCAGCAGCCCCAGCAGGGCGGCTATCAGCAGCCTCAGCAGGGCTATCCCCAGCAAGGCTATCCTCAGCAGGGCTACCCCCAGCAGGGTTATCCTCAGCAGGCGGTTCCCCAGCAGGGTATGAAGTGGCACAAGTTCCTGGTGTACTTTGCCCTGTGGTTCGCCGCTCTGGCCAATCTCGGCATGGGCATTCTGTCCCTCACCGGAAGCCAGTACGGGCAGGCGAAGGAGCTGGTCTACAGCTACTTCCCCCAACTGAAGGCTCCCGACATCGTCTACGGCATTCTCCTGCTGGCCGCGGCGGTTCTGAGTGTCCTCACCGCTCTGGCTCTTCTGAAGTACAAGGCCAAGGGTCCCAAGCTGCTGACCCTGCTCTACATCTTCAACGCCGCTGTGGCGGTGGTCTACGTGCTGTGGGTCATTTTGTCCATGTCCGGCTCCGGTGCGGACTTCAGCCAGACCATCACCCAGGTGATCACCAGCCTGATTGTCTCCGTCGTCATGATCTTCGTCAACAAGGCCTACTACGGCAAGCGCGCCCATCTCTTCGTCAATTGAGGAAGCAGCCGTCGGCCGGACCCGGGAATCCCGCGGGTCCGGCCGGTTTTTTTGCGGTCAGAAGAAGGCCCAGCCCGAGAGCAGCAGTCCCGGGATCACCACCATCAGGAAGAAGGCCCAGCTCACCAGGGTGAAGGTTTTGACAAAGGCTCCGCCCCGGCCCGGGTACTCCCGGACGTAGATCCGGTAATTGATCACCGAGGCCAGGGAGCCGATCAGGGAGCAGAGTCCCGCGGTATCCGCCCCGTAAATCAGCCCGGCGAAGTTCTCGGTAAAGGGGTACAGGACGATGGAGGCCGGGACGTTGGAGATGATCTGGCTCAGGCCAATGGCCCACCAGTATTCCCGCCCCGCCACTGCCTGCTTCAGGACCCCGGCGATTTTCCCGTTGGCCGCGATGGAGGAGGAGAAGACAAAGAAGCAGAGGAAGGTCAGCAGCAGCACATAGTCCACCTTGGCAAAGAGCTTCCGGTCAAAGATCAGAATGGTCCCCAGCACGATCCCCACCGCCCCGTACCAATACGCCGTGCGGCTGACGATGACCCCCAGGATCAGCACAAAGAGCAGGGCATAAATCAGCCGCTGTTTTTTTCGGGCCGGGTCCCAGGGGATCTCAGCCTCCGCCGCGGAGATTTCCTCCCGGGGATTTTTCCGGTAGAGGAAGAAGACGAAGCCCACCAGCAGCACTGCCGACATGGCGCACAGGGGCAGCATATGCAGCATGAAATGCCCGGCGCTGACCCCGGCCTGGCCATAGAGAAAGAGATTCTGGGGGCTGCCGAAGGGAGTCAGCAGACTGCCCCGGATGGCGGCGATGTTCTCCATGGAAATCACCGGGAGGATGTATTTTTCCTTGCCGCCGCTGCGGAAAAGCAGGATGGTCAGGGGAACGAAGATAATCAGAGACACGTCGTTGGTGACGAACATGGAGCTGAAAAACACCCCGAAGATCAGAAACAGAGAGAGGCTTGTCATCCGCTTCAAGCCCCCCGCCAGCCGAACCAGGGGCCGCAGCACGTTCTCCTGCTTGAAGCCCTCCAGCACGCAGAGCATCATCAGCAGGGTCCCCAGGGTCCGCCAGTCGATGTCCCGCAAAAGCCGGGTCGAGGGCGGGGTAATGATCATGGCCGCCCCCGCCGCCAGCAGGGACAGGGTCAGCATCAGCTCCTTCTTCATGGCCCGGAGGATTCGTTTTCCCATGGCTCTCTCCTTCCTTTCAAGTCGTCCTTCCATTCTATTCTATGGCGGCGCGGGGCAAATTGTCCCCGGGGTTCACAGGGGCGCTGCCGCTGTTTCCGTCCCCGCCTCTTTTCCCTGGGTATCTGTCTATGACGGCTGTCAGATTTCTGTAGTACGCGTCGGACCACTCCCGGGGATAGCTGTCCCGGTAGTCCAGCAGAATCGCGCCGCCCCCCTGTTCCAGATCGTAGACCGCATAGCTGTCGTCGGTGAAGAAGCCCTTCACCCCCCACCAATCCACCAGCTCGCTGAAGTCCCGGCCGAAGCGCTCCAGCCATTGCTCGGTTTTCGGCTGACGGAAGGCCTTCTGCAGCCTGCAATCCGGGGCTCCTTCGCAGTATCCTTTGATGTCCAGCAGGCAGTGATCGATCCGGTCTCCGAAGACCCGCGCCCTGCTGCTGTTGATGCCCCCCCGCTCCGCGGGAAAGTGAAAAATCGCCACCCTCCGGCAGCGCTTATAGGCCTCCAGCAGCGCCTTGCTCGGGCCAAAGCGGGCATGCAGGCGCTTCAGGGAGATGAGACCGTCGGCGCCGCATACGATCCCATCGACCTCCTGGACAGACCAGGGGTCCGGGTCCAGACAGAGGCTCTCCAAAACCCTCCATCTCAGGGCCTCGTCCCCCCAGCGGGCCTGCTCCGCCCAGTCCAGGAAGTCCCCCATGACCAGAAGATTTTTCTCCCAGACCTCCTCATAGCCCTTAAAGCGGACCCCATGCTTTCGCAGCCTCTGACCAAAAACGTCCTTCAAAACCGCGTCGGCATAATAGCTGCCCCGATAGCTCCGGTAAAACGCCCCGGCTGTAAATTCCTCAAACGCCCCGCGAACCATGGTTAGATTCCTACGCTAAGCCCCGCTTGCGGCAGATATAGAGAAGATGACTGGCGCTTCCCAACAGCTCCCGCTTTTCCGCAAACTGCAAATACCACCGGGAAAAGGTCTCAAACTCCCGGTCCGTCATGGAAAAATCAGGCCGTCCTTCCACAGCCTCCACCATTCCGTCCACCCCGGCCGTTGTGATCCAATCCACCGGTTTTCCGGAAAACAGGCCCTCAAACTCCGCCACATCATAGCCGGTAAAGAGCTGCTCCTTGAAATGCCTTACCTGGTAATCCTCCGTAAAATTCTCAGCCTGCCCCTCCGCCCAATTTCCGTAGAAATAGTTTGCGTACATGATGGCATACACGGACAGGAAGGCAAACAGCAGAACGCCCCCGGGCCTCGTGACCCGAATGGCCTCGTCAATCGCCAGGTTCACCTCGCCTGCTTCGTACAGGTGATACATCGGGCCGAACACCAGGGTCAGGTCAAAGCTGTTGTCGGGAAAGCGGCTCAGATCTGTGGCGTCCCCCTGGAATGCCTGAATGTGATCAATCCCCCTGCTGTTTTGTCTGAGGACCTCAAGATTCCGCTCCACAAGCTCCACAGCCGTCACGTCCATACCCTGCTTTGCAAGGGCAATGGAGTATTTTCCCGTTCCGGCGCCAAGCTCAAGGACTCTGGCTTTCCCGGCTGCCCAGCGATGAATCAAGGCCATTGTCGTACGGTATTCCAACTGCCCGTGCCGGGATCTCGCGGTCCGTCCATCCTCGTCGTACCGGCCGTAAAAGCCGCTGATGATTTCTTGTCTGCTGCTCATATGTTCTTCCTCCTGAACCCTGTTCCCATATCGCGTTGATTCCGTCGCCCGCGGAACGCCGCGGCGTTTTTCTTCCTGACACAGGGAAAGCATGATCCATACAGAAAATCACCCATACTTTTCCCCTTCGATTGTTCCGAACTCCTCCGGTTCCCTGCTGATTCTGTCCAGTCACTCAACCCGGACGCTCCCCTCGTCCCGAGACATCCATGCGACTTGGGATTTGTGGAAGTCTTGCCAGTGTACAGTTGTTCAGGCAAAGCCCTTGTCTGGGGAGGATTCGACGGACGAAGCGACACCTCCGCCCGAAACCCACCCATAGCTTCCCCAACGCCATTTACCAGCCTGCAAAAGCTAAGACTCTAAGCTATACAAAGTGTTTTCTTGCAAATCAGCAAGAAACGACGGTAAATCCGTATCGCTGAGTTTCAATTTGATTTCTTTTTTATTCTGTTTTCCCGTCCAAGTTTTGCAAATATTGATTTGCTTTGCGCCGGAGAGAGCCGCAAGATCCTTAATCAAATTACTTAGCTCAATAATCATGGGATCCGCGGGATCGTGCCTGCCAACAGGGCTGTCACAGTCGCAAATCCAATCTGTAATACGAAAGTCGTCTTGGACAAATTCTGCAGCGGCTTTTACCGCACTCTTTACATCATGCTTTGTGCCAAGCGAGATTTTCAAGCCGTATTTATTCTTGACGTCGAAATACTCCGATTCAGAAACGTCTCCGTATAATGATCCGTACAGGAAGTAACACATACTTATTTCCTCCGTTTAATATGCAATCATCCAGTCATTTGCGTTATATATCTAATAATTCAATCTGTACACTCTACTCGGTTCGAGTGATCAACGTGACTGTCTCAACGTGCCTTGGGTGGATAGCGTGAATAAAAATGTCGTTATCTACGCTGCCCACACGACTCTCGGCGTCAGGAATATGCCGTTGACCAACCTTCCTAATCAGCAATTATCGTTTGCTTGTCTGCTTTCAAATTCTTTCAACCACACAAGCCACATTTCGTCCTGATCCTTTTCTGCTCTGGATTTGCTGTATTTCAGTGTTTCCTCGGTCAGAGCCTTTGGCATTTTTGCAAGCCTTTCGAGTATTATCTCAGATCCGGGCCAATTCAAATCATGCAGCCACTCAAAAAGTGAATAAAGATATGGCGTCAATTCCTCGTCGGATCTGTCCGCAATGACTTTTGCACACGGCTCCCACACAGATATGCTTTTCCCGTTTGGAAGAATCGGCTGCAAGAACGGGAATAGGTATTTCGTTCCTTTGGCAAGTTCAAGTCCTTGTTGTTCCCGTCGACTGTATTCTTCTGGAGTATAGGTGTTATCCCATGTAAATAAATCGTATATTTCATCAATGTTTGTCACTAATCTCTCACCTCTTTCTTTTACATCTAACCTGTTGTCTCAACTCAGGCTCGAGACATCAATACGACTGTCTCCACATGCTTCCGAGCAGCAGATTCAATAAAACGGCTTATATTCGACCTGCTGACTCGTCCAAATGAAGGAATGGGCAATTCCCCGACAGGTCAGGG
>CAMOSU010000130.1 GCA_946625125.1 uncultured Clostridia bacterium
CCGGCGTAGTTGTCGAAGTTGCCGAAGGTCTTGCCCGGGTGGTTGAACTGGGAGACCACGGGAACGGGATTGCCGGCCTCGTCGAAGGGGATGTACTTGGTGGCGTTGACGCCGGTGACCTCCGCGCCGCCGCGGGTGGTCTTGGCCTCATTGCCCTCCACGTCCAGGCCCTTATCGGCGTTCACCATCAGGTCGTTGTAGAGGTGCATGCCGGCGTAGCCGGTCTTGTTGTTGAGGTCCTTGTTGTTTCTGGAGACCACGCCGTAGGTGTTGAAGGTGTTGGTGTGGCCGGGGCCGCCGGACCAGGTCATCTCGTAGCCGTACATGCAGAGGAAGTCGTCGTAGCGCTCGTTGTACTCCTTGGCGGTGGCCCGGGCCTCCTCCCACTTGGTGGTGTTGCCGGCGGCGTTCTTCAGCAGGCCGCTCAGATCGTAGTAGCTGGAGGTGACGGCGGTGGAGGTGGTGTCGAAGTAGTTGGAGTGGTCGGTAATGAAGATGAAGTCCAGATCGTCCACACCCTGGGCGTGCTCATAGGCGTCCTCCAGGGTGCCGACTCCGTCGGAATACTCGGCGGTGTGGGCATGGATCTGGCCGAAGTACAGGGTCTCGCCCCCCTCGCCGATGAAGAAGCTCCAGGACTTGTTCACAGACTTGCCGTCGGCCCGGGTGATGGTGACGGAGACGCTGTGCTTGCCCTCGGTCATGTCCTCGGCGGGGGTGTAGCTGAGCTTGTCCCCCTCCACCTGGGCGGAAACGGCCTGGTCGTCCACCAGCATGGCAAAGACGGGGTCCTCCCCCACGTTGGCAAAGCGGACGCTGATTTCGGGGCGGGTCTCGTCGCCGGTGGCGGAGTTGGCGGCGGGCTGAGCGCTGAGAATCAGGGGCTCGTCCCGGATATCCACCACCAGGGCGTTGTCGTAGCTCTTGCCCAGCTCGTCCGTGACCATGACCCGGACGGTCAGCTTCTTGCCGCCCTCCAGCTCCGCCGCGGGAACGGTGAAGCTGCCGCTGCGGAGCTCCAGGCTGTGCTGGACGGTCTGGAAGGCGCCGTTGTCCACCTTGAAGGAGGCGGTCACCTGGGTGGGCTCGCTGACGTCGTGAATCTCAAACTTCACCTCGCAGTCGGAGCCGATGGCGGGATCGGGCTCTGTGATCCGCACCTCAGGGTTTACCACGTAGCCCGTGCCTTCCCGGTCCTCCATGGGGACAAAGTTCATGGCAAAGAGCTCCGGGGAGTCCGGCTTGAAGGTCCAGCCGGTGAATACTTCATTGAAATACTCAATGCTGCAGTAGTTGTTGCCGTACTTGGCGGCCTTGTTCTTGATCTCATAGCCGCCGGTCCGCTCCACCAGGGTCCACTGGGCGTAGCCCTGCTTTTCGGCCTCCTCGGGCCAGTCGATGAGATGGAGGGTCTCGGCGTTGTTGGTCTTGCCGTTGTCGTCCACGGTGTTTTCCGGCATGGCCAGGTACTTGCCGTTGTTCTCAAAGGCATAGACGGGGTTGGAGGCGGTGCCGCTGACATGAACGGTGAAGATCATGCCGCCGTCGGCCACGTTCTCATAGTCGATGCTGCCGTCGGGATTCCGGACCGCCGCGGCGGGCAGCAGAGCGGGGGCAGCCACATCCGCCCCGGTGGGCTGGCCCATGACGGCCTTGGCGTAGTGGCAGTAGACCACGTACTTGCCCTCGTTCACAGGCAGATCCCCGGGGGCGAGGGGTTCGCCCACCCGGCCGTCCTCGTCGGCGGAGGTGGAGAAGACCTTGAACTGATAGAGGCTCGCGCTGGAGGCCTTGTAGCTCCAGGGCTTGACGGAGCCGTTGTAGACCTCCAGGTACACGGGATTGCCGTTGTACAGGAAGCCCACGTTCTTGATGTTGTAGTACCCGGCGGCTCCCGCCTGATCCGCCACGAAGGTCCATCTGGCGAGATCGGAGAGGCTGTCCGTCAAAATCAGCTCCTCCTTGTCATTGAGGGCCAGGTACTGGCTTCCAAGCTGGAAGATGTAGTTGGAGCCATCCTTGGTGAACTTGATGACGGCGGCGCCGTTGGGCAGGCTGTTGATGGTCTTGCCGTCGGTGGTGACGGTGACAGCCTTGGCGGGCGCGCCGCCCCCCGACACGTCCGCGCCCATGACGACATTGCCCACGTTGTACAGAACGCCGTAGCTGCCGTCAGCAGGCAGGCCGTTCACTGCCGTGGCGCTTTCGCCCTCTTCCGTGGCGAAGCCGATCACCGGCATCGCGGAAAGGACCATCACCAGCGCCAGCAGCAGGGCCAGAGCTCTTGAGAAGTGCTTTTTCATAGCGTTTCCTCCTGTTGTTATTTTACAGACGCCGCCCCCTCGACGACAGGGCGCGCAGACGCCTATAATGTTGCTTGTATCATACCATAGTTTTTTACGGATTTCCATAGGGATTTTCTGATTTCTCTGTGGATTTTGCCATAGCTCCGTGCTATAATGAAGCGGACCGTGGGGAGTTGTTGGGCTGCCTTTGCAGGGGGCGGCGTCCCCGACGCCCCGAAGCTGCCGTGATCCGATCCCTGCGGGCCGCAGAGGACGCCGGCCCCTGCGGATTGTCAACTCCCCATTTGACGCGCCCGGAAGGAGGGCCGGTGAACCATATGGACTATGAAAAACTGATCTGCCCCCTGTGCGGCGGGGGCTTTGCCCTGGAGGAGCGCTCCCTCCGCTGTCCGGCGGGCCACAGCTTCGATCTGGCGAAGGAGGGTTATGTCAACCTCCTTGTGGGCTCCAAGCCCGGGGACGCCACCGGCGACAGCAAGCAGGCCGCCCGCTTTCGCCGGGACTTTCTGAACAAGGGCTACTATGCCCCCCTCCGGGACGCCCTCACCGCCCGCTACGCCCGGCGGAGGGGCGCGCTGCTGGACCTGTGCTGCGGCGAGGGCTGGTACACCTCCGCCCTGGCGGCCCTGCCGGGACTGCGGGTTTACGGCTTTGACCTGGCCCGGGAGATGGTACGGCTGGCGGCAAAGCGGCCGGGGGATATGACGCTCTTTGTGGCAAACCTGGCCAGAATCCCCGTGGCGGAGGGGGCCTTTGACTGGGCGACCCTGCTCTTTGCCCCCTTCCGGGAGCAGACTTTGCTGCGGGTCCTGAAGCCCGGAGGCGGGCTGACCCTGGTGGTTCCCGGGCGGCGGCATCTCTTTGGGCTGAAGCAGGCGGTGTATGCAAGGCCCTATGAAAACGACGAGGCCCTGCCGGAGACCGCGGCGCTGGAGCTGCTGGAGGTCCAGAAAGTCCGGGGGACCGTCCTCCTGGAGAGCCAGGCGGACATTCAGGCGGTCTTCCGCATGACCCCCTACTACTACCGCAGCTCCCCCGCCGACCGGGCCAAGCTGGAGGGCCTGGACAGCCTGGAGACGGAAATTGAATTCCTCCTGGCGGAATACCGGAGATAATGGGCTTCCCGGAGCAAGAGAAAAAGCATCCCGACTCGCGTTGAGCCGGGATGCTTTTTATGGGCCTTGTCTTATTCGTTGGGCAGCTCCACGTCGGCGTAGTCCTTGAACTCCTCCACGATGGCTTCGGCGTTCTCCTTGGCCTCCTCCACCTTCTCCTGGGCGGCGTCCTTCAGCTCCTCCGCCTTCTCCTGGGCAGCGTCAACAGTCTCTTCCACAGCGGCGGTGGTCTCCTCCACGAAATCCTCCACGGTCTCGGGCTTGTCGCAGCCGCAGTCCTCGTCCTTGCCGCAGCAGCACTTCTTGCAGCCGAACTTCTTCTTGAGGATCAGCAGCACCGCGCAGATGGCAGCCAGGGCGCCGATGATGGCCAGAACGGTCTTGATGGTTTTCGTCATAGTTGGTCCCTCCTGTATTGATAATTTTCTGGGTCCAGTATAGCATATTATTTCCGGGGAAGCAAGTAAATATATTGTTAATTTCGGGGTGTTTTGCAGCGTTCATTCATTTTCCATTTTCAATTCTCAATTCTCAATTCGCAATCCGCCCGCAGGGGCGGCTTATCACTGATACGAAAGCTGCTCCACGGTATAGCCCTCCGCCCGAAGGAGCTCCACCAGACCTCCCTCGTCCACCAGATGAGCCGCACCCACGGCGAAAAAGACCTTGTCTCCGGCCTTCAGCCACTCCAGGGCCTTGTCCCGCATCCCCAGGTTTCGCTGGGTGAGCATCTGATCGTTGTAGTCCTCCAGCAGGGCCAGCTCCTCTTCGCTGAGATCGGCCTCGTCCTCCTCCTCTTCTCCCTCCAGCACGGAAACCAGGGCGTCGTAATCCCCCTCCAGCCAGGCGGCGTAGAGCCGGTCCACGGCGGCGCCGTAGTCCTCCAGGCTGTCCAGGGTGTTCTCTATCAGGAGCAGATTCAGCTCGTCGGGGAAGCCTGCCAGCAGACTGTACTGGAGCTCGGCGCTCTCCACGTCCCGGACCTCCATGCTCCGGTCATAGCAGTGCTGGATGAGGGAGCGGTCCATGCCGATTTCCATGTCGTAGTCGGTGCGGGTCAGCAGGGCCGCCTGCTCCACCAACTGGGACCACATGGCCAGATTGTAGGATTCCATCAACTGCGGCATGAGCTTGGCCTCCCGCAGCAGGGCGGAGGCCCGTTCAAAGAGCTCCGGAGGCATGTGGTCTGAGACCTTGCTGCCGTCCGTCAGGACAAACTGTCCCATGGACTCTATCTGGGCGGCCATATCCTTTTCGAAGGCCACCAGGTCAAATTCCACCGCCAGGGCGTCGCAGGCGTCCAGATAGGGGATCAGCTTTTCCAGCGCGGTGTTCACCCGCTTGTCTCCTACGTGGATGGTGCCGAAGAGATAGCCCTCCTGGCCCTCCGGCCCGGTGACGTGGAAGAGCATGGGGTGGACGGCGGCAATTTCCTCCTCTGTGAAGGCGGTCCCCTCCGGGGCGGAGGAGCTGGGCGGGGCGGAGCTGTCCCCCGTCTCCGAGGACGCCGGAAGGCTGGGCAGAGTCTCAGGGGAGGCAGCGCAGCCCGCAAAGAGGCCCAGCAGCAGGACGATAATCAACAGAACAGAAAGCTTTTTCATAGTTCCTCCCAGGATGTCAAGGTTTCATTTTCAATCGGGCCGATTCCGCCGTAGGGGGCGGCGTCCCCGACGCCCCGCGCGTTTGATACGGCACCGCCTGTAGGGACGGCTCTCAGCCGTCCGCCGTACCCCGCCTGGGCGAATTGAGAATTGAGAATTGAAAATGGAGAATTGAGGTGTTTTCAATGTTGTGTCAGCACATCGGTAAGGGATTTGTGTCAGAACATGGG
>CAMOSU010000131.1 GCA_946625125.1 uncultured Clostridia bacterium
CCTCCATCGGCTATTTCTTCACCGCCGCCGCCACCCTGGTCACCGCCCGGCGGGATCGGGACGGCTCCCCCTTCCTGAAAACTATGGCCGCCATAGGCGTGGTTTTCAGCGCGATCTTTATGGTTTTGCAGCTCATCCCCATTCCCGGCCTCAGCGGCGTTCACTTCGGGAAGGAGAGCTACATCATGCTGGTGGTCTGGATCGCCATTGGCGCCGCCTTCTACGGCATGCAGCACAAGTTCTTCTCGGATCGGGACCGGTAGCGCCGGGCCAGTCCGCAGCGGCGAGCATTGCTCGCCACGGGCAGCACCCACCGACGAGGCGCCAGGCATCAGACCCGCCCGTAGTATTGCGTTTCGCTTAAAAGGTGTCATTCTGAGCGCAGCGAAGCATTGCGCCCTTCCTGGGTGAATCCGTTCATTCTTTCCGTATATCACGAAGAAAGGGACGGATTTCTCAGTCGCAAGCTCCTTCGAAATGACAAGATGAAAGCGAAACGGCGTAGTAGGGGCCGATGCCCACATCGCCCCGCCGTATCCCCTCCCCGTAGGGGGCGGCGTCCCCGACGCCCCGCCCCTCTCCCGGAGGGACAGGCAACAGCCCATCGGCACAAGACAATAGGCAATAGGAAAACGAGCACAGCCGCTCCGTCTCCTATTGCCTCTTGTCTGTTCCGTAATTGCCTTCTATTCAGAAAGGACTCCATCTAAATGTTCAACGTCACCGTGCTTGCCATGGGCAAGCTGAAGGAAAAATTCTACATGCAGGCCGTGGAGGAGTACGCCAAACGGCTGGGAGCCTACTGCAAGTTCCAGCTTTTGGAGCTGCCGGAGTACCGGCTGCCGGAGGCCCCCTCCCCTGCCCAGATTGCCGAGGGGCTGGCCCGGGAGGGCCAGCTCATCCGGGAAAAGCTCCCCAAGGGGGCCTGGTTCTGCGTCCTGACCCCCGAGGGGAAGAAGCTCAGCTCCGAGGGCTTTGCCAAAGCTCTGGCGGAGGTAAAGACCGGGGGTCGCTCCTCCGCCTGCTTCCTGCTGGGCTCCAGCTTCGGCATCGCCCCGGAAATCAAGGCCCTGGCGGATCTCCAGCTCAGCTTCTCCGACATGACCTTCCCCCACCACCTGGCCCGGGTCATGCTGCTGGAACAGCTCTACCGGGCGGAAAGCATTCAGGCGGGGTCAAGGTATCACAAGTGAATCAAATGGGCTTTGCGCCTTCGGCGCTTTGGTCTGTTCGCGGTTTTTTCTCCCGGGAAAAAATCGCGAACAGACCTTTTTCTTTGCGCGGCACTATTTGTCAGACCGTACCCGTCACCGTCAGGGTTGCCTCTCCGGGGGTGACAATCCAGTCTCCGGTGGAGGCGGTCTGGGCGTAGGTGGCGGCGGGAACGGTGATGACGCCGGGAACGGTATCAAACTGCCCGCTGCTCTGGCTGTAGCTGTAGCCGGTATTCAGGGCCAGGGGCTGGCCGTTCAGACTGACGCTGATATTCTTCAGAATGGGATCGAAGAGGTCCGACACCGTGACCCCGGCGGCCTGGTCCGCCTCCTGATTGCCATGGTTCTGAATCAGGAAGCTGTAGCTCAGTTGGCCGTTCTCCGGCACGGTGGCGGGAGAAAGACTCTTGAGAATGGACAACTCCGCGCCGCTCTCCACCGTAATAGACGCGCTGGCCTCCAGGGGATTGGTCAGTCCCTGGCCGCTGACCGATGCGGTGTTGGTGATGACGCTGCCCGCCGTGAGGGGAGCAGCCTCGGTGACTTCGGTCTCATAGCTCAGCAGGGCGTTGCCCCCCGCCGGGACGGAGATTCCGGTCACAGTCAGGGGAGGTCCCGCCGTGACAGCAGGGGCGGGCTGGAGCACGCCGTTGATGAAATAGCGCAGGGAGTCCGCCACATAGGACAGCGGATACGCGCTCTGGCCCCCGCCGATCTCGTAGCTCCCCAGATCGTCCGTGAGACTCAGATTCTCATAGGTGGCGCTGCCGTCGTTCACCAGGGAGATCACGTAGGCGATCGTATCCCCAGAGGCGTAGACGTCCTCCAGCGGGGTCTTGGTCATGCTCAAGGGCGAGATCATCTGCCCCGTCACCACGTTGGAGCTGACGGTCTGGCCGTTGTAGCGCAGAGTGGCCTGGTTGGTAAAGCTTGCCATAATCCTTCCTCCTTCTGCACGGTGTCCCGTGCGTTCCATACTATGCAGACCGCGGCGGTTTTCGACACAAAATTTCCTTGCATCGAGCAAATCGGGATTTGTCAATCCGTAGTACGCTGTTTCGCTTTCATCTTGTCATTTCGAAGGAGCTTGCGACTGAGAAATCCGTCCCTTTCTTCGTGATATACGGAAAGAATGAACGGATTCTTCGCTGCGCTCAGAATGACAACTTTTAAGCGAAACGCAATAGTAGGGGCCGGCGTCCTCGACGGCCCGGAGGGATCAGAGAACGGCACGTTCGGGGCGTCGAGGACGCCGCCCCCTACGGAGTCAGCTCCACAAATCCCGATTTGCAAATCAGAGTACGTTTTTGCAGAATGCGGAAAAAAAATTTTTCCCGGGTACTTGACAAGGGGCCTGGATGTGATATAATCATGCCACAAGTTCATACTGCCCTTGAGGGAGTAGTACCGCGGCCGGGGGCCGCGGAGGCGGCTGCGTCAGCACGCGGGCTTTGCCCGCCGCGCCGCCTTGAAACGCGAGACTCATGTTCAGGCTTCTGCCTGCGCATGAGTTTTTTTATTTACTTTGCGGCTCACATGCCGCCCGATCCCGCTTTGGCGGGAGAAAGAAAGGAGTTCGTACCATGATCAAGCTCGTCATTGCCGCCGTGATTCTCTTTGCGGGCCTTGCCGCCCGGATTGCCTTGAAGGGCAAGGGAAAAAAGACCGCCGCCTCTCTGGTGAGCGCCGCCTCCCTGCTGCTGTGCGCGGCTGCTATCGTCCTGTCCTGCGTCCAAACTGTTCCCACCGGTCACACCGGCGTGGTCACCACCTTCGGTCACGTAGAGGAGACCACCCTGGACGCCGGGGTGCATCTGGTGCTTCCCTGGCAGCAGGTCATCAAAATGGATAACCGGGTCCAGAAGGAGAGCACTGAGCTGCCCTGCTTCTCCTCCGACATTCAGGAGGTCAATCTGGTCTACACCATCAACTTCCAGATCAAGAAGTCCGACGCCCAGACCATCTACCGCACCATTGGCGTGGACTATTACCACACCGTCATCCAGCCCTGTGTCACCGAGTCTGTGAAGGTGGTCACAGCCCGCTACACCGCGGAGCAGTTGGTGGGCAAGCGCAACGAGCTGGCCGCCGCCATTGAGGAGGACTTGGGGGAAAAGCTCTTGGCCTACAACATCGAGCTGGTCTCCACTTCCATTGAGAACATGGATTTCACCGACGCCTTCACCGACGCGGTGGAGGCCAAGCAGGTGGCCCAGCAGAACAAGCTCCGGGCCGAGACTGAGGCGGAGCAAAAGGTCATTGAAGCCAACGCCGCGGCAGAGGTCCGGAAGGTCAACGCCGACGCCGAGGCTTATGAGCTGCTGGCCAAGGCGGAGGCCGAGGCGGAAGCCAACCGCAAGCTCAGCGAGTCCCTGACCGACGCCCTGATCCAGTACAGCTACGCTCAAAGTTGGGACGGCAAGCTGCCCACCGTCATGTCCGGCCAGGGCTCCGGCATGATCCCCGTGCTGGACGTCAACCAGATGCTGCCCCAGCAAACCGAACCTGACACGGAGTAACAAAGCAACGCCGGGCCGATGCCGCGTCGGCCCGGCACCGAGAAAGGATGAAGCATTGTGAAGGAATACAAAGTGATCGAGTCCTCCAAGAGCGAGGCGGAGATGAACATGAATATTATGGCCGCCCAGGGCTGGGAGCTCCACAGCGTCACCTATTGGAACATGTGGGGCATCTGCCTTCTGCTCACCTTTGTCCGGGAGCGGCCGGAGCTGCGCAATTGACCGTGGAACGACAGAAGATGAAACGGAGGACTTGACATGGCAAAGCTTGAAACAATCTTGCAGGGTTCTTTGGACCAATGGATCGAAGAAATTGAGGCAGGCGTCCTCCAGGGCAGCGTTTCCGCCTCCCTGGAGGACGGGAGCGACTTCCGCTCCGCGGATGGGCGGATTCGCTGCTGCGTCCGGGTCTTTGAGCGCTACAGCATGATGGGTAGAAACCGGGTCAGCCTGAACGTGACCCTGTTCCAGGACGCCGACGGCCTCATCCACTGCTCCGCCATCAGCTCCGGCGGCAGCCAGGGAGCCTTCTACAAGCTCAATACCCTTGGGGAAGAGAGCTTCCTGGATCGCTTTCAGGAAATCCTGGAGAAATCGTAGGAATCCATGGAAAACGCCCCTGGGCCGAGGCCCAGGGGCGTTTTCGTCTTCGCCGCGAAGCGAAGAATCAATTGTTGCGATAGTAGTTGATCAGGCAGCCGTCCACAATGATCTGGCGCTCGTCGGCAGTCAGACCGCCCAGGGAGAGCTTGATCTCCTTGACGGTGCCGTCGGCCTTCACCACATAGGCGGGGAAGTTGTCCTTGGCTTCCAGAACGGCCTCGCGGACGCCGGGAACAAAGACGTAATCGCCCAGCTCAAAGGCCTCGGGCTCCTCGCAGAGGAAGGGAACCATGCCCCAGTTGATGCAGTTGGAGCGGTAGCGCTTGGTGGCGTAGGAGCGGGCCAGGTTGGCGGAGGCGCCCATCACGCGCTGGCAGGAGGCGGCCTGCTCACGGGCGGAGCCGTCGCCGGGGCAGTTGGCGTAGATGGTGGAGCCGATGTCGGTGCCCTCCCGGTCGATCTTAAAGCCGGCCTTCTCCAGGGCGTCGTACACCTTCACGACTTCCTCGGGCAGGCCCTTGCCGGCGCGGCGGTCCCGGTCGAACTGGCGCAGGACCTTGGAGCGGCCCACGTACTCGGGATCGCGGCGGGACAGGGCGAACTCGGACAGACGCTCGGGGTTGGAGCGGTAGGAGGAGGTCTCGCCGGAGGGGATCAGCTCGTCGGTGGTGGTGACGGGATCGGTGATGTAGGAGCAGACCTTCACCAGCAGGTCGTCGGTCAGAGCGGGCATTTCGGGCCAGTCCTTGATGTTGGGAC
>CAMOSU010000132.1 GCA_946625125.1 uncultured Clostridia bacterium
TTATTTCTGGTATTCCTCGGGCTTTTCCTTGCCCTTGCTGCCGTACTTCTGGCCGTATTTTTTGCCGTAGCCGTAGCCATAGCCGTAACCGTAGCCATAGCCGTAGCCCTTGCGGCCATAGTAGCCGTAGCCGCTGGCGCTGGTGCTTCGGATGGCCTGGTTCAGCACGCAGCCCAGGAAGCGGACCTCCATGCTGTTGAGCATCCCGGCGCTGTCCAGCACCGCGGAGCGGGCCACATAGTCCTGGCGGACCACATAGATCAGACCGTCTACCCACTGGGAGAGGGCCGCCGCGTCAGACAGCAGACCGGAGGGCGGGGTATCCACGATGATATAATCGGAGTAGCGCCGCAGGGCGTTCATCAAGCTCTGCAGGCGGGGGGAGGCCAGAAAGTTCTGAGGCTGCTCGGCCACCTTGTCGCCGCTGAGCAGACGCAGGGTGGAGCCCTCCACCGGGGTCAGGGCGTCCTCCAGGTCGCTGCTCTGCTGGGCGATGAGCTCCACCAGGCCCCGGGTGGACTCCTGGATGCCAAAGAGCTCCTTCAGGCTCTGCTTTCGCAGGTCGCAGTCCACCAGGGTCACCCGGCTGCCCTGCTCGGCCAGGGCCAGGGCCAGATTGGCGGAGATGGTGGATTTGCCCTCCCCCGGGATGGTGGAGGTGACCATGATGATCTTCGCCCGCTGATGCTCCAGCTCCTTGTTCAGCTGGAAGCGCACGGAGCGCATGGCCTCAATATAGCTCTCGTCCAGCTTTGGATTGGTCAACAAAACGCTGTGGTTGGCCTTGGTCCTGGCCTTGAAGCGGACCTCCGGCAGCAGACCCAGGCAGGGGACGCTGAGCAGCTCCCGCAGGTCCTCGGAGTTGTGGACGGTTTTGCGGAAGAGGGCGAAAAAGGCGATGATCCCCAGGCCCGCGGCCAGACCCAACAGGGCCCATTTGATGCTGGAGGCGAGGAAGTTGGGCGGGTTGATCGGGCTGGTGGGCAGGACCGCCTCGTCAAACACCTCCAGGCTGAAGCCTCCCAGGATGCTCTTGCCGGCCTCCGGGAAGACGTCCACCGCCATGTGGAGCCCATCATAGGCATTCTGCGGGGTGGAGGCCCGGGCGGTAAAGATCAGCATGGTGGCCTCGGGCCGACAGCTGACGGAGGCGGGCAGACTGGAGGTGCCGTATTTCTCCCGGAGCAGGCTGCGGCCCAGATCGGAGCTCATGGCATAGGGGTAGGTGGCGGCCAGCCGGGAGGCGGCGTTGGCGTCCATATAATAGCCCGTGCTGCTGAGATCAATGCTGCTGGTCCGCCGGGCGCTGACCCGGTAGACCGCGAAGACCTCATAGCTGGGGCTGTAGCTCCTTCGGACCTGATAATAGCGCAAAAAGCCGAATGCCGCGCAGAGCAGCAGGGGAAGCCAGACCATGTGGGGCAGGGTCCGCAGGAAATTGTGCCAGAAAACGGAAAACTGGAACCCGCGTTTGTCCTTTTGTTCCATGCTCAATCCTCCTTTTTCTGGCGCTCCGTCTGAAGCGAAACGCTTTCCCGGTCAGAGCCGTAGCCATAGCCGTACTTCTCGTGGGCCTTGCCGCTGCCGTAGGCGTAGCCGTAGCTGCGTCCGTAGCCGTAGCCATAGCCGTAGCCGTAGCGGCGGCCGCCCACGACGCCGGCGGCGATGTTGAAGGTGTGGACGTCGTTGAAGACGAAGCCAAGGAATCGGGCCTTGCATCGGGAGAGACTGTCGATGGCGTCGTTGATGGTCTTGTCGGTGAGCACGTCCTGCCGCACCACCAGCATAGAGGCGTCGGCCAGGTCGGAGAGGACCTCGCTGTCTGTGAAGAAGCCCATGGGGGAGGAGTCCAGGACCACGTAGTCGAAATTGTCCCGCAGGACGCTCAAAAGCTGCTTCATCTGCCCGGAGCCCAGGAGCTCCGCGGAGTGACGCTTCACGTTGGAGGCAAAGAGGAAGAAGAGATTTTCCGCCTTGCGGTAGTGCAGGGCTTTCACCAGGGCCTCCGGCGCCAGCTCTCCCTTCAGCAGGGCGTTCAGGGTGACGCCCTTTTCGGCGGAGGCTTCAAAAATCAGATGCTGGGCGGACTTCCGCAGGTCGCAGTCCACCAGCAGGACCTTCTTGTGGCGTCGGGCCAGGCTCAGGGCCAGATTGGCGGCCACGGTGGATTTGCCCTCGTTCTCGCTGACGGAGGTGACCAGGAAGGTTTTGCAGCCGTGGGCCCGGGAGCTGTGCTCGATCTGGGCCCGGAGCTGGTGCATGGTCTCCACGTAGAGGAAGGAGGTGGTGGGATTGGAGATCAGCAGGGAGGTCTTCCGCCGCCGCATCAGGCTCTTCAGTGTGCGGCGCTTGCGCTGGTGGTTGAGCGTCACCAGCAGCTTGCCGTCCACCTGGCTGCGGGCGCCGTCGATGGTCTGGATGGTGCCGGAGGTGATGCACAGAAGCGCCAGCAGACCCGCCATGAGCAGCGCGCCCAGAGGCGCGGCAATGAGTATGGTCCGGCGCTGGGTGGCCCGGAAGGCGCTCTTGTCCGGCACCGTGGGGGCGGAGACGGTCTCCAGGATCACGGAGTCAAAGACGTACTGCGTGTAGTCCTCGTAATGATCCAGAATGCCGATGCACATATAGTAGGCGGAGCGGGGCGTGGGCCCGGTGGTACGAAGCTGCACCAGGTTGGTCCCGCTGACGGAGGAGGAGGACACCGAAGCCCCCTCCACGTCCGCGCCCCCCAGCCGCTGGACACGGCTGACCAGGGTGGGGCCAGAGAGCAGAGTCGCGAACTGCTCCGCCGTGGAGGCCGTCACGGTGGCGGCGCTGCCCTGATAGCTGTTGCGGGGTGTGACCACAAAGGTGGCGGAGCAGGAGTAGCTGGGGTGGAGCAGCAGGACGGTGGCGGCGTAGGCCAGGGCGGCAAACAGCACGGCGCTCATCAGCACCATCCAGAGATTGCGCCAGACCTGCCGGAAGACGCAGTATGGCTCGGTCTGGACCCACACGGAGTCGGTTCGTTTTTTTTGGTTCATGGCATGGCCCTCACTTTACGATGACGGTGAGGATCACCGTGGTGGTCTCGCCGGAGCTGCCGGTGTAGTAGTAATAGACCTCGTAAACGCCGGGGGTGTTGACGTCCAGCTTGGTGCTGTTGATGGCGACCGAGGACAGGGAAATGTGCTTTTCGGGCAGGAGGGGGTCAACGACCTCCCGGAGATAGCGGCGGAAGACGGGCCGCTCTCCCTGGGAAATATAGATGAGGTAGTCCGTCAGTTTGATCTCGGGCATGGAGGCGGAGTTGCTGACGATCTGCACCGTCACCGGCAAATACACCGTGTCGCCCATGCGGTTGGTGGCGCTGAACTTGGCGGCGTAGCTGCCGGGGGTGCTGCTGATTACAGCGGATTCCTCCAGCTTCAGACGGCCGGTAATGTCGCCGTCCCGCTGGTCCATGACGGCCACCGTGCTGGTGAAGCTGATGGGCTCCCCCGCCCGGAAGACCAGGGGCTGCAGAAGCCGGAAGGTGGGGGACTCATAGTCGGTGTAGCGCACGGTGCGGGAGTAGGTGGCGTAGTTGGAGGCCTCGTCGAAAACGATGTAGCTCACGGTGACGTCCCGCTCGTTGATCAGGGGGGAGACGTCCCGGATGCGGATCTTCCCGGTGAGGTCGCCGTCCACGTTGTCGTAGGCCCGCAGGCCCCGGAGCATGGCCTGCTCGGGGTCCGTGACGCTGAGCTCCAGCAGCTCCGAATCCGAGCGGAAGGCCGGAGGACTGGTGTCCTCGTGGGTGTAGACGTAGAAGTACAGTCCCGACGCGCCTGCCAGGCTCAGACAGAACAGCACGATCAGGATGATTCGGACGTGTTTCAGCATATTCGCTCTCCTTACAGAGTTTGATCCTTTGCGATTCGCAGAGGGTTTTCACGCAGCAGCAGGGCCGGGTCCGCCTCGGGGAAGCGCCGGGCCAGGCAGTCCAGCAGGGCGCCCATGTGAGGGGTGCGGAAGCGGAAATGGTGGGCGTCGGAGGCGATCACCGACACCGCGCCCCGCCGCAGCAGCAGGGCCGCGGTGATATAGGCGTCCTCTCCCAGATCGCCCAGCAGGCTGCCCTTGTTGAGCTGCAGCACCCGGCCCGCGTCAGCCCAGCGCTGTGCCAGCTCCGGGGCGTGCTGCACGCAGAAATAGCGCTCCGGGTGGGCCACCACAGGCACCAGCCCCTCGGCCTCCACCGCGGCCAGACAGTCCTCAATGTAGGCGGGGGACTCGTCAAAGTAGAATTCCACCAGTAGATAGCGGGAGGCGTTGAGGGTCATGAAATCCCCGGCGGCCAGGTGCTGGGCGAAGTGCCCCCGGGCCAGGACCTCCGCGCCGGAGAGGATGCGGATGGGGATGTCCGCCCGGTCCAGCTCCCGCTGGAGGGCGGTGTAGGCCTCGATGAGCTCCCGGCTGCGGAAATTCTTCTGGGGGTTGCGGGTGTTGCAGTGGGGCGTGGCGAAGACGTGGGTGACCCCGGAGTCCGCGGCCAGAGCGGCCATTTCCAGAGAAACGCCCAGCTCGGCGGCACCGTCATCCAGCCCGGGCAGGATGTGACAGTGCAGATCAAGCATCGCCTACACCCCCATCTTACTCATTTAAGATAGGATATCACATTTTCTACATAAATGCAACTGCTTTGAACCGAAAAATCCGGCAATGTCCCTATTTTTTCCACAAGTGAATAAAAAATCTGGACAAGCGGGCAAAATTGTTGTATAATAATCCAGACAGTCCAAAGGACCGTACCGATTGAATCAAAAATTGCGCTGCGGCGCATGAAATGGAGGTTTTTCCCATGCCTGTTAAAGTAGCTATCAATGGTTTCGGACGCATTGGCCGCTTGGCCTTCCGCCAGATGTTCGGTGATCCCGACTATGAGATCGTCGCCATCAACGACCTGACCTCTTCCAAGATGCTGGCCCACCTGCTGAAGTACGACTCCACCCAGG
>CAMOSU010000133.1 GCA_946625125.1 uncultured Clostridia bacterium
CCCGGGTAGAAGAAGGCCTCGGCGGGCAGATAGCCCACCCGGGCCAGAAGCTCCCGTTTCTCCTTTCCGATATCCTTCCCCAGCACCCGGGCGCTGCCGCCGCTGGGAGAGATCAGCCCAAGCAGGGTCCGGATGGTGGTGGACTTCCCCGCCCCGTTAGGCCCGATGAAGCCGAAGAACTCGCCCTGCTCCACCGTCAGATCCAGCTCCAGGATGCCCCGGGCCTTGCCGTAATACTTCGTCAGCCGATGGGTTTGTATCGCTTCCATGATCCCCCTCCTTCCGCGGACAGACGTTCTTCCAAAGGGCCATGAGCCGGGGAAGTCCCGGATTCTTCCGCTTTCCTGCCAAGCGGATCATTCTCAGCTCCGCCGGGCGTTCCCCAACCAATCCCCTTGCAATTCGTCCCATTCACCGCTTCGGTCAAGCCCATTATAAACCCGTTGACCGTTTTTGAGAAGTCCCTCGGGCAATCTTTTTCGTCTTTTTATTCCGCCTTTCCCAGAAACGCATCGCTTTTGCGTGCAAACCATATTTGCTGTGCCTTTTCAAATCGTAGTTTTTGTACCATGTAAGACATTTCTTGATTAAGCTTTCTTTATGAAAAACGCCGAATATCCATGTTTTTTTATGTAATTCAGCAAGAAAAGCTGTTGCCTTTTGGGACTGAGCAGTATATAATATACGTTGGATTTTGGTGCACTTCAATCAATTGCACTTACCTCAGGCCGCAAAATCTCTCTTGATCTGTATATCTAATTCTAAGATTAAGGCAGGACGGTGATATTGATGAAACAGGAAGCGCTTCAGAAATTGCTCCAGCAACGACCTGACTTGCGCAGCGATCTGTTTATCCGCGGATTCTTGATTACGACCCGAAAAACCTTGGATTTTGTTTCATTTCCTTTTTATGGGAACTGGACATGCCGCCATTTTTTGCACTACACAATTTGCGGGCATAAAGATTCCGGCATACATCTTTACGAAGCCAATCCCGACAGATGCTTTTTTATTCTGGGTCACGCCTACGACCCCTTTGCTATGGAGACCGATGAAGCGTCAATACTTCAACACCTCGCGGCTGTTTATGGTTCTCCTGAGTACATGGAAGCGGTCAACAACTTAACCGGTGTGTTTGTGCTTGGTGTTTTAACTAAGGATGGCGCTGAGTTCCTTGTTGATCCTTCCGGGATGCAGTCTGCATGCTGCGGAATCGTGGACGGGGATTTTTATCTGTCCTCCCACGCGCAGCTCATCGGAGACCTGTGCGACTTGAAAATGGATGCCTTTGTGGAACGGCTGATCCATTACAAATGGTACGGAAGAGTCATGGGGCCATATCTCCCCGGTGATCTGACTCCCTTTGCATGCCTGAAGCGCATCGTCCCAAGTATTTCCTACACGCTTCAGGGCAATTCCATTACCCACAAGCGTTTCTGGCCGCTTCTGCCTCAGCAGACCGCGGATTCTCAGGCGGATTATGATCAGGTGATTCGAGACGCGGCGGATATTTTGAAGCGAAACATGGAGCTGATCAGCCGGAAGTGGCAGCATCCATGGATTTCCCTCACAGGCGGAATCGACAGCAACACCACATTTGCCGCGGCAAACGGCCTCTATGACCGTTTTGAGTCTTTCAGCTACATCTCCGCCGAGAAAGAGATTCAAGACGCCGCAGCGGCTAAAAAAATAGCAGAACGTTTCCAGGTCAGGCATCACGAATACAAGATTCCTTCAAGCAATGAAGATGTCCCGGACTACGATGCTATCCGAGCTGTCCTGATGCACAACAATGGCTATGTTGCGGAAACGAAAGACAACGAAATTCGGAAGCGAATCTTCCTCCGCCGCAACACGGCCTGCGATGTAGAAGTGAAGTCCTGGGTTTCTGAGACGATTCGCGCCTATTGGTACAAGCATTACGGCAGAAAAACCATGCCGAAGCTGTCGCCGAAGCTGTTTCGGAACCTCTACAAGATTTTTATTTTGGACAGAGCTCTGGCCCATAAGATTGACCGTTCGTTTGCGGATTACATACAGGAATACGAATACGAGAAGGTTCCAAGCTGCTATCCGCCTGCCGATATGCACTACAACGAAGTCACTTGGGGCAGTTGGGGCGGTTTGAACATCAGCGAGATGAAGTATTGCTTTGACATCACCTTCATCTACAACAACCGTCGTTTCTTTGATCTGATGTTCCGGGTTCCGCTGGAGAAGCGAATCAGCGACCAGCATCATTTAGACATGAAAAAGTGTTTGAATCCGGAGCTTTATGACATGCACATTCGAATTATTAATTTGAAAGAAACGGATTTCCGCGCTTTTGCTTTGAACATCATCTTCACTATTAATAGTATTCTGCCATTCTAAAACTCATGAAGATTCTATACACTGCTACGGTTCTCTCTCACATCTGCCAGTTCCACCTGCCCCACATGAAGCATTTGCGGGAGCAGGGCTGGGAGGTCCATGTGGCCGCCCATGACAATCTGGCGGTGAAGAACGGGCTCCAGCTCAAATACTGCGACAAATTCATAGAGACGCCCTTCTCCCGCTCTCCCAAGAGCCCGGACAATCTGCGGGCTTACAAGCAGATGAAGAAGCTGCTGTCCCAGGAGCGCTATGACCTGATCCTCTGCAACACCCCCATGGGGGGCATCGTGACCCGGCTGGCGGCGAAGAAAGCCCGGAAGCAGGGCGCAAAGGTCATCTACATGGCCCACGGCTTCCACTTCTGCAAGGGTTCCTCCAAAAAGGCCTGGCTGCTGTTCTATCCCATTGAGAAGTTCATGGCGAAATACTGCGATCTTCTCATCACGATTAACAAAGAGGATTACGCCCTGGCCCGGGAGAAGCTCAGCAGGCGCACCAAAATCGCCTACATTCACGGCGTGGGCGTCAACGAGCAGCGCTACCACCCGGCATCGGAGGAGGAGCAGCTTGCCATGCGCCAGGCGGAGGGCCTCTCCCCCGCCGACTTTGTGATCCTCTGCACCGGAGAGCTCAACGAAAACAAGAATCAGAAAACTCTGATCTCCGCCGCCGGGGCTCTGAAGGATCAGATTCCGAATCTGAAGGTCTTGCTGGCGGGCAACGGTCCCAAGGAGCAGGCGCTGAAGGAACAGATCAAGGCCGAGGGACTGGAAAATACGGTGAAGCTCCTGGGCTACCGCACGGATCTGGAGCGGGTGGTACCCGCCGTGGACCTGGTGGTCTCCTGCAGCAGACGGGAGGGCATGCCTTTGAACATCATCGAGGCCATGCTCTGCGAGAAGCCCGTGGTCGCCTCCCACAACCGGGGCCACGACGAGCTGGTTCTGGAGGGCGAGACAGGCTTCCTCTTCGCCCCGGAGGACGCCGCCCTGCTGGCGGAGCGGGTGGAAGCCCTGGCGAAGAATGCCGCCGCCCGGGAGCGCCTGGGCGAAGCCGGCGCGGCGCGGGCCGCGGCTTATACGGTCGGGGCTGTCCGGCAGGAGCTGCTGGAGCTGTTGAACGTCCGGGCCGCGAATGATAAGGAGACGCCATGATTCCAAAAGTAATTCACTACTGCTGGTTTGGCCGGGGCGAGAAAAGCCCGCTGATCCGGGCCTGCATCGCCAGTTGGAGGAAATACCTCCCGGACTACCGCATCGTGGAGTGGAACGAGGACAACTTCGACATCGAATCCACTCTCTGGACCAGGCAGGCCTACGCGGCCAGAAAATGGGCCTTTGTGTCGGACTATGTGCGGCTGTACGCGCTTTATACCCAGGGCGGCCTCTATTTCGACACGGATGTGGAGGTTTTGCGTCCTCTGGACCGATTTTTGGATAACGCGGTTTTTACAGGCTTTGAATCAAAAGACAACCCTGTTACCGCTGTCATGGGCGCCGAATCCGGAAGTCCAATCATTGCCGAGCTTCTTTCCTATTATTCAGACAAGCCATTTGCCAAAGAGGACGGCAGCTTCGAGACGCTTCCAAACACCTACATCATCACGGATTGTTTTGAAAAGCTTGGGATTCAAAAAAACGGAAAAGAGCAGATCCGGCATGGCTTACATATTTACCCTCAAATCTGCTTCTGCCCCAACAACCTCACAAGGATATGGAATCAGCCGTCTCCGAAAAGCTACACCATCCATCATTTCGATCAAAGCTGGAGCAAGGATAAGAAGGATACGGTGTCCCTGAAAGGACGGGTTCGCCGTTACGCGCTTGGCGTGCTCCGCAACGCCTTCGGTACGGAAGCGGTTTACAACGCAAAGGAAAAAACGCTGTCGGCCCTCAGGCGAAAGCGGAGCTGACGGCACGGAACGGTGGAAGGAAGGGTTGGAACCATGACCGAGTTGACAATTCTCACCCCGGTTTATAATCGGGCGGCGCTGTTGAAGCGCTGCTACGCGTCCCTGCTGGCGCAGAGTTCCTTCGATTTTGAGTGGGTCGTGGTCAACGACGGCAGCACCGACGGAACCGGCGAGCTCATGCGGGAGCTCATCGCCGCGGAGCAGCCCTTCCCCATTCAGTATATTGAGAAGGAAAACGGCGGCAAGCACACGGCGCTGAATGCCGCCCATCCCTATATTCACGGAAAATACCTGCTGATTCTGGACAGCGACGACAGCCTGACGGAGGACGCCGTGGAGCAAACGCTGCAGGCCTGGAGCGCTTGGGAGAAGTCGCCGGAGGTCGGCATCGTCATTCTGCTGAAGGGGAGAGACCGGGAGCATCCCAACTGCTATGCGGAGGCAGAAAACACGCCGGTGGACATCCTGTCCTATCCCCGGATCTGTCCCGTCAGCGGCGACGCCTGCGAGGTCATCCGCACGGAGCTCTTCCGGCAGTACCCCTTCCCGGTCTTCCCGGGGGAGAAATTCATCGC
>CAMOSU010000134.1 GCA_946625125.1 uncultured Clostridia bacterium
TTCGCCTCGTCAAATCCCGATTTACTCATTTCTTTGTCATCAATGTCACGCACTCCACGTGGAAGGTGCGGGGGAAGAGGTCGAAGGCTTCGGCGTGGGTGAGGGTGTAGCCTTGCTGGGAGAAGCACTTTATGTCCCGGGCCAGGGTGGCGGGGTCGCAGGAGACGTAGACGATGCGCTGCGGAGCCATCCGGACCATGGCCTCAATCACGTCGGGCGCCAGCCCCTTCCGCGGCGGGTCTACGACGATGACATCCACGGTTCCAGTCCTGTCATTCTGAGCAAAGCGAAGAATCCGTCCTCCCCTTTCCTCTGTTGCCTGTTGGCCGCTGCCCGCCGCATCGTCGGGACCGGCAGGGCCTATGTGGGCATTCGCCCCTACGGTGTGTTCCCCTGTTGCCTGTTGGCCGCTGCCCGCCGCATCGTCAGAACCGGCAGGGCCGATGTGGGCATACGCCCCTACGGTGTGTTCCTCTGTTGCCTGTTGGCCGCTGCCTGTAGCCTGCGCGGCGAAGCGTTTTGACGCTTCGGAGGCGTCGGCGCAGTAGAATTCCACGTTGGTCACGCCGTTTCGGGCGGCGTTCTCCTTTGCGTCCTCAATGGCCTGGGGGACGATTTCTACGCCGATGGTCCTCCCGGCCTTCCGGGACAGGGCCAGGGTAATGGTGCCGGTGCCGCAGTAGAGGTCCAGAACCGTCTCCGTCCCGTGGAGCTCCGCCAGCTCCACGGCTTTTTCATAGAGCCGCTGGGCCTGATCGTGATTGACCTGGTAGAAGGACCGGGGGGAGAGCCGGAAGCTGAAGCCGCAGAGCCTGTCCTCGATCCAGTCCCGGCCCCAGAGGGTGCGAAATTCGTCGCCCAGAACCACGTTGGTATTCTTTTCGTTGACCGAGAGAATCACCGAGGCCAGGCCGGGAATCTCCCGCCGCAGGGCGTGAATCAGTCGATTTTCCCGGGGAAGCTGCCTGCCGTTGGCAACGATACAGACCATAATCTGTCCGGAGACGGCCCCTTTCCGGACGTAGAGATGCCGAAGCAAACCCTTTCCCGTCTGCTCGTCGTAGACGGAGACCCGATCCTCCTCGGCCCAGCGGAGCACCACGTCCTTTACTTGATCGAACACCGCCGGGAGAATGGCGCAGCGCTTGACAGGCACGACCTCGTGGGTTCGGTTTTTATAAAACCCGGCGATGGGCTTTCCGTTTTTCATTGCCAGGGGGTATTGGGCCTTGTTTCGGTAATCGTGAATTTCGATGGCTCCGGTGATTGGGACGGTGCGGCTGCTGTACGCCGTCTCAGACGGCTGAGCGTTCGCCGTCCCTGTGGGTATGCTTGCCTCGGGCGGGCGGCCTATGAACGCGCCTACAGGGTCATCCTGAGGGGAGGCGCAGCCGGAGTCGAAGGTTCCGCATACGCCTTCCTCTTGTGTCCGCCGGCCTGGGTCTGCTGCCTCCGCGCAAAACAGGCTTTGACCGCCGATGCGGGTCAGGGCGTCTGTAACCTTTTGCGCCTTGAAGGCCAGCTCCTCGGCATAGTCCATGTGGTGAAGCTGGCAGCCGCCGCAGAGCTTGGCGTCGGGGCAGGCCCGGCGGACGCGGTGGGGGGAACGTACCAAAATCTCCTCAATCTTCCCATGGGCGCTGTTCCGGCTCACATGGGTTATTTTGACCGTACAGCGCTCGCCCCGGATCGCGTTGGGAACGAAAACCGCGCAGCCCTCCATCCGGCAGACTCCCATGCCCTCAGAGGAATAGCCCGTGATCTCAACTTCTTCGATTTGTCCGACCTTCAGCATGACAAACTCCTTTTGTTTCACGTGAAACATATTTTTTCTCTATTATAGCACAGCCGGTTTCATTCGTAAAGCTTGCGGTTTTGATTTCTATGTTGTAAAATAGAAATCATAATCAAGCGTCCAAGCATCACGGAATGCCATTTACGGAGGCCACAATGGATCGATTGAACTATACAAATTGCAAGCTCTGTCCCAGAATGTGCGGGGTGGACCGGACGGCGGGACAGCGGGGCTTCTGCGGGATGCCGGGCTTTCCCGTGGCTGCCCGGGCGGCGTCTCATTACTGGGAGGAGCCGGTGATTTCCGGGGAATACGGCTCCGGGGCGGTGTTTTTTTCCGGCTGTACCCTGCGCTGCAAATTCTGCCAAAACTATGAGATTTCCACGCAGAAGCATGGCTTTGCTCTGGACAGCCAGCGCCTGCGGCAAATCTTTGAGAATCTGATTGCCCAGGGCTGCCACAACATCAATCTGGTAACTCCCACGCACTTTCTCCCGGACATTCTTCCGGCCCTGGAGCCCAGGCTCCCGGTACCGGTGGTCTACAACTGCGGGGGCTATGAACGGGTGGAAACCCTGCGAGCCTTGGAGGGCAAGGTGGACGTCTGGCTGCCGGATATGAAATACTCCAATCCGGCGCTGGCCCGGGCGCTCTCCGCCGCTCCGGATTATGTGGAGACGGCCAAGGCCGCCATTGAGGAGATGTACCGTCAGACCGGGCCATGCGTAATCGAGCACGGCCTGCTGAAGCGGGGCGTGCTGATCCGCCACCTGATCCTGCCCGGACAGGTGGACAACTCCGTCGGCGTGCTGGAATGGATTGCCCGGCGCTTTCCGCGGGGCAGCGTGATGGTCTCCCTGATGAGCCAGTACGTGCCAATGGGTCCGGCGGCAGCCAACCCGCCCTTTGACCGGCGCATCACGCGGGAGGAATACGACACCGTGGTCTCCTGGCTGTATCTGTTCGGTCTGGAGCAGGGCTTCCTCCAGGGGCCTGAGGCCGCCAGCCTGGACTATGTACCCGAGTTCCAGGGCGAAGGGATCGTACCCTGCAACTGACAGAGCAGCGCGCCTCCGTCTTGAGAAAATCAATTTCTTTTGTTTTGATACACAGTTTTTTCCATCAAAGGAGTATCTTTCATGGCAAACGCAAAAGAAAGGCAGCCGGCACTGGATGTCATCCGTTCCTTGGCAATTTTCTGTGTGATTTCCGTTCATTTTTTCATGAACACCGGGTTTTACGGAACCCCCGTCTCCGGAGGGCGAATGTTGCTTATGTGTGCGGTTCGCACGTTTTCCATGATCAATATTCCCCTGTTTCTCCTTCTTTCCGGGTATCTGCTCTCCAATCAAGTACCAAAGCGCGGCTATTATCGACGAATATGGCGGGTGATAGGCACTTACCTGTTGGCATGCTGCTTTACTCTGATCTTTCGGGCGGTATATATGAAGGAGCCGCTTCGCCCTCTTCCAATACTCCGGTCTATATTGAATTTCAGTGCCTGTCCTTATGCCTGGTATATTGAAATGTACATCGGCTTGTTTTTGCTGATCCCATTTTTGAATCTCATGTACAAGGCCATCCCCTCGCGCCGATGGAAGCAAGTCATGCTGATTTCCCTGGCTTTTATGACGGTTCTTCCTTTTACGGTCAATTATTTTCGATTGGATACACCTGGTTGGTTTCGGAATACGAGTCTTCCCGGAAGCGAATGGAAGCTTCTTCCAAACTGGTGGTATCAGGATTATCCCGTTTTTTTCTTCTTGTTAGGGTGTTATATCAGGGAATACGGCGCTCCGCTTCGACCTTTGAGTTGTCTTTGTATGATGGTGATTTTCTTGGTTGGCGGGACCGCGTTCTCGCTCTGGATGTCCGGAAATCACAGCTTGCTCGCGGAAAATTGGAACAACACTCCGACTTTTTTCCCGGCGATTCTTTCTTATCTGGTTTTTGTTTTTCTTCTGAAGCTTCCATGGCAAAAACTGCCGAATTGGATTCTATGGTGCTTCAAATGGGTCTCCAGGTTGAGTCTGGGTACATACCTGGTGTCATGGTGCTTTGATCAGCTTATATATCAGCGCTTGAAAGCCGCTGTTCCAAGCCTCTATGGGCAGCTTCTGTACTATCCCCTTGTGGTAGGAGCCGTGCTTCTTCTTTCCACTGCCGCGTCCTGGTTTCTCCTGCAAGCGCAGTCTCTGCCGCACTATGTACAAAACCGGAAAAAAAGGAAAAATGATCCGGCATAACACATGAGTTCGCCCAGAGGTTTTATCAAATAAAAAACCCGTATTCAGTTTTGAATACGGGTTTTTTATTTGAAGAAGTTACTTCTTCTTCAGCAGATCGCGGATCTCGGTGAGGAGCTTCTCCTCGGCACTGGGCTCGGGAGGAGCGGCTTCTTCCTTCTTCTCCTCTTCCTCCTTGGCCTTCTTTGCCTTGGCGCGCAGGGAATTCATGCCCTTGATCATCAGGAAGATGACCACGGCCAGGATAAAGAAGGAGATGATGCTGGAGATGAAGTTACCGTAGTTCAGGTAGGGAACCACCTTTTCTCCGGTCTCGGGATCAATCTTCTCGAACAGGCTGGGGAGGGCCAGCTTCCACTGGGAGAAGTCCAGGCCGCCGGTGAAGATGCTGATGATGGGCATGATGACATTGTCTGTGAAGGAGCTGACCAGATCCTTGAACACACCGCCGATGAGAACACCGGTGGCCATATCAAAGAGGTTGCCCTGGAGAGCGAACTCCTTAAATTCCGCGACAATACCTTTCTTACCTTCTTTTGCCATTTCTTATTTCCTCCTTTCTCGTTTTTTCCTTTATCTGTTTCGACCGTTTGGCCGGAACATACGTAATTTCGCCCGAAAGGGCGGCAAATTTCCGGGAAGGGCAAAGGCCAACACAGGCAGGTGTTGAAAGGGAACAGCGGGTCGGGGAATCCGGCCCCTACGGGCGGTAAATGCGGACGGCAGCGTGCCGTCCCTACGGCGTGAACCTTCCGTATTTGTCATTCTGAGCGCAGCGAAGAATCCGTATCCCCGGCCCGACGGGGAGAA
>CAMOSU010000135.1 GCA_946625125.1 uncultured Clostridia bacterium
TACTTCGGCTCCACCCTGGCCAAGACCGCGCCTCTGATCTTCTGCTCCCTGTCCGTGCTCTTCGCCTATAAGGTGGGCCTGTTCAACATCGGCGCCGCCGGCCAGTACAGCCTGGGCATGGGCGTGGCCCTGTACCTGGCTCTGCAGCACACCATCCCCGGCCACAGCGCCCAGATCCCCTGGTACATCTGCCTGATCTGCGGCGTCATCGCCGGCGGTCTCAGCGGCGCCCTGGGCGGCGTCCTGAAGGCCTACTGCAACGTGAACGTGGTTATCTCCGGCATCATGCTGAACTGGATCTCCCTCTACGGCATGAACATGCTGCTGAAGCCCGCCATGGACCCCGCCGGCAAGGACACCTACCGTCTGGTCAGCAAGGCCAAGCAGGCCGTTCTCCCCACCCTGGGGCTGGACAAGATCTTCTCCAACAACCAGTATGTCACCATCGCCATTCCCTGCGCCATTCTGGTGGCGATTTTCGTCTGGGTCGTTCTGGAAAAGACCAAGCTGGGCTATGAGCTGAAGGCCACCGGCAACAACCCCAACGCCGCCAAGTACTGCGGCATGAAGGAAAACCGCAACATCATCCTCACCATGGTCCTCTCCGGCGGCCTGGCGGCCATGGGCGGCGCTCTGTTCTATCTGTCCGACATCGAGCAGTGGAACGTCAACGCCTCCTCGGTTCCCGCCATGGGCTTCAACGGCATCGCCGCCGCCTTCCTGGGCGGCCTGAGCCCCATTGGCTCCATCTTCTCCTCCTACTTCATCACCCACATCACCGTGGGCGGCGGCAACGTGGATCTGAGCCACTACTGCGCCCAGATCGCGGACTTCATCTCCGCCGTGATCATCTACCTCTGCGGCTTCGTGCTGTTCTTCAAGACCATCATCAACAACCGCATGCGGAAGGGCGAGGAGCGCTTCACCCAAAAGGAGCGGGACGCGGTGAAGGCTGCGTCCGACAATCAGAAGGGAGGTAACAAATAATGTTATTGCTTGTTCAATACACCCTGATTTTTGCCTCCGTGCTGCTGCTGGTGGCTCTGGGCGGCTGTGTGTCCGAGCATTCCGGCGTCATCAACCTGGGCCTGGAGGGCATCATGGTCATGGGCGCCCTGGGCGGCGCTCTGGTGATGAAATTCCTGCCCTACGCCGATGGCTCCGGCAATAACTTCGGCATGTTCCTGGCGGTGCTGGGGGCCTGCGTCCTCTTCGGCGTGCTCTATTCGTCGCTGCTGGCGGTGGCCTGTATCAACCTGAAGGCGGATCAGACCATCGTGGGTACGGCCCTGAATATGCTGGGTACGGCCCTGGCCACTGTGGCGGTGAAGTCCATGAACACCGCCCTGAACCCCGACGACCACTCCTCCGAGATCTTCTACGGCAAGGCCAAGGAGTCCTTCCTCACCAACATCGGCAAGTTTGAGCTGAACTGGTTCATGATCGTGGCCGTGGTGCTGCTGGTGGTGGTCTACATCCTGCTCTACAAGACCAAGTTCGGCCTCCGGCTCCGGGCCTGCGGCGAGCATCCCCAGGCGGCGGCCTCCGTGGGCATCTCCGTCTACAGGATGCGCTGGGCGGGCGTTCTGCTCTCCGGTCTGCTGGGCGGCGTGGGCGGCATCACCTACATCACCGCCGGCGTCTCCACCTGGAAGTTTGAAAACGGCGTGGCGGGCTTCGGCTTCCTGGCTCTGGCCGTTATGATCTTCGGCGCCTGGCACCCCTTCAAGATTGCCGGCGCGGCCCTGCTTTTCGGCCTGTTCCGGGCCTTGGGCAACGTCTACAACGGCTTCGACTTCCTGAAGGCCATGAACATCCCCAGCGGCATCTACAACATGCTGCCCTACATCGTCTCCCTGATCGTCCTGGCCTTCACCTCCAAGAACTCCGCCGCCCCCAAGGCCGAGGGCATCCCCTACGACAAGGGCATGCGTTAGGCGCCTGTCATTTCGAGCGAAGCGAGAAATCCGTTCCCCCTTCCTTCGGAAGCGGTAAGTTCACCGTCATTTCGAGCAAAGCGAGAAATCCGTTCTCCTCTTCCGGGGCTGTATAACCCCTTGACATTTCCGACAATAGCTGATAAAATTTACACCGATGGGATTTTCCCATCGGTGTAAGTTTTTTCTTGCTTTCGGCGGACTATGGAGGGTATTATGACAGACAACATTCTGGTCATCGGCATTGCGGGAGGCAGCGGCAGCGGCAAAACCACCCTGATGAAGAATCTCACGCAGGGCTTTGGAGACAATATCACCGTTCTGAGCCACGACAACTACTATCGGGCCCACGACGACCTGCCCTTTGAGCAGCGCAGCAAGCTGAACTACGACCACCCGGACGCCTTCGAGACAGACCTGATGATCGAGCATCTGAGGCAGCTCAAGCAGGGCCGGACCATCCAATGCCCGGTCTACGACTACGCCATCCACAACCGCACCGCGGAGACCATCACCGTGGAGCCCCGGAGCGTCATCATTGTGGAGGGCATTCTGATCTTTGAGAACAAAGCCCTCTGCGATGAAATGGACATCAAGATCTTCGTGGACACCGACGACGACGTGCGGCTGATCCGCCGCATCAAGCGGGACGTGGCCAAGCGGGGCCGCTCCCTCCAGTCCGTGCTGACCCAGTACCTGGAGACGGTGAAGCCCATGCACGAGCAGTTCGTGGAGCCCAGCAAGAAGAACGCCGACGTGGTGGTGCTGGAGGGAGGCAAGAACCTGGTGGCCCTGAACATGATCACCAGCCAGATTCAGCACCACATCGACCATTGCAACGACCCGGCGGCGCCCAAGGAGCCCGCCGAGGAATGAGAATTGGAGGAACAACTGAAATGAAACGAATCCTTGTACTGTGTCTGGCCCTGTGCCTGATTTTTGGCCTCTGCGCCTGCGCGGGCAATCCCGTCCTGCCCACCGTTCCCAACAGCGAGGCCCGGGACACTGAGGCCGCGCCCAGCACCCAGGCGGATACCCAGGCGGCTCCCGAGGCCGACCCCGAGGGCAGCGGACGGGGCGTCATCGACGGGGATAGCTACGCCAACGAAACCCTGAATCTGAAGATTCAGCTCCCCGAGGGCTGCGTCTTCTACACCCAGGAGCAAATCGCCCAGGCCAACCACATTTCCGCGGATCTCTTTGCGGAAACCGACCTGGCAGACGCCATTTCCCAGGCCGGCCAGCTCATCGACGTCATCTTCACAGACGCCTCCGGGAACAACACCAATGTGCTGATCCAGCCCAATAACCCCGCCCTGGCCAACCTCGGCATGGAGCAGGTTTTCGCCGCCTCGGAGGAGTCCTTCCGCAGCCAGTTCTCCTCCTCGGGGATCGAGCTGAGCAGCTATGAGGTGGTCACCCTTTCCTTCCTGGGAGAGGATACCCCGGCGCTGCACATGAAGCTAAAGAGCGACAACGGCGACTTTGACGAGTACCAGGTCTGGGCCGCGGGTCTGTCCCAGGACTATATGGCCATCATCACCGTGGCCTTCCCCGGGGAGGGAGGCGACCCCCAGCCCTGGCTGGACAGCTTCAGCAAGCTGCACTGATACCCATTTCACCGTCCCCGGACCCGGGGACGGTGCTTTCATCCGGGAGGCGGACTATGGCATATGAATTTCTGGCGGCCTCCTATGACCGCCTGACCGAGGACATTCCCTATGAGGCCGTGCTGGCCTTCTATCACGAAATCCTGGAGCGTTACGGCTGCAAGCCAGGCTCCGCGGTGGACCTGGCCTGCGGCACCGGCTCTATGGCCCTGCTGCTGGCCCGGGAGGGCCTTTCCGTCCTGGGGGTGGACCGGAGCGAGGAGATGCTCACCCTGGCGGCGGACAAGGCGGCGGAGCTGGAAAATCCCCCCTATTTCATCCGGCAGAGCATGGAGAAGCTGCGGCTGCCTTTGCCCGTGGACCTGGTGGTCTGCTGCCTGGACGGGGTGAACTACGTTACCAAGCCCGCTCTGCTCCGGGAGAGCTTCGCCCGGGTTTTCCGGGCCCTGAATCCCGGGGGAGTCTTCATCTTCGACATCAACTCCGAGGAAAAGCTCCGGAGTCTGGACGGCCAGATCTTTCTGGATGAGGACCAGGAGCTGTTCTGCCTCTGGCGGGCGGAGTTCCGGGAGGAAAGCCGCATTTGCAGCTATGGAATGGACATTTTTCAAAAGCAGGGCCAGCTCTGGTCCCGGGAGCGGGAGGAGCACCTGGAATACGCCTACCGCCCCCAGGAGCTGACCCAATGGCTGGGGGAGGCGGGCTTCACCCGGATTGAGGTCTACGGGGACCGGAAGCTCCAGGCCCCCGCCCCCGGGGAGCAGAGAATCTATATCGCCGCGCAGAAACGTACCTCGCAGTAAGTAACAAGTAATATGTGGACGGCTTTCCAGTCCCGCCGCAGCCCGCACGGACGAGGGATCAGTGACTAGTGACTAGTGACTAGTGACTAGTCAATAGTCACCAAAACCGCCTGTAGGGACGGCTCTCAGCCGTCCGCCGTCTCCCGCCTGCGCCTGTCCACAGGGGACGGGGGTTACGGATTCTTCGCTGCGCTCAGAATGACAAGGACGGGACGTTTTCGCCGTAGGGGGCGGCGTCCTCGACGCCCCGCACGTTCGATGCGGCACCGCCTGTAGGGACGGCACTCTGCCGTCCGCGTTCCCTGCCGATGCCCGCCTGTAGGGACGGCTCTGCTTTGCATAAGTTCCGGCAGCCAAATCAGAGATT
>CAMOSU010000136.1 GCA_946625125.1 uncultured Clostridia bacterium
CTTTCTATTACCGATGTGCTGAAACCGTACATCAAATTGCCATTTGAAAACATTGAAAAAAGGGGACGGGGGTTACGGATTCTTCGCTGCGCTCAGAATGACAAGGACGGGACGTTTCCGCCGTAGGGGCGCACAGTGTGCGCCCGCACCCCGCCGTAGGGGGCGGCGTCCCCGACGCCCCGCGCGTACTTTGCGGCACCGCCTGTAGGGACGGCTCTCAGCCGTCCGCCGTACCCCGCCTGGGCGAATTGAGAATTGAGAATTGAAAATGGAGAATTGAGGTGTTTTCAAATTGCCATTTGAAAACATTGGAAATGGGGACGGTGGTACGGATTCTTCGCTGCGCTCAGAATGACAAGGACGGGACGATTCCGCCGTAGGGGGCGGCGTCCCCGACGCCCCGCGCGTACTTTGCGGCACCGCCTGTAGGGACGGCTCTCAGCCGTCCGCCGTTTCCCGCCTGCGCCCGCCCGCAGCGGCGGCCACCTGTACCCTTCATGGGTATTGGCCGCCACCGTACCCCATACGAACGAGGCATCAGGCATCAGGGTTCAGACCCAAATCAATCGTGGCTGCTGGATCGTTACACAGCAACTTGAAAACACCGCAATTCTCAATTCTCAATTCTCAATTGGTAGCGGACGAGCAGCGCTCACTCCTGCCGGCGGGTCACGGTCACTTATCTGCTCCCCGCGGCTGTCCGCAGCCGGCGCAGATGGGACGGTCGGCCCGGTTCTGGCTGCCGCAGACGGGGCAGAGCCAGGCGCCGCCCCGCTGCCCCCTGGGCCGTCCGCAGTAGGCGCAGAGACTCCGGCCCTCCCGGTTCTCCCGGCCGCAATAGCCGCAGCGCCAGCCGGACGCCTCCCGTTTCGTGCCGCAGAGCTGGCACAGCAGGGCGCCGGGCTCGTTTTCCGCTCCGCAGACTGGGCAGATCCAGCCCTGGGGGGCCGGGGCGCGGCGGCGCTGGCAGGCGGTGCAGCGGCTTTCGGTCTCCGGGTTTTCCCGGCCGCAGCCCTCGCAGATCCAGGTCCCCAAAGGACGGTCCTTGGGATTGCCGCAGCCTCGGCACAGAGCCTCCCCCTCCGGGGTTTCCGTCCCGCAGAAGGGGCAGCGCCAGGTGGCGATCCGGGGCCGGTTCAGGGGCGCGCCGCAGACGGCGCAGCGCCGGGACTCCCCGGTGTTCTCCTGGCCGCAGGCGGGGCAGACCCAGCTTCGGACCAGGGGGACGGGGGCCTCGCTTTCCGGGGCCTCCTGGGTGGGGCGCAGGCTCAGCAGCAGCAGGAACAGACCGAACAAGGCGGTGATCAGGGCCGCCCAGAAGGCGGAATCCACCAGCTCCGCAAAGTCCGACATGCCCCGGGCCAGCTCCGCCGCGTACCAATCGGAACGGCGCGCCAGAAAGAGCAGCACAGACAGCAGCAGCCCGGAAATCAGGGCGGCTATACCGGTTTTACGCATGGGAGCCTCCTTTCGCGCTTATAGCGTAAAGCAGCCGAAGCCGTCGGGATGGACCACGAAGCCCTCTCCCTCCCGGTAGGCGTTCTGGGACAGCAGACTGGCCCGGCCGGCCACCCGTAGGGGCTCTCCGGTGCGGTTGACGCAGCACAGTACGGTCTGCTTCTCAGTCTGCCGCAGGAAGACGATCTTCCCCTCTCCGGCCCGAGTGACCCGGACGGCGCCGGTTTGCAGGGCGTCGGAGCGGTTTTTCAGATGACCCAGGGCGCGGTAGAAGTCCACAAAGCGCCGGTCCTCCCGGCCCCAGGGGAAGCAGCCCCGGTTGAAGGGGTCCTTGCAGCCCTCCATCCCCGCCTCGTCCCCGTAGTAGACGCAGGGGCAGCCGGGCAGGGTGTATTGCAGGAAGGCCGCCATGCGAAGCCGCTGGAAGGCAAATTCCCGCTGCTCGTAGCTCAGCCGCACCTTGGCCTGGTAGTCCCGGTCCCCCTGGAAATCCCCCACCAGGGTGGTGAGAATCCGGGGGGTGTCGTGGGTGCTCAGGGGATTCATCAGGGTCTGGAGCACCTGGGGCGGATAGTTCTCCGCGATGGTCATAATGGCTTCCCCCAGGGCAGTGCCGTCGTCCTGGCTGCGCAGGAAGGCGATGATGGCGGAGCGCCAGGGGTAGTTCATCACGCTGTCCAGCTCCCCGTCGGTGAAGTACCGGCGGCGGACGGAGTAGGCAGTCTTGTTGGAGGCGTCCTCCCAGACCTCTCCCAGCAGCAGGGCGTCGGGCTTCAACTCCCGGAGCCGAAGCTTGAAGCGGCGGATAAACTCGTCGGGCAGCTCGTCCGCCACGTCCAGCCGGAAGCCGTCGGCCCCCATGGCCAGCCAGTGGGCGATGACGCTGTCTTGGTCCCGGATGATGTAGTCCAGATAGCCCTCGTCCAGCTCGTTGACGTTGGGCAGGGTGGCAAAGCCCCACCAGCAGTCGTACTTGTCTGGCCAGCGGCGGAAGCTGTACCAGCTATAATAGGGGGAAGCCTCCCCCAGAGAAACGGCCCCGCTGCCGAAGACCCGGTTCCGGTCAAAATACACCGAATTGGCCCCGGTGTGGGAATAGACCCCGTCCAGGATCAGCTTCATACCCAGGCGGTGGGCGGCGTCGCAGAGAGCCCGGAAATCCTCCTCCGTCCCCAGCATGGGGTCGGGGCGCTTGTAGTCGGCGGTGTCGTAGCGGTGGTTGGAATAGGCCATGCCGATGGGATTGAGGTAGATCACCCCCACCCCCAGGCTGTGGAGATAGGGCAGCCGGGACTGAATGCCCCGGAAATTTCCCCCAAAGAAATCGTTGCAGAGAATTTCCCCGGCCACAGGGTCCGGCCGGTATTCCGGCTGACCGCCCCAGTCCTCCCGGAGAACGTAGGGCTCCAGCTTCCCCGTCAGGTCCACCTTCCCCTCCCGGGCAAAGCGGTCCGGGAAGATCTGATACATGACCCGGCCCTGGAATTCCCGGGGAACCCGAAAATCCTCCGGAATGACGCTGAGCTGCCAGCGGTCTCCGGCCTCCATGTTGGTGCCGCCGCCCTGCCTGAAGAGCCGGAAGGGACCGGTTTTCCCCGTGACCCGGAACCAGTAGAAATACAGGCCCCTGGCCTCCAGCGCGAAATCGCACTTGAATACGTCGTAGTCCCCTTCGCCTCCGGCCCAGCAGAAGGGAAATTCCTGGGCGGGGCTGCCGTCCTCCCGCTCCAGCACCAACTGGACAAAGCGGGTTTCCAGCTCCCGGGGAAGCCGCATCCGGAGGGTGCAGCTCTGCCCCTCGGCAAGCACCCCGAAGGGGGTTTTATATGCAGGATCACGGCTGTCGAATAGGATACGCATAAGCACTCCTTCTGATAGTGAATAGTGAAGAGTGAATGGTGAATAGTTTCGCAAACTATTCATTCTTCACTCTTCACTCTTCATTTGAACACCTGTAATTATAAATTCCAGATGTTCTTCGCGTACTCGGTCACGGAGCGGTCGGCGGAGAAGATGCCGGACTTGGCGATGTTCACCAGGCTCATGCGGTTGAAGCGCTCCTTGTCGCCGTAGGCCTTGTCCACATCCCGCTGAGCGCGGATGTAGTCGTTGAAGTCCGCCAGGGTCATATAGGCGTCGGCCACACCGAAGCGGGTGCTGGTGAGGCTGTACACAATGTCGTCAAAGCGCTGGCCCAGCACACCGGAGGTGAGCATATCCAGCACCCGCCGCAGCTCGGGGGTGATATAGGACTTGGGATCGTAGCCCCGCTTCCAGAGCTGCTCCACCTCGTCGGCCTTCATGCCGAAGAGGAACATGTTCTCGTCCCCCACCTGGTCGTGGATCTCCACGTTGGCTCCGTCCAGGGTGCCGATGGTGACGGCGCCGTTGATCATGAACTTCATGTTGCCGGTGCCGGAGGCCTCCTTGCCGGCGATGGAGATCTGCTCGGAAATCTCCGCGGCGGGCATGATGATCTCCGCCAGGGAGACCCGGTAATCCTCGATGAAGACCACCTTCAGCTTATCCCGCACGTCGGGGTCGCTGTTCACCAGGTTGGAAACCGCCACGATGAGGCTGATGATCTGCTTGGCCCGGATATAGCCGGCGCTGGCCTTGGCGCCGAAGATATAGGTCTTGGGCTGCCAGGGGGCGCTGGGGTTGTCCTTGATCCGGTTGTAGCGGTAGAGAATTTGCAGGACGTTGAGCATCTGCCGCTTGTACTCGTGCAGGCGCTTGGCCTGGACGTCGAACAGGGAGTCCGGGTTGACGTTGACGCCGTTGGCTTGGGCGATATACCTGGCCAGCCGGACCTTGTTCTCCCGCTTGATGGCGGCCAGACGGTCCAGAACGCCCTTGTCGTCGGCAAAGCGCAGCAACTCCTCCAGCCGGTTGGCGTCCTTGGTGAAGCCGTCCCCGATGAGCTCCAGCAGAAGCTGGGTGAGCTTGGGGTTGGCCTGGCAGAGCCAGCGCCGGTAGGCGATGCCGTTGGTGACGTTCAGGAAGCGGTCGGGGCTGTACTGGTAGTAGTCGTGGAAGATGGTGTTCTTCAGAATCTCGGTGTGCAGGGCGCTGACGCCGTTGATCTTGTGGCAGGCCGCCAGGCAGAGATTGTGCATCCGCACCTCATTGTTGGCGATGACGGCCATCCAGTTCAGCTTGCCCTCGTCGTTGCCGTAGAAGGCCCGCAGCTTCTCCATGAGGCGGCGGT
>CAMOSU010000137.1 GCA_946625125.1 uncultured Clostridia bacterium
TCCACTTGTCGGCGATTTCCTGGAGACCCTTCTGCTGGTTGGAGTCCCAGATGTTGACGTTGATGGTGAAGTCGCCGGTGCTGCCGCCTTCTTCGGCAGGCTTGGTTTCCGTACCGCCGCAGGCCACCATGGACAGAACCATGACCAGCACCAGCACAGCAATGAGAATGCGCTTCATAAATCTTTTCCTCCTGAAAAATGTTATGTACCGCGGACGCGGACACGCCCACTTGGCTGCATTGTACTCCTATATGGAAAAATGTTGTATATCTAAATGTCTGCTAAACATAGAAAAGTGTTGAATTTCCCACCGTTTCCAGACAGTCTTCACAATATCTCCACAATCTTCCCGGATTTTTTGGGGATGTTAAATAGAACATGTGCGAGTCTTTCTTCCCAATTCAAGACATTATTCTATATTCTGCGGACAAAACACCATATTCATTTTTCCCTTCTTCCTCTATACTGTATTCGACTCTGAATGGCGTTTTGCCCACTCCACTCTATGGGCGGCGTACATCAAAAAGGAGGTTGTTCATTCCGCGGGACTCGCGGTGCGGCAGTGTGGAGACCTGTCGTAAGGCGGCGCGCTCCTTCGCGGGCGGCCGTGAGACGTCTTCGGCGTGGGCCGGGGCGTCAGAGTCGGTATTATGTCCGAGGTTTTGCTCAAAGGTTTGAAAAAGGTCTACGACAACAAGGTTACGGCGGTCCACGATGTAAATCTGCACATCAAGGACAAGGAATTCATCGTTCTGGTGGGTCCCTCCGGCTGCGGCAAGTCCACCACCCTGCGGATGGTGGCGGGTCTGGAGGACATCTCCGGCGGTGAGCTCTACATCGACGGCGCTCTGATGAACGACATTGCCCCCAAGGATCGGGACATCGCCATGGTGTTCCAGAACTACGCCCTCTATCCCCACATGTCTGTCTATGACAACATGGCCTTTGCCCTGAAGCTGAAGAAGACCCCCAAGGGCGACATCGACAAGAAGGTCCGGGAGGTGGCCGAGATTCTGGACATCACCCAGTATCTCAACCGCAAGCCCAAGGCCCTCTCCGGCGGCCAGCGGCAGCGTGTGGCCATCGGCCGCGCCATGGTCCGGGACCCCAAGGTGTTCCTCATGGACGAGCCCCTGTCCAACCTGGACGCCAAGCTCCGCAATCAGATGCGGGCGGAGATCATCAAGCTCCGGGAGCGCATCAACACCACCTTTATGTACGTCACCCATGACCAGACCGAGGCCATGACCCTGGCTGACCGCATCGTCATTATGAAGGACGGCTACGTCAACCAGATCGGCACCCCCCAGGAGCTCTTCAACAAGCCCGTGAACCTCTTCGTGGCCGGCTTCATCGGCATGCCCGTCATGAACTTCTTCGACGGCTGCAAGCTCCTGCTGGAGAACGGCAAGTACCTGGCGGAGATCCGGGGCGTGAAGTTCGAGCTGGACGAGTTCCAGCAGAAGGCCCTGAAGTCCCGCAATCAGAAGCCCTGCGACATCGTGGCCGGCATCCGGCCCCAGCACATCTCCGTGGGCAAGGGCGAGCTCAGCGCCACCGTGGAGGTCAACGAGCTTCTGGGCTCCGAGGTAAACCTCCATGCCCGCTCCGGCGAGGACGAGGTGGTCATGGTGATCCCCACTGTGGATCTGGAAACCGACGTTTCCACGGGCTCCACCATCCGCTTCACCACCCAGCCCAAGCTGATCCAGCTCTTCGACAAGCAGAGCGGCAACAATCTGATTTGGTACGATCCCGCCTCCGCCGAGGCCAACGCCCCGGAGTGCGCGAAATACTGATTTTCTCCTTTCCATTCTTCTTTTTTCGCCGGGCTGTCGCGGGTTCCGCGGCAGTCCGGCACTCTATGAAAGCGGGGACGGCGCCCTGCCGTCCGCCTGTGATTGTGATGAAACTACAACAACGAATTTTGTTCAGCGTCCTGGGCGTGGCCGTAGGCGGCGTCAGCGTGGGCATGTTCCGGGTGGCCGCCCTGGGGGTGGACCCCTTTCAGTCTCTGATGAGCGGCCTGGAGGCCTGCATTCCCATCCGCTTCGGCACCCTGTATCTGCTGGTAAACGCGGCGCTGCTGCTGTTTTCCCTGGTGCTGGACCGGCGGAAGATCGGGCTGGCCACCCTCATCAATCTGACCCTCTACGGCTATGTGGTGGAGTGGGCGGAGGGTCTGATCCGGGGCCTGCTCCCGGACCCGGGGCTCCCGGTCCGGCTGGTCCTGCTGGCGGCAGCCCTGGGGGTGATGTGCTTCGGCACCGCCCTGTATTTCAACGCGGATCTGGGCGTCTCCACCTACGACGCCGTGTCCCTGGTGCTCTCCCAGCGGCAGAAACGGCTTCCCTTCCGCTGGTGCCGCATCCTCAGCGACCTGGTCTGCGTCCTGGCCGGGGCGGCCCTGCTGCGGCTTGGGGGGAAGAGCTGGGGCGAAATCACCGCCTCCCTTGGCCCCGCCACCCTCCTCACCGCCTTCTGCATGGGTCCCCTCATCAGCTTCTTCTCCGCCCGCCTCCCCTCCGCCCAGCCCCGGACCGCCGCTCCATAGCCGCAGCAGTGCCGTCCCTACCGCAGAAACAGGAGCTTGCCGCGGGATACGCGGCGGCCTGGGATCAGGCCGGCCTGCGGTGTGGGCTGGACTGTTCCCCGCAGCCCAAAGCGGGGCGGCAGCGATTTTTGTTTTTCCTCTTGCAAACGACCCACTGCTGGTGTATGATAGAGTTGTCCCATTATGGGACGGTTCGATTCATTCAAGCAAGCAAGAGAGGAGAAGCTGTCATGAAAAAAATCATTGCCCTGCTGCTGGCTGCGGTTTTGCTGCTGGCGCTGAGCGCCTGCGGTCAGGTCAAGCTGCCGGATATTCCCAGCACCCAGGCGCTCCAAAGCAGCCGGGAAAGCGCGGAGGGGTCCACTGAAGCCAACACCCCTGAGACCCAAGCCCTCCCGGAGACGGAGGCCCCCACCACAGAACCGGAGGAAACGGAAGCGCCCGTGGAGTTTGAGGAAGTGACGGTGGCAGACACCGAAGCGTGCTCCATCAAAATCACCGGCGTCAAGATGGACCCCATCTGGGGCTATACCCTGAAGGTGCTGTTGGAAAACAAATCCGAAACCACAACCTATATGTGCTCCGTGAGCAGCGCCTCCGTCAATGGCGTGAGCTGGGACCCCTTCTTTGCCACTGAGGTCGCTCCGGGCAAGAAAAAGAACGATGAAATCAACTTCTTTGACGATGAGAAGGAGGCTCTGCTGAGCCCCTTTACCGACATTGCTCTGGAATTTCGGGTCTATGACGCCGACGACTGGGCCTCGGAGGACGTGCTTGTGGAAAGCGTTCACATCTATCCTCTGGGAGAAGACAAGGTCCAGCTCTACGTCCGGGAGCCCCAGCCGGAGGACATCGTGCTGGCGGAGGACGACAATTTCTCCATGACCGTCACCGGCACCGAAATAGATCCCCTTTGGGGCTACACTCTGAAGGTTTACCTGGTCAACAAGACGCAGACGCCTCTGACCTTCAGCGTGGACGATGTTTCCGTGAACGGCTTCATGTGCGATCCCTTCTGGGCAACCACTGTTGCCCCGGGGACCGCGGATTTTGCCAAAATCTCCTGGTCGGATGAAAGCTTCGAGGAAAACGGCATTGAGGAAGTGGAAGACATCGAAATGAAGCTTCGGGTCTATAACGCCGATGATTATTCGGCGGACAATCTCTACGAGGACGTTATCAGTCTGAATCCGTAAGCGGGGAAACGCGGCGCAGCTTCCCCCTGCCGAAAAAACACAGCGGCGGCACAGTCAGAACAGACCGTGCCGCCGCTGTAAATTTGTTTAATAGCCGGGATTTTCGTTTTTGACGAAGATTCCGGCTTTTTCCTCCCCCCGGAGGACCCGGAGGCCGCCCAGGGCCAGGGAGAGCATCTCGTCCTCCCCGGGGTAGACCACCACGGGGGCGATGAACTCCACATGCTCCCGGATGTAGGAGCAGATGTACTCGGAGTAGGCGATGCCCCCGGTGAGGAGAATCGCGTCCACCTTCCCCTTCACATAGGGGGCGCACTTGGCGATGTTCTTGGCGATGTTCAGGGCCATGGCGTCATAGACCAGCTTGGCGTGGGCGTCTCCCTCCCGGATCATCCGCTCCGCCTCCCGGCTGTCCGTGGTCCCCAGGTGGGCCATGAGACCTCCCTGGCGCTTCACCAGCTTCATCATGGAGCTGTAGTTGTGTTCCCCGTCATAGCACATCTTAATCACGTCAAACATGGGCAGGCCGCCGGAGCGCTCGGGGGAGAAGGGACCCTCCTCGTCGGAGATGAAGTCCACAATTCTGCCGCCGTGGTGCAGGTTCACAGAGATGCCCCCTCCCAGATGGGCCACGATGACGGTGATGTCCCGGTAGGCTCTGCCGGTCTCCCGGGCATAGCGCATGGCGGCGGCCCGGGTGTTCAGATTGTGGCCCATGCCCTTCCGCCGGAGGATGGGCAGGCCGGTGATCTTGTTGATGG
>CAMOSU010000138.1 GCA_946625125.1 uncultured Clostridia bacterium
AGATCACCGAGCAGTTGTCCGGGCGGTAGGTGGTGCGGAAGCCGTAGGGGTCGGTTTTGTCCACCTCCCGTCCGTCGGCCCCCACAACGAAGTATTTATAGGAGCAGCCCGGTTTCGCCCATTGGGAAAAGGCCTCCCAGATTCCGTGGGAGATTTTGCTCATGGGCAAATCGCCCTTGTTCCAGCCGTTGAAGTCTCCGATGACGCTGATATAGCGGGCGTTGGGAGCCCAGACCCGGAAGACCCAGCCATCCATGCCGTCCCGGCTTTCCCTGTGACAGCCCAGCAGCTCATAAGCCCGGATGTTGTCGCCCCGGTGAAAAGACTCCACCATGGATCGCAGCTTCTCATCCATATGTGATTCCTCCGTATTCTGCGGCCTGTCTCGGGGCCGCGGATCAAGATACGCATAGTATTCCATTTCTATTATACCGGATTTTCCCAAAAATGCAATCCTAAGCTTTTGATTTTCTATACAAATCCAACCGTAAATTTTTGTGGTTTTTGCCGAGTTCTCAAAATTGGTTGTTATTTCCGGGCTTTTGTGCTATATTGGACAGAGAATATTGAAAAGGAGACGATTTCCATGCAAGATTCCAAACGCTATACCGACTGCGCCGTGGAGGAGGCCGTGCGCCTGCTCTCCATCGACAGCCCCACGGGCTACACCGCCGAGGCCGAGGCCTATCTGCTGAAAACCTTCCGGGAGCTGGGCTATGAGCCCGTCCACACCGTCAAGGGCGGCGTGCTGGTGGATCTTGGAGGCTCCGACGCGGAGAACGGCCTGCTGCTGGAGGCCCACTGCGATACCCTGGGAGCCATGGTGGCGGAGCTCAAGGGAGCCGGACGGCTGCGGGTGGTGCCGCTGGGGGGGCTGCCTGCCCTGATGGTGAATACCGAGACCTGCCGGGTGGTGACCAAGTTCAACGGCTGCTATGAGGGCACGATCCAGGTCTGCAACGCCTCCACCCACGTCAACGGGGAGCTGCGGAACACCGTCCCCAGCTACGACAACATGGAGCTGGTGCTGGACGAGACCGCCGAGAGCGTGGAGGATCTCAAGGCCCTGGGCATCGGGGTGGGGGACATTGTCTGCGTCAACCCCCGCACCACCGTCACGGAGAAGGGCTACATCAAGAGCCGCTTCCTGGACGATAAGCTCTCCGCGGGCATCCTCATCGCCCTGGCCCGGTATCTGAAGGAGGAAAAGCTGACCCCTGCCCGCCGCACCTATCTCCACTTCACCGTCTATGAGGAGGTTGGCCACGGCGGCGCCGGCTCCGTCCCCGCCGGGGTTACGGAGGCCATTTCCGTGGATATGGGCTGCGTGGGCAGCGGCCTGCAATGCACCGAACGCCAGGTTTCCATCTGCGCCAAGGACTCCGGCGGCCCCTACAGCTACGAGGTGGTGAAGAAGCTGATCTCCGCCGCCAAGGAGCAGGGGGCGGACTACGCCGTGGACATCTATCCCCACTACGGCTCCGACGTGGAGGCCACCCTGGGAGCCGGCTGGGATCTCCGCCACGGCCTCATCGGTCCCGGGGTCTACGCCTCCCACGGCTACGAGCGCAGCCACAAGGACGGCGTGGAAAATACGCTGAAGGTTCTGGTCGGATATATTCAAAGCATCTGACAACGTACAAAGGATAATTGATAAGAAATTGTGTGGTTATGAGGAGGTACAATGGCTGCAAAACAGACCGGTGCGGCTGGAAAGCAGCGGGACTTCGGTCTTGACAACATCCGGGCACTGCTGATTTTTCTGGTGGTCTTCTGTCACCTCTGCGAACTGTTCCACGGCATAATCACGGATCGGCTTTATCTGATCATCTACTCCTTCCACATGCCCTGCTTCCTCTTTTTGTCCGGGTACTTCGCCCGATTTAACGCGAAAAAGGCAGCAAAGCATCTGCTGCTGCCCTACGCTGTGTTCCAGGTGCTCTATAATTTGTTCAACTGCTATGTACTTAATCCCGGGACGGTCTTTGAACTGCAGTTCACCTATCCTTACTGGATCATGTGGTATCTGTTGGCGCTGTTTTTCTGTTATATGCTGATCCCTCTGCTGGAGACCCAAAAACGCTGGGCCGCCGCGGGAATCCTGCTGGTGCTGACAGCCATGGCCCTTTTGGCGGGAACGGACCGGCTGATGGGCTTTACGATGACCCTGTCCAGAACAGCGGTCTTTCTGCCCTGCTTCTTCCTGGGCCATTACGCAGGCACGGTCTTTGCCCCGGACCTCATGGGCAGACTGCGGCGGTTCCGGGTCCTCCTGGTACTGAGCCTGGTGGGCGTGGTGGTTTACGCCGTCTACGTGGTTCAGGCGCCGCTCCCCATCAAGCTGCTCTACGGCTCCTATTCCTATGCCAAGGCAGGGGCCACGCCTTGGATGCGGCTGCTGACCCTGGCCGGGGCCATGGCCTGGATGCTGCTGCTGATCTATCTGATGCCCAACCGGAAGATTCCGGTGATCTCCATGATCGGCCAGCGAACCCTTCCCATCTTTCTGCTCCATGGCTTCTGCCAGCGACTGCTGTTGAAGTACAGCGTCTTACGCTATACAGAATTGGGAAACCTGCTGCTGGCCCTCGGCCTGACCTGCGCCATGCTGCTGGTGTTCTCCCTGAAACCCATCCACTGGCTGTTCCGAAAGCTGTTCTGAGCCCGCGGTGCCCCGACCATCCGCCTGGGAGGGCGGGCACTTGACAATTTCAGTGTTCCTTCGGAACGATTTGAAAACGATAAACCTGTCAACCGTCACCTGTCACTATTTGGGAGGGAATAATATGAAACCCATCAAACAAACCGACCTGCTGCAATTTAAGTTCCTGTCCAACCTGCGGTTTGCCCCCGGGGGCAAACGTGCGGCCTTCGTAGTCGCCAACGCGAATTTAGAGGAGAACGACTATGAGCGGCGGCTCTGGCTCTATGAGAAGGGCGGGCTGCGGCAGCTCACGGACCTGGGTAAGGAGGGCAGCTTCCTGTGGGTCGATGAACACCGACTGATTTTCCCGGCGGCGCGCTCCGCCAAGGAGAAAAAGCGGGCGGAGGCCAAGGAGGAGTTTACCTCCTATTACCTTCTGGATGTCAACGGTGGTGAAGCCCTGCCCTACATGACTCTGCCCTTTGCCGCAAGCTCCATCCGTCTGCTGGAGGAGAACCGCTTCCTGGTGACGGCCCAGGTGGACAAGGACAGGCCTTTGCTCTACGCCGCCTCCGAGGAGGAAAAGGCGGAGTACCGCAGGCAAAAGGAGGAGAATCAGGATTACGAGGTCTTCACCGAGCTGCCCTTCTGGTCCAACGGCCAGGGCGTCACCAACGGCAGGCGGACCCTGGCCTACCTGGTGGAGCGGGAGCCCCTGCGCATCACCCCCGTGCTGGAGGCCCCGGAGGATCTGCTCTGTCAGACCGTCTTCGGGGAGGAGCTGCTGCTGGCCTACGTGCCATGGCAGGCGAAATTCCCGGTTCAGGGCTTCTGCCTCCGGGCGGTGAACTGGAAAACCGGGGCTCGCCGGGAGGTGCTGGACCACTGGACCCTGTCTCCCCACGCCCTGGAGACGGTGGGAGACAAGGTGCTGCTCTTCGGCACCGAGGGTCAGCGCCACGGCATCAACGAGAACGCCTGGGTCTATACCCTGGACCCGGAGGAGGGGAAGCTGGAGCTGCTGCGGCAGGAGGAGTACAGCATGTACAACTCCGTGGGCTCCGACTGCCGTCTGGGGGAAGGCCGTCAGGCCGTGGCTGCCCCGGAGGGACTCTATCATCTCACCACCCGGGAGGGAAACGGGGTTCTGCATCTGCTGAAGCCCGACGGGGAGGACCTTCCCGTCTTCACCGGGGAGGGCTCCATGGACTGCTTCGACGTGGCGGAGGGGAAGCTGCTCTGCGTGGGCCTCTACGATATGCGGCTCCAGGAGCTCTATGCCGCCACCTTGGGGGATGAGACCCTGACCCGGGTTTCCCACTTCAACGACGCGGCCCTGGAGGGCAAATATGTGGCGACCCCGGAGCCCCTGCGCATTGAAAGCCGGGGCTGGGAGATCGGCGGCTGGGTGCTGAAGCCCAAGGACTTTGACCCGGAGAAGAAGTACCCCGCCATTCTGGACGTCCACGGCGGCCCCAAGACCGTCTATGGCCCCGTGTTCTACCACGAGATGCAGCTCTGGACCGGTATGGGCTACTTCGTCTTTTTCTGCAATCCCATGGGCAGCGACGGCCGGGACAACGCGTTTATGGACATCCGGGGCCATTACGGGGACACGGATTTCCGGAACCTCATGGACTTCACCGACGCGGTGCTGGAGAAGTATCCCCAGATTGACCCCAAACGGATCTGCGAAACCGGAGGCAGCTACGGCGGCTTCATGACCAACTGGATCATCGGCCACACGGACCGCTTCTGCTGCGCCGCCTCCCAGCGCTCCATCGCCAACTGGCTGGGCTTCTACGGCATGTCGGACATCGGCTACTACTTTG
>CAMOSU010000139.1 GCA_946625125.1 uncultured Clostridia bacterium
AAATAGAAATGCTTTTCGTTCTCTCCGCGTCGATCTGTCATTTCACCGAGGACAAGCTTCCCGGTCTCCCCGGCCTCCGTCTCAACCGCCTCCAAGGATTGCGTATCGCCGACGTCACGCTCCGCGAACACATAGCTTGGAAGAATCTGCATGAGCAGAGCCAGAACCAACAGGGCGGAAATCACACGCTGTTTCATGCTTCGCTTCATTCCTTTCGCGCAAAAAATGGTTGTAGGGTTCTACCCTTCTACCCTATTAAACGAACTACAACATGATTTTGAAACAACATTTTGAAGAAAATTTTATTTTTGCAGAATCCCGCAATAAAATGATTATATAGAATTAAAAAAATATCTTGATAATTATTATTTTATCCTATATAATACAGGTGATATTGATTTCTTGCTTTTTCGGAAAGGTATCGCTTCCGTCGCCGTGGTTTTTAGGGCGCATGCCGGGGAGTATTCCCCTCTGGTCCGGGGAAAGGGGACGGATTTCTCGCTTCGCTCGAAATGACACCGGGGAATGAGACGGATTTCTCGCTTCGCTCGAAATGACACCGGGGAATGAGACGGATTTCTCGCTTCCCTCGGAATGACAATGGGGAGGGAGACGGATTTCTCGCTTCCCTCGGAATGACAATGGGGAGGGAGACGGATTTCTCGCTTCCCTCGGAATGATGGGGCTTCAGCGGAGTCGGTTCATTTTGGGTCAGGATATACAGAGAAGGAAGGCTTATGAACAAAAGAGACGCCACATGCAAAACGCCCCTGACGGAATCGGAGCGTCAGGAGTTGGGGAAATATGTTGCCGCGAATTCCGAGTATTTTCGGTACATTGCTTTGCTTTGTCTCACAAATTCAGACGACGCGGAGGACGTGATACAAGAGAGCCTTCTCCGTGCGATGCGTCACGCAGGCAGCTTTCTTCTCCTGGATTCCAGACGGAGAAACGCCTACATCGCCAAAACTATCTTCAATTTGTGTGTGGACAATTACCGTCATAAGCAAAGGGTCCAGCTTGTGCCGCTGGAGGAAGAGCTGCTGGAACCCGCCCCCGCGCAATTTGAATCCGTACCCGGTTCCGATGCCCATCTCTCCCTTCTGGCTCTGGGCGCCGGATTGCGGAGGAGGGAATGGTACGTACTCCAACAGCTATACTTGGAGGGGGCTTCCGGGATACGGGTTGCCAAAACACTTGGATGTACGCCCGGCAGTATACGTTCCATGGCAAGCAGAGCGCGGGCTTCCGCCAGAAGGATTGTGATTGAGTTTTCCGCGGGATAATGCCCACCATACAAAGCAGCGCCGTTTCGGAGTGTTCCGAAGCGGCGCTTGCTATAGAATTGGAATTTAAAACAGGAACGGATTTCTCGGTCGCGAGTTCCCTCAAAATGACAGGATGAAAGCGCAACAGCATACCGCGGGCGGGTCTGGCGCCCAGCGCTTTAACTGAGGAAATCCTTCAGGATCTTGGAGCGGGAGGGGTGACGGAGCTTCCGCAGGGCCTTGGCTTCGATCTGGCGAACCCGCTCCCGGGTTACGTCAAATTCCTTGCCCACCTCCTCTAAGGTGTGGGCTCTGCCGTCCTCCAGGCCGAAGCGGAGACGCAGGACCTTGCACTCCCGGGGGCTCAGAGTCTGCATTACCTCCCCCAACTGCTGGCGCAGCATATTGTAGGAGGCGGATTCGGCGGGCTCGGCAACTTCGCTGTCCGGGATGAAATCTCCCAGATGGCTGTCGTCCTCCTCCCCCACGGGGGTCTCCAGTGAGACCGGGTCCTGGGCGATTTTCATGACCTCCGCGATTTTTTCCTCTGGGATGCCCAGGGTGCTGCTGATCTCCGAAAGAGTGGGCTCCCGGCCCAGCTCCTGGACCAGAGATCGGGAGGTGCGGGAAACCCGGTTGATGGTCTCCACCATATGCACGGGGATACGGATGGTCCGGGCCTGGTCCGCCACAGCCCGGGTAATGGACTGACGAATCCACCAGGTAGCGTAGGTGGAGAACTTGTAGCCCTTGGTATAGTCGAACTTCTCCACGGCCTTGAGCAAGCCCATGTTGCCCTCCTGAATCAGATCCAGAAGCTGCATGCCCCGGCCCAGATAGTGCTTGGCCACGGAAACCACCAGACGCAGATTTGCCTCCACCATGCGCTTTTTGGCCGCCTCGCTTCCCTCGGAAATCTCCTTGGCCAGCTCCAGCTCCTCCTGGGCGGAGAGCAGGGGAATCTTGCCGATCTCCTTGAGATACATACGGACCGGGTCTGTGGTGGCCGGCTCCTCCAGGGGCTGTTCGGGGACGGAAAGCTCCTCCGGGAGCTGTTCGTCCAGGTTCAAAAGCTCCGCGTCCGAGGGCAAAAGCCCCTCGGCGGCGTCCAGAATCTCCACGACGTCGGAGACGTCGATTTCAATGCCGGCCTTTTCCAGCGCGTCATAGATCTGTTCCGTCTGCTTTTCATCGGCGTCAATGGCGTCCAGCGTGGCAAGAAGCTGCTTGGAGGTGACTTTTCCCTCCTTCTTCCCGGTTTCCAGGAGACTTTTCAGTTTTGTCTGGAGCAATTCATTGTTTTCCACCTTAGGTCCCTCCATATCCTTTGTCTTTTTTAAGTGCCTGAGAGAATGCGAAGAGTGCCGCTTCGGAGTTGTTATCCTGGCTCTTTCGGTGCTCGTTCTGAATGACCCGCACGCAGTCCTCGAAGGCCTGCTCCCCGCTGACCCGGTCATAGCGCTGAGAAATGGCGCTGAGCCTGGCGCTTTCCGGGGGCGTGAAATCCTGTAGTGCCGCAAGGCTGACCCGCAAGCCCTCCCGGTGCAGCCGCCGCAAAGCTTCATAAGCCCGGCCCAGGAAGGAAACGGAAAACTCCTCCCCCTGAAGCTCCGGGGCAAGGTCCATCAGCCCGGGCTCCAGCAGCGCAAGGCCGATGAGCTGTTCCTCGGCGGCGGCGGAGCGGGGGTTTTTGTATTCAGAGCGCAGGCTCCGGTCCTCCGGCAGCCCGGTGACGGCGGGCGAAAGATCCCGCCGCTCCTGCTGCCGCCGCTCCCGTCTGGTCCGATTTTTGAAGGACTTGCTGACCTCCAGAAGCATGGCGTCCTTGGAGATGCCCGCCGCCTTGGCGGCCCGGTCCGCGTAGACCTCCCGCTCCACGGCGCTGGCAAAGCCGGAAATCAGCTCCGCCGCCTTGGCGGTGAACTCCACCCGCTCCTCGTCCTTGCTCAGATCAAACTGGCTTTGCAGAGCGATCAGGCGGTAGTCCGCCTGGTTTTCGGAGCCCTGGATCAGAACCTCGAAGGGGTCCGCGCCGAATTTATGCAAAAACTCGTCGGCGTCCTTGGCGTCATGGAGCTGAAGGATTTTTACCTTCACCCCAGCTCGTCCAAACATCTGAATGGCCCGCTGGGTGGCGTTCTGTCCCGCGGCGTCGTTGTCGTAGGTCATAATGACCTGGTCGGTGTACTTGCTGATGATGTTCACCTGGTCCTCCGTCAGGGCGGTACCCTGGGAGGCCACGGCGCAGTCGAAGCCGAACTGGTGGCAGGCGATGGCGTCCATGGGTCCCTCGCAGAGAATGATATAGGGCCGCTTGGACTTCTTGGCCAGGTTCATGGCGTAGAGGAATTTCCGCTTGGAAAAGATCAGGGTCTCAGTGGGGTTGATATATTTGGCCTTGGCCTCCTTGTCCAGCGCCCGGCCCGCGAAGCCGATGACGTTGCCCCGCAGGTCGATCTGGGGGAACATGATCCGGTTGCGGAAACGGTCGTAGACGTTCTGGGCGTTCTTCTGGGAGACGGCAGCCAGGTTGGCGGCAATCAGCTCCTCCCGGCTGTAGCCCTTGCGCTCCATGGCGGGGATCAGGGCGTGGTAGTCGTCGGGGGCAAAGCCCATGCCGAACTTCACCACCGTGGCCCAGTCCAGTCCCCGGCGCAGCAGGTATTCCCGGGCGCTCTTCCCTGCCTCAGATTTCAAAAGCTCATGGTAGTATTTCGCGGCGTCCTTGCAGAGCCTCCAGAGCCGCTCCTGCTCCCGGTACTGGCTCTGATACTGCTCGTCCTCCGGGACCTCCAGATTCGCCCGCTTAGCCAAAAATCGCACCGCGTCGGGGTAGGACAAGCCCTCGATGTCCATGATGAAGTTGATGACCCCGCCGCCCTTGTGACAGCCGAAGCAGTAGTACATCTGCTTGTTGGGGGCCACGGAGAAGGAGGCGGTCTTCTCCCCGTGGAAGGGGCAGAGGCCGAAGTAATTGGAGCCGCTGCGCTTGAGCTGCACGTATTGGCCCACCACCTCGTCAATGGGGTTGCGGGCGATCAGCTCGTCTATGAATGCGGCGGGAAAGGGCACGGGGGACACCTCCTTTGCAGGGATCAGGGATCGAGGATCAGGGATCAGGGTGGGGGAAAGGGCGGAGAGAGCAGGGCTGCACCGCAGGGGCGGTTATTGGACGCCTTAAGGTTGCGCCGTAGGGGCGCTCAGTGAG
>CAMOSU010000140.1 GCA_946625125.1 uncultured Clostridia bacterium
CCTCCTTGATGACGGAGACGGGGTGGCAGAGATTGTCCAGGGGCTTCATGGAGTTCACGTCGATCTGGACGCATTTCTCCCCCAGAAAGGCGGTCATTTCGGGATTGCCCCGGCCGTGCTTGTGGCCGGGCACGTCAAAGGGGACCACCCGCATCTGGCGGAAGGTCTGCAGGGCCTCATAGATGGGGGCCCGGTTCTGGTCGAGACAGATTTCAGGATTGTTCATGGCGTTCCTCCCGGAAAAACAAAAAACACAGGCTGACGGCCTGTGAACAGTCAAAACACGGATAAGCTCCGCCCCGGATGGGGGAAGCGATACACCGGCGGATTCCAGAGCCTATACAGCAAACAAACTCTTACTGCTCCCATTGACCGTTTCACAAGTCTGCGTTACCACGCATTTCGGTTATGAAGTAACCAACTTATAAAAAAGAATAGATCAGTCGATAGACTCTGTCCGTGACATTTTCCAACAATACTATACAAAAAAACCCGCTGGAAGTCAAGAAAATTAAAAATTTTATTCGGAAAGACGCAAATTACCCATTGTTTTCCGCTTCAAAATCGGTTATGATATAGGTGCAGAAACATACGCAAGCGAGGTGAATCTATGATCAATGTTGATATTTCCAATATCTGGGGAGAATATACCCTCAACGATCTGCTGAGCCTGGAGAAGGACGTCTTCGCCGCCCACAGGCTGCTGCTGGAGCGCAAGGGTCCCGGCGCGGACTATCTGGGCTGGATGGACCTGCCCAGCTTCGAGGCCGACGACGAGCTGCGCCGGATCGTAGCCGCCGCCAAGCGCGTCCGGGAGCATTCCGACGTATTCGTGGTGGTGGGCATCGGCGGCTCCTATCTGGGGCCCAGGGCCGCCATCGAGCTGGTGAAGGGGCAGAACCACAACCTTCGGGGCAAGGACCCTCAGATCCTCTATGCCGGCAATAATCTGTCCACCCGGGCCTGGCAGGAGCTCAGCGCCCTGCTGGAGGGCAAGGATTTTTCCATCAATATCATCTCCAAATCCGGTACCACCACCGAGCCCGCCATTGCCACCAGGGCCCTGAAGTGGATGCTGGAGCGGAAATACGGGGCCGAGGAGGCCAGAAAGCGCATCTTCGTCACCACCGACCCGGCCAAGGGCGCCCTGCGGCAGATGGCCGCGGAGGAGGGCTATGAGAGCTTCGTCATCCCCCCCGACGTGGGAGGCCGCTACTCCGTCCTCAGCGCCGTGGGCCTGCTGCCCATGGCCGTGGCGGGCATGGACGTCACGGAAGTCATGTTCGGAGCCGCCGCCGCCCGGCGGGACACGGAGAGCTTCTCCTTCGAGAACCCCGTGTGGCTCTACGCCGCCGCCCGGAATCTGCTGTACCGCAAGGGCAAGGCCATTGAGCTGCTCTGCAATTGGGAGCCCGCTGCCCGGTATTTCGGGGGCTGGTGGCAGCAGCTCTTCGGGGAGTCCGAGGGCAAGGACGGCAAGGGCCTCTTCCCCGCCACCGCGGAGTTCACCGCGGACCTGCACTCCCTGGGCCAGCTCATCCAGCAGGGGCAGCGCAATCTCTTCGAGACGGTGGTCCGCTTTGCCCCGCCCCGGAAGAAGACCATGATCGAGCTGGACTGGAAGAACCTGGACGGCCTGAACTACCTGGAGGGCAAGAGCCTGGACTTCGTGGAGGAGCAGGCCTTCCAGGGCACCCTGGCGGCCCACGTGGACGGGGGCGTCCCGGTGGTCCTGGTGCAGGCGGACGAGATCTGCGACCGGACCCTGGGGGAGCTGTTCTGGTTCTTTGAGCTCAGCTGCGGCATCTCCGCCTATATGCTGGGGGTCAACCCCTTCAACCAGCCGGGCGTGGAGCTCTACAAGCGGAATATGTTCCAGCTTCTGGGCAAGCCCGGATACGAAACCACCTACTGAGCGATGCCGGTCTGCTTCAGACAGAGGCGTCTGCCCATCGAAAAATGATAAGGAGACGATTTCCTATGGTTAAGCTAATCGCCGGCCTCAGCGGAACCGGCAAAACCCAACGCATGGTAAACGAGATCAACGAGGCGGTGGAGCGGGAGAGCGGCAGCCTGGTCTGCATCGAGCTGAAGACCTCCCTGCGCTACGACCTGAACTACAAGGTCCGCCTCATCGAATACCAGAGCTATCAGCTGGAGGGCGTGGAGTCCCTGAAGGCCTTTATCTCCGGCCTCCACGCCGGGAATTTTGACATCACCCACATCTATCTCAAGAGCGTCCATCGCCTGCTGGGCACCGACGATCCCGGCGTTCTGGCGGAGTTCTGCGGCTGGTGCGAGAGCTTCGGCGCGGACAACAGCCTCAGCTTCACCATGACCGCCCGCCTGGACCCCGAGACGGCCCCCGAGGCCCTGAAGCGCTATCTGTAATCCATAGATCCCGGAGAGAGCCCCCCGCCCCGCCGATTTTTCGGCGGAGCGGGGGGCCTTTTTGTATAATCCGCTCCGCCGGGGGCATACTGTCAACGGAGGTGTATTACCATGAAATGGAAACAAAGCATGAAAAAGCTGCTGCGGGACAAGGGCTATTATCTGACCTTCGCCCTGTGCCTGGCGGCAGTAGCGGTGTCTGGCTGGCTCTATGTGCGGAGTCTGGACAGCACCGATGATGAGCTGTCCGTCCCCGAGGCGGTGCAGGCGGCGGTGCTGCCCACGCTTCCGGAGGGCGGGGAGCGGGCCGCGGCGGACAAGCCCGGCCAGATCCGACCCATCCATCCCGTGGGGCCCACCGCCCCGGCCACCGAGGCCCCTTCCCAGAACGTCACGGAGCCCCCGGTCAAGACCGCAGCTACCCGTCTGCGCCCCCTGGAGGGGGAGGTGAGCCAGGGCTACAGCATGGACAAGCTGGCCTATAACGCCACCACCCGGGACTGGCGCACCCATCCGGGTCTGGACATTGCCGCCCCGGAGGGCAGCGAGGTCCGGGCCGCCGCGGAGGGCAGGGTGCTGGCGGTGCGCTCCGACGATCTGCTGGGCCGCATCGTCACCGTGGAGCACGAAGGCGGCTGGGTGACCCACTACGCCAATCTGGCGGAGGAGACCGCCGTCACCGCCGGAGAGCAGGTGGCCGCGGGCCAGAAGCTGGGGACCGTGGGCAAAACCGCCCTGGCCGAAATCGGCAGCGAGCCCCATCTGCACTTTGCCGTATATAAAAACAACGTGCCCCAGGACCCCGAGGCCTTCCTGGCCGGGTAAGTCAAAACGCGAAAACGCCGCCCAAAGGGCGGCGTTTTTCGCATACACAGGATTACTTGGTGAAGACCATGGGAAGCATCTTGGAGAAGGCTTCCATCATATCCTCGTCGTCTTCCTTGGCGTCGATGGCGGTGACCTTCAGCTCCTTGGCGGAGAGCTCCACGGTCATGGTGGCGGCTTCCTCACCCTCGGGGGTCAGAACCAGCTTGCCGTCCGCATAGGTGTAGGTGCCCTTGGTCTCCTCCATCTCCATGTCGTCGGTGTTGAACTCCTCGGCGTAGTTGTTCACCAGGTCGTCCATGGTCTGGCCTTCGCCCAGCATGGCGTTCAGGCCATCCTCACCGAACATGCTCTTCAGGAAATCAGGCATCCGCTCCTTGATGAGCTCGTTGGCAGCCTTCATGGAGGCCTCGTCGGTGCTCATGGTGAAGGTGTTGTCCTCCTTCAGGTCCAGCACGATGACCATGGTCAGGCCCTCGAAGAGCTTGTTCATGGCGTCCACCAGGCCCTTCATGTCCTCGTCCTCGGCGTCGGTGCCCTCTTTCTCGGACATGCTCTCCATCAGCTTGTTGTAGTCCATGGTATACTTCCAGGTGCCCACGATGGAGGTCTTGCCGGCGCAGGCGGTCAGGGAGAAGACCAGAGCCAGGGCCAGAACCAGGGCCAGGAGCTTGGTAAGCTTTTTCATGTTTTCAATTTCCTTTCCTGTTTTTGAAATGGTTCAGAGGAGTGGACTCCTCTTGCCGCCATTATACAGGAAATACAGGAATTGTCAAGAGAAAAGAAGCTTGAAATCCCGAAAAAATTGAGAGAATTCGGCTTCCGGCTTCAAAAGCGCCTCCAGATTTTCCTCGCAGTGCTCGATCTCCCGGCTCAGCCGCCGCAGGAAGGGCCCCTCCCCGGGCAGGGCCCGGTCCATGGCCAGACCCAGGACCAGCATCAGCAGGGCCCGGTCCACCCGGGCCAGCAGTCTGCCGTCGTCCAGAGCGTCCAGCCAGTATTTGTACAGCTCGTACCAGAGCCAGCGTGCGTAGGGCTCCGGGTCCGGCGCTGTGTAGGGACGGCACTCTGCCGTCCGCGCTTCCGGCTCCGGCGCTG
>CAMOSU010000141.1 GCA_946625125.1 uncultured Clostridia bacterium
GGTCCGTCACCCGGTCCTGGGGGAAGTTGTAGGTGCGGATCTTCTCGTTCCGCATTCCCATCCCCACCTGACTCTTCCGGGCGCCGGAAACCGCGGCGTCCAGCTTCTCCTGCTCGATTTCGTAGAGCTTGGAGGCCAGCATGTTCATGGCCTTCTCCCGGTTCTGGAACTGGCTGCGCTCCTCCTGGCAGGCGACGACAATGCCCGTGGGCTTGTGGATCAGCCGGACGGCGGAGGAGGTCTTGTTGATGTGCTGGCCGCCGGCGCCGGAGCTGCGGTAGACCTGCATCTCAATGTCCTCGGGGCGGATGTCCACCTCCGCGGCCTCCATCTCGGGCAGCACCGCCACCGTGGCGGTGGAGGTGTGGATGCGGCCGCCGGACTCCGTCTCCGGCACCCGCTGGACCCGGTGGACCCCGGACTCAAACTTCATCCGGGAGAAGGCGCCGTCCCCGTTGATCAGGAAATCGGCCTCCTTGACGCCGCCCAGCTCGGTCTCGCTGTAGTTCAAAAGCTCCAGCTGCCAGCCCTTGGAGGCGGCGTACATGGAGTACATGCGGAAGAGGCTGTGGGCAAAGAGGGCGCTTTCCTCGCCCCCCACGCCGCCGCGAATCTCCACAATGACGTTCTTGTCGTCGTTGGGGTCCCGGGGCAGCAGCAAAACCCGCAGCCGGTCCTCCAGCTCGGCGGCATCCTGCTTGGCGGCCTGGTATTCCTCCTGAAGAAAGTCCTTCATCTCGGGCTCCTCGCCCATCATGGCAAGGGCCTCCGCCATATCGGCCTTGGCCTGCTTCCAGCGGCGGAAGGCCGTCACCACCGGCTCCAGCTCCCGCTGCTCCTTCAGATACTTCGCCGCCAGCTTGGGGTCCGCGTAAAAATCCGGCTGCTCCGAGCGGGCGCAAAGCTCCTCGTATTTGTTTTCAATTTGGGTCAGTTTTTCTTCCATGAGAACACTCCAACAATAAACCTTGGGCAGTAATTATACCACATTCCCCCGTCGGGTTGCAATCATTTCCGTAAAATATTCTTCCCCCGGCCGATCAAATTGGGATTTGTGGAAGTCTTGCCAGCGTACAGTTGTTCAGACAAACCTCACCTGCTTGCAGGGGAGGGGGACCGCCCTCAAGGGCGGTGGAGGGGTCGTTCCGACGACAGAGCCCATGCCTGGGAGCGCTCGTGGGACGACAGAGCCGTTGCCTGGAAGTGTTCAATTGACGAAACGACCCCTCCGCCCCAGTGTGCGCACTGGGGCACCTCCCCTGCAAGCAGGGGAGGTTTTGCGGAGAAAACCACAAATCCCGATTTGCCTGTCACCTTCCCGCCAGGTACGCCTCGATTTCGGCGCGGGGGGCGCAGACGCGGCCCTGGGCGAAATTGGGCTTGCCGCCGCCGCGGCCATTCAGGGCGGCGTTCAGCTCCTTGACGAAAGCCCTCAGGTCAGCGCCGGACTCCCCGACGGCGTAGGCCCAGCCGCTTTCATCGTCCCCGGAAAAGACGGCGCAGCGGCCGCCGCAGCGCTCCATGATCTCCACGCAGAGCCGCCGCAGGGCGTCCGGGGCCAGTCTCTCCTCAAAGAGCAGAACCTTTCCCACGCCCCGCAGGGCCTCCGCCCGGGCCTTGATATACCGGGCTTCCCAGTCGGCCCGCTCCTGCTTCACGGCAGCCAGCTCCCCCAGACTCCGCTCCACGGCCCTGGCCGTTTCCAGGGGCTTGGCGGAGAGGAGTCCGGAAATTGCCCGATTCTGTACGGTGACGGCGGACAGATACTGATAGGCCCGCTTGCCGCAGAGCAGCTCGATCCGCACTCCCTGGTGGAACTTCACCGCAGAGAGGATCTTCACCAGTCCGATTTCTCCCGTCCGGGCCACATGGGTGCCGCAGCAGGCGCAGAGATCCACCCCCGGGAATTCCACCAGCCGGAGCTGACCGGCAATGGCCTTTTTGCTGCGATAATCCTCGGGGCAGGCTGCCTCGCTCCCATAGTACCGGATTTGCGTCTCCCGGTTGGCCCAGACGGCCTCGTTTACCAGGGCCTCCACCCGGCTCAGCTCCTCCATGCTCAGCACCCGGTCAAAGTCGATGGTGATGATGTCAGCCCCCATGTGGAAGCCCACATTCTCACAGCCGTAGAGCCGGTGGGCGGTGCCGGAGACCAGATGCTCCCCGGAGTGCTGCTGCATCAGGTCAAAGCGCCGGTCCCAGTCGATGGAGCCGGATACCTGACCCGAGAGGGGGGCGTCCACGGTATGACAGATCACGCCCTCCCGCTCCTGCACGTCCAGCACCCGGGCGTCCCCCAGGGTCCCCAGGTCGCAGGGCTGGCCGCCCCCCTCGGGGTAAAAGGCGGTCCGATCCAGAATGACGGCGTAAGCCTTGTTCACAGCCTCGCAGGAAAGAACCCTGGCGTCGAAGTGTTTCAGATAGGCATCGGTTTCATAGAGCTTTTCAGTCAGCATGGGAAGCACCTCTTTCAGAAGGATTGGGATTTGTGGAGCTGCCTCCGTAGGGGGCGGCGTCCTCGACGCCCCGAACGTGCCGTTCTCTGATCCGTCCGGGCCGTCGAGGACGCCGGCCCCTACGGATTGACAAATCCCGATTTGCGCGGAACCTTTTGGGCTTGGGATCGTCAAAACAACAACGAGGAGGCGATTGCAATGAAGGGCAAGAACAAGTGTAAAATTCTCAAGCAGATTCGGAAGAAAATTGCCGACGAGAACGACATTCCCTATGTCACCCGGGAATGCGGCTACAAGGGCGACTGCTCCGGGACCTGCCCCAAATGCGAGGCGGAGCTGCAATACCTGGAGCGAGAGCTGGAAAAGCGCCGCCGTCTGGGGAAGACCGCAGTCGTGGCCGCCGTGGCGGCGGGACTGAGTCTGTCCCTGGCGGCCTGTACGCCCGGAGGAGGCAAAGGGCCGACAGATTACCTCACAGACAGCTCCTACACCCTGCCCCAGCCCACAAGTCAGCCCTCCCCGCAGGAGACGGAGGACCAACCCGTGACGGTGGAGGGAAAAATCGAATGCACGGAGCCCACCGCAGAGGTCCCGGAGCTGTTGGGAGAGCTGGCGGTCCTGCCCACCCAGACGGAGCCGTATGAACTGGAGGGGGACGTGGCCTGTCTGCCCGAAACCTCGGAGGAGCTGCCCACCGAAGTCCGTTGAGCCCGAGTACCCAAGGGCGGATTCCCCGCACCGCCGGGAACGACAAAGGAGGCAAGATCAGATGAAAGAAGCTCGCTATCCCCTGCTGGGCCTTGCCCGGCATCGGATGGAGATTGACGGCGAGGGCGTCACCACCCTGGCGGCCGGGAGCGGCTGCCCGCTTTCCTGCGTCTATTGTATCAACAAAAGCCTGCTTCGGCAAGCCCCAACTTGGGTCACAGCGGCGGAATTATATGAAAAAACCCGGGCGGACGACCTCTATTTCCGGGCCACGGGAGGCGGGCTCTGCTTCGGAGGAGGAGAAAGCCTGCTGCACCTGGACTTTTACGAAGCTCTGCGGCCCCTCTGCCCGGGCTGGCGCTTCACCGCCGAAAGCTGCCTGAACGTTCCGCCGGAGACCGTGGCCCGGGCCGCGGCGATTCTTGACGCCTTCATCATCGACGTGAAGACCCTGGACCCCGCCGTCTACCTGGCCTACACCGGCAGAGCCCAGGGGCCGCTGCGGAAAAACCTGGAATACCTGGCCTCCACCCTGTCCCCGGAGCGTCTGCGGGTACGGGTCCCCCTGATCCCCGGCTTCAACGACGCCGCAGACCAGTCCAGAACCGAAGCCGCCCTCCGGGAAATGGGCTTCACGAAAATCGAACGATTCCGTTACGCGGTGAGATAGATCAATGTGTCACGCCGAGACTTCGCGCCCAAAGCCTTCCCCTTGCGGGTACTCCACAAATCCCGTTTTGCGCGTCCAACAGAAAGCCCCGCGTTCCTGGATGGGAACGCGGGGCTTGGTTTTGTCAGAGGATTACTTGCCCATGTTCATCTGGGCAGCGACCTCGGCGGCGAAGTCCTCCACCTTCTTCTCAATGCCCTCGCCCTTCTCGAAGCGAACGGCCTTGACGAAGCTGACCTTCCCGCCCAGCTTCTTGGCGGCGTCGGCGATGTAGCCCTCCACGGAGCCCTGGAACAGGTCGGCGCGGACGAAGTCCTGCTGCAGCAGGCAGTTCTCCTCGTAGAACTTGTTCAGCTTGCCGGCGGCGAT
>CAMOSU010000142.1 GCA_946625125.1 uncultured Clostridia bacterium
TGAGAAAACAGGGCCTCCGATTGGCGAAGGCCCAATTCTCCCGCCTTCACCGGCAAAAGCCGGGAGACGTTCTCCCCCTCGGCCCCGTCCCAGGCGGCCAGGGAGGTGGTGTAATTGCTGGTGTCGAAGCCCAAAAAGATCATGCTTCCGGCCTCTGATCCCGGGAGAAGGCCCCCAGAATGCCGTTGACGAAGGCCACGGTCTCCGGCTCCTCGTACTTCTGGCAGAGCTTCACCGCCTCGTTGATGGCCACGTTCATGGGAACGTCCTCCAGATAGAGGGCCTCGAACATGGCCAGCTCCATGGCGGCCCGGGCCAGCCGGGAGATGCGGCTCACGTTCCAGCCGATGGAATACCTGGCCAGCAGGGCCTCCAGCTCCTCCCGGCGCTGACAGACCCCCTCCACCGCCGCTTCGATGTAGGCTCTCTGCTTCCCGTCGGGCTGCTGGGCATAGACCTGATTCTCCCCGGACAGGAGGCTGTAGTACTCCTCCTCAAAGCGTTCGGCCAGGAGGCTCCGGGGGCTTTCGCCGGTGCACTGCGCGGCGTAGATGAGATGAAGGGCGATTTCTCTGGCTGCAGATCTGGTCATACGCTGCGCTCCGTTCATCCCTGCTTCCCCATGGAAATGCCGCTGACGTTCACGTCCACATGGGCCACCTTCAGACCGGTCATGGACTCCACCGCGCCGGTGACGGCGTTCTGAACGTTCCTGGCAATCTCCACAACAGAGTGACCGTAGAGCACCACCAGAGCGCACTCGATGGCCACCTGCTCGTCTCCCAGGGTGATGTGAATGCCCTTGCGGTCGTTCCGCAGGCTCACCACCCCATCCACGTCCCGGACAGCCGCCAGGGTGATGGTGGTGAGAACCTCCTCACTGATGGTAACGCTGCCGTGCTCCAGCTCCTTGGTCATGTAGTCCTTGTTCTCAGCCATGGTCTTATCCTCCTTTGTGTGTGCGAAACCTGGTTTTTTTACATTGTATCACAAATTGGAAAAAATACAACCGCTAATTTTGATTTACCTCGATAATTCTGATCTGGGACAGGTCGTAATCCGTCTGGGCCAGGGCCAGGTCCGTCAGCACCGCCACGTCGGACTCGCTGAGCCCCTGGGAGGCCACCGCCAGGTCCATGCCGTCCTCCCGCATGTAGGCCACGCAGTCGGCAAAGCCCTTGGAGATCACCAGACTCTCCAAAGAGGCCTCCGAAAGCGCCAGCTTCACGATCTGGTCCAGGCGCTGGGTGCTGGCACTCAGGTCCTCCCCCTCCCCGGCGTAGGAGATGGTCTCCTGGAGCAGATGCACCGCGTTGTCCCGGCTCTGCTGGCGGCTGAGCCGAAGCTGGGCGAAGGTCTGTTCCCCCGCGGGGAGCTCCGCCTCGCTCCGGGCCAGGGCCTCGGCGTCCTCTTGGGTGGGAGCCAGCACCAGGGCGGCGTCGTCCAGGAGCTTTGCCTGGTCCAGTGTGGACACCAGGTCCACCGCCTTGCCCTCCTCATAGCGCCAGTTCCAATAGATTCCTCCGCAGACCAGGATCAGGATGGCCGCCACAATGGCATTTCGTTTCCACGCTTTCATGTTCATTCCCCTTTACTTCATTTTCACCACAGTGATTTGATCGGCCCCCAGGTCCAGCAGGGCGGCCAGAGCGGCGGAGAGCTGATAGCGTACCGTGGGCAGGTCTCCCCCCTCCGCCACCACCAGAGCCCCCTGGAATTCCGGGTAGGCCGTGCTTACAAGCGCTGGTTCATTGTATGCGCTGCCCCGGTTGAGTATCACGGTTTTTTCCTCCCAGCTCAGGCGGCCCTCCTCCCCGGACTGGCTCTGGCTTCGGTCCGTCTGATAGCGCTGGCTTGGGCCGGTTTTCAGGGTGAGCATCACCTGGACCCGCCCCGCCCCCTGGATCTGGCTGAGAAGCTGCTCCAGCTCCCGTTCCGTCTGAGCCCGGTAGTCCTGCTCCGAAAGCTGGGTCTCCGCCGTGGAGACGGGCTCCGGGAGACTCTGGGGCTGGGCCTCCCCCTTCCCCGAGGGCCAGAGCATCAAAGCCAGCCCCGCCAGCAGAATCAGCGCCGGGTACTTGTAACGCTCCAGCAGGGCCGGAAGCCTGGTCAGGGCCTTTGGATTCCACTTCATTCCTCCCGCCACCTCTGCCTTTCCGCCGGAATCTCCAGCTCCCGGGCCATCTCACGGGAGAGGACCAGGCGCTGCTCCGGGGTCCATTGCCCCGTCACCGTCACCGAATCCGGGACGAAGCTCCCGGCCTCGGGCCGGGTCTGTACGGCGTACTCCGCCGCCAGCCCCAGAGCCTCTCCCCTGGCCCGGAGCCACTGCTCCGTCTGCTCCGCCACCAGCCGGGCCAGGAGGGCCTCGTTCCGCTCCCGGGCCAGCTCCTGCCGTTGGCTCCGGCTCAGCCCCGTCACCAGATCCGGCAGGGCGGAGAGCTCCACCCGCAGCAGCGGCCCCAGGGCGCAGAGAATCAGCAGGCAGCCCCCGCAGAGCTTCAGCACCTGCCCCACCCGGCGGCTTTTGGGCAGGGCGCTCACCAGACTCAGCAGAAAGGCGCAGAGAATCAGCCGCAGCAGATAGCTCTTGATGGCGCTCATACATTCACCGTCCGTATACAGAGTACCAGCATCATGAGGCAGAGCAGACAGGCAATCCCCGTCAGGGCCAGCACCAGACCCATGATCTGACTGAGATTCTGGAGCAGGGGGCTCTGGCTTCCCTTCCCGAAGAGGCCGCAGAGGGCTCCCGCCAGCTTCAGCAGCAGGTATTGCAGGCCGATGCGGAAAAAGGGACTCAGGCAGATTCCCAGCACCGCCAGCATGCCGTAGAGCCCCGCCGCGGTCCGCAGCAGGGAGGCCGCCCCCATGAGGGAGGCGGAGGCTTCGGAGACCAGATTCCCCACCACCGGCACCATCCCGGAGACAGCGGAGCGGAGGGTCCGGAGCTTCTGGGCGTCCGCCGCCCCGGCGGCCAGTCCCGTGAGACTCATGATCCCGGAATAGCCCCAGAGCAGGAGCTTCACCCCCGTCACCGACAGCCACTTTACAAAGTCCCGGAGCTGGCCGAGCTGCTCCACCCCCAGGGCGGACTCCGCCACCGACAGCACCAGCATCAGATAGAGCAGCGGCACAAGAAGCCCGTCCACCGCGGACAGCAGCAGCTCCAGCAGCAGCAAGCCCAGGGAGGAGGAGGCGGCGGCGGAGGGCGTGCCGGAGCAGACCAGCAGGGTCCCCATGGAGGGGATCAGCAGCTCCGTGTAGCGGTGAAGCTGGGCGATGGTCTCAGTTCCCAGGCGGATCATGGCCCCCAGGGGCCGGGTGCAGGCCCCGGCAATGCTGAGGGCCCCCACCAGGGGGACGGCCCCCCGTCCGCTGTCGCTCTGCTCCAGCAGAGAGCAGAGCAGGGCCGAGGCCAGGATCAGGCCCAGACTGTGGAGGCCCTCCCGAAGTCCCAGTTCCTTGATCTGACCCAGGGTGGAACCAAGCAGTCCCAGGACCCGGCTGCCAAAGCCCTCCACAGCGCCGTCGTAGGCGCCGATCTCCCCCTCCAGCTCCGGCGGCAGCCCCGCCTGGGGGTCCACCACCCCCTCCAGCAGCTCCTCCGGGTCAATCTCCGAAGGCAGACCCGCCGGGAGCTCCGCCCTTCCCTCCGCAGCCAGCACCCTCCCGGCCAGGACCCCCAGCGCCGCCCCAAGGCAAAGCAGTAGCCCCAGAGCCCGGAAAACCCGGCGCAAAGAAAGAATCCGCCTTACCGTAATCCCTTGCCTCAATTGCTCACCTGCTTCAAGTCCCTCCACCCGGTACATTGATCGTCCGCCGTTCCCCTGTAGGGACGGCACTTTGCCGTCCGCCGTTCCCCGCCCGGGGAATTGAGAATTGAGAATTGAGAATTGAAAATTGAGGTGTTTTCAAATTGCCATTTGAAAACATCGAAAATGGGGACGGGGGTTACGGATTCTTCGCTACGCTCAGAATGACAGGGACGGGACGTTTCTGCCCGCCCGTAGGGACGGC
>CAMOSU010000143.1 GCA_946625125.1 uncultured Clostridia bacterium
CTGATGAACGCCATGCTGAAGTACGTGGACGCCGCGGGCAACATGAATTTCGGGCGGAACTGAGGCGCGCCCACAGCTTATGAGGTTCGTTCTTCCGGCTGGCAGGTACAGTCGGGTGAATGATAAATTCTAAGAAAGGAGCAAACACAGGCATGAAGTTCGAGCAGCCCATTGTCGAGATTCAGAAGTTTGATCTGAAGGACGTTATCTCCGCTTCCGGTGAGACTCCCAGCGAAGAGACGGAAGAGTCCACCACCAAGAAGAGCCAGCCGAATACTGTCGTCGGTGAAGACGGCGGCGTCTGCGCTTACAACAAGACCGATAATTACAACTTCGACAACTGTCTGTAATCCCCCAGAAAACCGGGCCCGACCGTTTCCCAGCGGGATTCGGCGGGCCCGGCGATCTCTGTCCGGGCAATGAGCCCCCGCAGAGCCAAAACCAAGACAAAGAGGATGATCGTATGCCAGAACACAACAAGTTCCTTTCGGAGCAGAATAAAAGGATATGGAGAAGCAAGCAAATCCCGGTTTCCCCCTTTTATGAGCTGACGCCCCGCTGCACCCTGGACTGCAAAATGTGCTACGTCCACCTGACCCCTGCACAGATGGGGGAGCGGAGGGAGCTGACGGCAGAGCAGTGGAACCGAATCACCGACGAGGCGGTGGAGGCCGGTATGCTCTACACCGTGCTCACCGGCGGCGAATGTATGCTTCACCCGGGCTTCTGGGAGATCTACGATCATCTTTTGGATCGCGGCGTCATCGTCACGGTCAATACCAACGCCTTTACCCTGACGGACGCGGACATCGAGCGCTTCCGCCGCAGACCTCCCGCCGGCTTCCGCATCACCCTCTACGGCGCCTCCGAGGAGGGCTATGAACGCTGTACCGGACACCGGGCCTACGCCAAGGTGCTGGAGAACATCACCAAGCTGCGGGACGCGGGCTTTCTGACGGTGATCGCCATCACCCTGAGCCGCTACAATATGGACGAGCTGGTGGAGATGATCCGCGTTGCCCGGGGCCTGAAGCTGCGGGTCAATTATGTGATGGAGCTCTCTGAGCCCAACGAGGATACGGGCCGTCATATGGACCAGTTCAGTCTGTCCCAGGAGGAGATCATCGCCAAGACCAGGGAGCTCTACCTCGCGGAGCATCGGACCCTGTTCCAGAATGAACCCATCCGGGAGCTGCCTGCCCTGCTGCCGGATGATCCGAACTGTAAGGGCATGCGCTGCGGCTCCGGCACCACCTCCTTTGTGATCCATTGGGACGGACGGATGTCGCCCTGCTTCGACTTCCGCAACGATATCCGGGTCCAGGACGTGGGCTTTCGCGCCGCCTGGGAGGAGACCAAGCGGCTGGCCCGGAACCGTCTTCAGCCGGTGGAGTGCGAGTCCTGCAGGCTCTTTTCCATCTGCCATGAGTGCGTGCTCTGCCGCCAGGACCCCAAAAACCCCGGACACGCGGACCTGAACCGCTGCCGGATGACCATTGAGCGCTACAACGCCGGGCTTTGCACCCTGCACGAAACCGCGCAGAAGGACCCCGACCTGATCGAGGGCCGGGAGGAATGCTGAATCGGACCCCGCGCCCGGAAAGGGCGCGGGGCCCTGCTATTACGGGGCTTCCGGGAGAATATCCACCCCGCTGTAATACCATTTCAGAATGGTGACGTAATCGTTCCCCGCCCGGGCCATGGCCTCCGCCCCGTATTGGCTCATGCCCACCCGATGGCCGAAGCCCCTGGTGGTGAACACCGCCTCTTGGGTGTTCAGCCTCAGGGTGAAGGCGGTGGACCGCAGCTGAAAGGCCTTGCGCAGCTGGGTCCCCCGGAAGGGACGGCCCCCCAGAAGGATCTCGTCCACCCCGCCCCCCGGGGTCTCGCGGAGGTCTCCAATCCACCCGGCGGGGTCGCCGGAGAGCTCCGCCTCCGGGTCCAGCTCCAGCAGCCGCGCCCGGAAGTCCTCCAGAGGGAGCCGAAGCTCGTCGCTGAAATGAGCGGCCATTTCCTCCCCGGGGCTTTCCACGGAGCGCAGATAGGGGAGCTCGCTGCCCCAGACCGCGGCGGCGTCCTCGGTCCTGCCGCCGGAGCAGGAGAAGAAGGTGGCGTCAATGAGAGCCCCCTGATAGCGGATGCAGAGACCGTCCGTGGCCCGCACCGCGGCCTCCGCCTGGGCCAGGAGGGCAGGGGATACGCTGTCCGGGTCCCGCCAGCCCTGGCAGCAGACGGAGTCGGTGCAGACCGCCGCCCCCTCGTGCCGGGGATGGGCGCAGCTCCGCAGGGCGTAGGTCCGACAGGCCACGGCCTGGGCCTTCCGGGTCTCGTCAGAGAAGGAGGCGGGCAGCTCTGAGAGCAGAACCCCCGTGAGATAGCGGTCCAGAGGCATGGACTCTGTCCGGCCCTCCCGCAGCACCGGCAGCCGGTATCCGGCGTCGAAGCCGGAGACGGGCTGGGGCAGCGGGTCCTCCGGCGGCTCCTGGCCCTCTGTCTGGGCGGGCGGAGGGGCGGAAACAGAGCCGGGGTGGGCGGGCAGCCCCCCCGTCCCCAGGCTCAGCAGGGGCAGCAGGGCCCAAACCAGCGCCGCGATCAGCGCGGAAACAACAGAATTTCGCATTTTACCTCCTGTTTCGGGAAAACCATTGACGAACCGCTTTTTTTGTGCTAAAATAAGCTCTGTAAACGGGGCAGGATCAGCCTCCCCATATTCTATGACCGCGGGCCCCGGCGCAGAACCGCCCGCGTCTTTCCAGAGAAATTCTGTGAATTGGAGTGGAAATGCAATGAAAACCAAGAAGCCCGATATTTTCCTCGGCGTTACCATCTGTATGCTGGTCCTGGCTGCGGTGCTGTGCATCGTGATCCTGTTTGTCAACAAATCCGGCAGTGAGGAGCCCAAGAACACCGATTCCCATCTGGCCTCCAATGAAGTGGTCCAGACCGGAGACTCCAACCAGCCCGGCTCCACCGGCTCCAGCACCGGCACCAATACCAACCCCATCCAGACCAACCCTCCGGTCCCCGTGGATCTGAAGGACATCGACCAGGAGGGCCTCAAGGCCGCTCTGGACGATTCTCTCAGCGGGCTGGCCAGCGAGTGGCAGGTCATGGTCATCGATCCCGCCAAGGGCACCAAGGTGAGCTCCACCGCCAAGTGCAAGATTGACGACTGGATGACCGCAAACCGGATGGCCCAGGTGTTCATTATGGGCACCGTCTTCCAGCAGGCCCAGGAGGGCACCCTGGTGCTGGACGACGTGCTGGAGGACGTCAAGGCCATGATCACCGGCAACGATACCTATGCCGCCGACCGCCTCACCGAGAAGGTGGGCGGGGGCGATGCCGCCAAGGGCCGCGATAACGTCAAGGCCTTTGCCGTGGCCAACGGGCTGCAGCTGGGCTTCAACCGCCCCCTCACCGGCTCCAGCGGCAAGAAGAACTACGTCACCGCCCAGCAGACCGCGGAGCTTCTGAACCTGCTCTGCACCGGCAAGCTGGTGAGCGAGGCCGCCTCCAAGCAGATGCTGGACATTCTGCTGACCCCGGCGGAGAACCCGGAGATCGATCTCGGCCTCACCGGCGAGGGCATCCGCTATGGCTTCATCCACGACGTGGAGTCCGACACCTGCGTCTGCACCATGGGCGTGGTCCAGCTCCAGAACCGCAGCTTCGTCATCAGCGTGGTCTGCAACGAGCCCTACACCATCGACGGCGCCAAGAAGAAGGCCGTGGAGCTCGTCAAGCTGACCCAGCCCTACTTCGAG
>CAMOSU010000144.1 GCA_946625125.1 uncultured Clostridia bacterium
TCGACGCCCTGGTGATGGTGGACGACTCCCACGCCGTGGGCTTCATGGGCGAGCATGGCCGGGGCACCGCGGAGTACTGCGGCGTCATGGGCCGGGTGGACATCATCACCGGCACCTTCGGCAAGGCCCTGGGCGGCGCCTCCGGCGGCTACACCGCGGCCCGTCAGCCCATCGTGGACCTGCTCCGTCAGAAGAGCCGTCCCTACCTCTTCTCCAACACCGTGGCCCCCGCCATCTGCGCCGCCACCATCGCCACCCTGGATCTGCTGGAGAGCTCCACCGCCCTGCGGGACAAGGTCCATGAGAACGCCCGCTATTTCCGCGCCGAGATGGAGAAGCTGGGCTTCGATCTGCTGCCCGGCGAGCACCCCATCGTCCCCGTGATGCTCTACGATCCCAAGGTGGCCCACGAGTTCTCCCGCCGGATGCTGGAGAAGGGCGTCTACGTGGTGGCCTTCTGCTACCCCGTGGTGCCCAAGGGCAAGGACCGCATCCGCACCCAGCTCTCCGCCGGTCACACCAAGGAGGACATTGACTTCGTGGTCAAGTGCTTCGGTGAGGTCAAGCAGGAGATGGGTCTGTAAAAAAAACCATATCCATTACGCGGTCCGGGATGCCCGGACCGCGTTTTTCCTTATTTTTTCTCAGAATCTCCACGTTTTCTTTCTTGACGGCTCTCCGTGTTTTGTGGTATTCTTTGAATATATCCACCATGTGGAGTGAATAATCATAAAGGAGAGACTACAATGAAGCAAGCTCGGCGCATCCTCTGCGGCACCCTGGTCCTATTGATGATGGTTTCCCTGTTCTCCCTGCTGCCTCCGGCTGAGGCGGCCAGCTTCTCCTACAATCCCGGCACCCGGGGCGTCACCTGCACGGCTCTGAGCACCAAGGCCAGCGCCTACTACAGCAGCAGCTACAGCTACGCCACCCTCAGCGCCAAAAGCGCTTCGGCCCTGAAAACCAGCCTGGCCACCCTGATGACCAGCACCCACAGCACCAAGACCACTTACTCCAATCTCACCACCTACAGCAAATACTCCGACGCCAAGGCGGGCTCCTCCTCCAAGATGACCCTGTTCTACACCTCCAACGCCGTCTCCGGCACCTGGGACAGCGGCAAGACCTGGAACCGGGAGCACGTATGGCCCCAGAGCCTGGGCAGCTTCACCACCTCCAACTGCGGCTCCGACCTGCACCACGTCCGTCCCGCCGATGTGAAGGTGAACTCCACCCGGGGCAACCTGCCCTACGGCTACGTCCGGGGCGGCAGCTATTCCACCGCCAAGACCAGCGCCGGCACCGTGGGCGGCTACTATACCTCCTCCTACTTTGAGCCCCTGGACAGCGTCAAGGGCGACGTGGCCCGGATCCTGCTGTACTGCTACGTCCGCTGGGGCGAGAGCAATCTCACCGACGTGATCCAGAGCACCGACCTGCTTCTGAGCTGGTGCAAATCCGACCCCGTGGACACCTGGGAGATGGGCCGCAACGACGTGGTCCAGGGCATCCAGGGCAACCGGAACGTCTTCATTGACTACCCCGAGTACGCCTGGCTGATCTTCGGCAAGTCCGTGCCCACCGACATGACCACCCCCTCCGGCATGGCTGCGACGGGCTCCTCCGGCAGCGGCTCCGGCGGCGGCAGCACCACCTACACCGTCTCCTGGGGCAAGTCCTCCGCCAGCACCGGCTCCGGCACCGTCAGCGTCACCGCCGGGGGCAGCGCCATCTCCAGCGGCGCCTCCGTGGCCTCCGGAACCTCCGTGAAGTTCACCTTCACCCCCGCCAGCGGCTCCACCGTCTCCGGCGTCACCGTCAACGGCTCCGCCGTGAGCCTGTCTGCCTCCGGCAGCTCCAAAACCTACACCGTCACCGCCAGCAAGAATCTTTCCGCCGTGGTCACCTGGGGCAGCAGCTCCTCCTCCGGCGGCTCCTCCGCCGCCGGCAGCACCGCCACTCTGGTGAGCTCCGCTCCCTCCGACTGGACCGGGAACTACGTGCTGGTGGGCGTCAACGGCTCCACCTACTATGTGCTGGACGCCTCCGGCTCCGTGACCTCCACCACCCTGGGCTCCAGCTCCGGCGCCAAGACTCTCTCCGCCGCGGGCATCACCAGGAGCGGCAGCACCCTCTCCGGGGTCTCCGACAGCTATGTCTACACCGTGGGCAAGACCGGCTCCTATTACTACTTTAAGATGAAGGGCTCCGCCAACTATCTGACCTACAAGGCCAAGGGGCTCACCACCTCCACCACCTACTCCGGCACCGCCGCCCAGTGGACCCTGTCCCTGTCCTCCGGCGCGGTGCGGATGCGCAGCCGCTCTGCCACCAGCTACTATCTGGGCTTCAACTCCAACCTCTTCCGCTGCTACAGCTCCACCGGCTACAAGCTCTATCTGTACAAGGTGAATTAAGCCCAGCCCATCAAAAAACGCCCTGTCCGCGGACAGGGCGTTTTTGATCTGTATTTGGTTCCTTACATGGCGGGGGCGTCGCCGGAGAGGCGGCGGGCCTCATAGAAGTTCGCCACGGCAGCCGTCTGATAGGGCTCCACCCAGAGGGTGCCGATGCCGCAGGCCAGCGCGCCCAGCAGGGCCCAGCCGATGAAGCTCAGCTGCAGGCAGAACAGCTCCCAGCGATGTCCCTCCATCATCTCGGCGGAGCGGTCCAGGCAGCCGCGCCAGTCGGTGTCGGGGTAGTCCACCTTGACGTAGAAGGCCAGGGCATAGCTGAAGCTCTTGCGGATGCTGAAGATAATGCCCACAATGGGGATCAGGCCCCAGAGGAAGGGGATCAGCGCCTGCATCAGGCCCAGCACCAGGGTCTCACCGAAGCGGTCAAAGCCCAGAAAGAGGTCGTTGAAGTCGAACTTCTCGCTGCCCCGGGCCTTTTTCAGAAAGGCCACGGACAGGCCGAAGGACACCGGCCCCATGAGGATCAGGGGGAAGAAGTTGGCGATGACGCTGCCCACCAGACACATGGCCAGGGCGGTGAGCCAGTTGTTGTGGAAGATGGAATTGCCGAGGTTTTGCCGGGCGCGGGCCCGAAGCTCAGAATTGGGGATCATTTCAGTTCCTTCCTTTCTTTTTTGAGTGGATATACCTCCGTATGCTCACGGATGAATTACGGGATCGCCGGAGAGCAGGCGCAGGAGCCAGACCGCCAGAAACAGGGCCAGCAGGCCCCAGAGCAGCCATTTCTCCGCCCCCGGGCGGCGGCGGGAGAGCCAGGCGCCCAGGGCCAGGGCCGGGATGGGCAGAGGCCACAGGGGATGGAAGCGGAAGGCGGCGGGAAAATCCAGAGCCGCCGCCCGCAGCAGGGCCCGGCTATAGCCGCAGAGGGGGCAGCCCAGCCCCGTGAGCTGCCGGACGGGGCAGCCCAGGGTCAGGGATAGGGCCGCCGCTGCGGCGGCCACCGTCAGCCAGGGCCAGAGCCTCTGCCAGAGCTTCGCCACAGTGCCTCCCCCCTTCCGGGATCGCTTTTACCCCGGTATTATAGCAGAACGGGGCCCCTTTGTCAATCGAGCCGCCGCGCTTGGGACGCAGCCGGAAAGAAATCAACATATTCGGATTTGTAAGTCTGTAGTGCCGGCAATCTGCCGGCTGTAAGGGTAAGCAGGAGCGGATTGGGCCGGCAGATTGCCGGCACTACAATTAGACAAACCCCGAGTTGTATAACTGTAGCGCGGGCAATCTGCCCGCCCGATCCGCACCAGCCTGTCGAA
>CAMOSU010000145.1 GCA_946625125.1 uncultured Clostridia bacterium
ACGTTCGGGGCGTCGAGGACGCCGCCCCCTACGGAGGCAGCTCCACAAATCCCGAGCTTTGGCAATTCAAAGCGCTAAGGGCTGCCCGGAGGCAGCCCTTGGTTTTGTTAATTGAAAGAGCCCAGCTCCCGGCCCGCCAGAACGTGGAAGTGCAGGTGATGGACGGTCTGACCGGCAATGGCCCCGCAGTTGGTCACCACCCGGAAGCCCTCAGCGAAGCCCAGCTCCCGGGCCAGCTTGGCAATGACGGCGTAGATGTGACCCACCAGGGCCGCGTCCTCCTCACCGATCTCGGCGGCGGAGGCCAGGTGCTTTTTCGGTACCACCAGGAAGTGAGTGGGGGCCAGGGGGGAGATGTCATAGAAGGCGAAGCACAGCTCGTCCTCGTAGACCTTCCTGGAGGGAATCTCCCCGGCAATGATCTTGCAGAAAAGGCAGTCGTTCATATTGGTTCCTCCTGTTTCAGAGCGTCATTTTGAGCGGAGTCGAAAAAACCGCTTGCTCCTTACTTCACGTTTTTCAGCACGTAATCATCCACGATGGCCAGAGCGTCATCCAGCTTCAGGGCGTCCTTGCCGCCGCCCATGGCGGAGTCAGGCTTGCCGCCGCCGGAGCCGCCGCAGGCGGCGCAGACCTCCTTCACCAGCAGACCGGCCTTGATGCCGTGCTCCACGGCGGACTTGCCGCAGACTGCCAGAATGGAAATCTTATCTTCGTTGACGGAGGCGAGCACCGCCACCAGGGCGGGCTCCTTATCCCGAAGCATATCCCCCAGCTTCCGGAGGTCGGGGACGCTGACGCCGTTGCGGATGGCCGTCAGGACCTTGAGCCCTGCCAGGTCCTTGGCAGAGATCATAAACTGGTTGATCTCCCCGGAGAGCAGCTTGTCCTTCATGGCCTCCATCCTCTGCCGCAGCTCCTTGAGCTCGTTGACGGTGGCCTCCGCCTTGTGGATCAGCTCGCCGGGGCTGGTTTTCAGAGTCTCGGCGGCCTTGATCAGGGTTTTCTGGAAGCGGTCCATTTCCTCCAGCACCGCGGGGCCGGTAATGGCCTCGATCCGGCGGACGCCGGAGGCTACGGAGCCCTCGGAGATGATGCGGAACAGGCCCGCCTTGGCGGTGTTGTCCAGATGGGTGCCGCCGCAGAACTCCAGGGAGGGACCCATCTTCACCACCCGGACGATGTCGCCGTACTTCTCGCCAAAGAGGGCGGTGGCTCCCAGCTTCTGGGCCTCCTCGATGGGCAGCACCAGGGTCTCCACCTCATAGCCCGCCAGAATCATCTCCATGACCCGGCGGTTCACCTCCGCCAGCTCCTCGGGGGTCACGGCGGAGAAGTGGGTGAAGTCAAAGCGCAGGTGGTCGGGCTCCACCAGAGAGCCTGCCTGGTGGCAGTGATCCCCCAGCACGGCCTCCAGAGCCGCCTGGAGCATGTGGGTGGCGGAGTGAGCCCGGCGAATGGCCTGGCGGCGATTGACGTCAATGGCGGCATGCACCCTGTCGTCGGTCTTGATCTCCCCGCTGACCAGATGGCCGTGGTGGAGATACTTGCCGCCCTTGTCCTTCAGGACGTTGCGGACCTCAAAGACGGACTCGCCCAGGGTGATGGTGCCGCGGTCCGCGGTCTGGCCGCCCATTTCGGCGTAGAAGGGGGTCTTGTCCAGCACAAGAATGCCGTCCTCGCCTCCGGCAATGGCGCCGGAGAGCTCTCCGTCCACCACCACGGCCAGAACCCGGGCCTCGTCCTCGTTCTTCTCATAACCGGTGAACTCGGTGGGGGTGTTGTCCAGGCCCAGGTCAATGCCCTCCCAGGCCAGGTCGCCCAGCTTCTTCCGGGCCTCTCTGGCCCGGATCTTCTGCTCCTGGAGGAGCTTTTTGAAGCCCTCCTGGTCCACGCTCATGCCGGCCTCCTCGGCCATGTCCACGGTGAGATCCAGGGGGAAGCCGTAGGTGTCGGAGAGCTTGAAGGCGTCCTCGCCGGAGAAGACGGTCTCGCCCGCGGCCTTGTGGGCCTCCAGCATCTCGGAGAAGATCTTCAAGCCCCCGTCCAGGGTCTTCAGGAAGGTCTCCTCCTCGGACTTGATGACCTTGGTGATGAAGCTCTGCCGCTCCCGGAGATAGGGATAGTGGCCCTCGTTCTCATGGACCACGGTGTCCACCACCTCGAAGAGGAAGGGCTTGTCCACCCCCAGCAGCTTGCCGTGGCGGGCGGCCCGGCGGAGCAGACGGCGCAGCACGTAGCCCCGGCCCTCGTTGGAGGGCAGGACGCCGTCGGCGATCATGAAGGTGGCGGAGCGGATGTGGTCGGTGATGACCCGCAGGCTCACGTCGGTCTTGTGGCTCTGGCCGTAGGAGGCCCCGGTGAGCTCCGTCACCCTTCTGGTGATGTTCATGACGGTGTCCACGTCAAAGAGGGAGTCCACGTCCTGGCAGACCACCGCCAGACGCTCCAGGCCCATGCCGGTGTCGATGTTCTTCTGGGCCAGGTCGGAGTAGTTGCCGTGGCCGTCGTTGTCAAACTGGGAGAAGACGTTGTTCCAGACCTCCATGTAGCGGTCGCAGTCGCAGCCCACGGTGCAGCCAGGTTTGCCGCAGCCGTACTTCTCGCCCCGGTCGTAGTAGATCTCCGAGCAGGGGCCGCAGGGGCCGGAGCCGTGCTCCCAGAAGTTGTCCTCCTTGCCGAAGCGGAAGATCCGCTCCGCGGGGATGCCCTCCTGCTTGTTCCAGATCTCAAAGGCCTCGTCGTCGTCCACGTAGATGGAGGGGTAGAGCCGGTCGGCCTCCAGGCCGCAGACCTGGGTCAAAAACTCCCAGGACCAGTGAATGGCCTCCTTCTTGAAGTAATCGCCGAAGGAGAAGTTGCCCAGCATCTCAAAATAGGTGCCGTGGCGGGAGGTCTTGCCGATGTTCTCGATGTCGCCGGTGCGGATGCACTTCTGGCAGGTGCAGACCCGGCGGCGGGGGGGCTCCACCTCGCCCTTGAAGTAGGGCTTCATGGGGGCCATGCCGGAGTTGATGAGCAGCAGGCTCTTGTCGTTCTGGGGGATCAGAGAGAAGGAGGGCAGCCGCAGATGCCCCTTGCTCTCAAAGTAGGAGAGAAACATCTCCCGCAGTTCGTTTAAGCCGTGATATTTTGCCATTGTTTACCTCCAATTTCTATTGTAGGGACGGCGCTTCGCCGTCCGCGTTTTTCTCACAACGCATCTGTTCAGTCGTCCCCCTCTTCGTAGGGGCGGATGCCCGCATCCGCCCACGCTGGCCGACAAAAATTGACAGTTGGGGTCGATGTGGGCATAGTTCGTGACTCTTCGAGTTCGGTCCCTACGGGCTGCTGAATCGTTGCCTCACAACATGAAAAAACACCCCACCCCGGAATAGGGGCGAAGTGTCGCGGTACCACCCTAATTTGGTCTCTGTGCTCTGTAACGGGAGCGCCCGTCCCGCTCCTCGCGGGCCGCTCGGAAGTGGCTGACCGGATTTGAAACGCCGGGGCTTCCACCGTCCCCCGTTCGCTGCCGTCTCAATGACCGGTCTCGTTTCCTCAACGCATTTTACCGCTATATTATATGAAACGCCAGGACGAATGTCAATCATTTTTTTGCGGCAAATCGGGATTTGTGGAGCTCTCCGCAAAACCTCCCCTGCTCGCAGGGGAGGTGCCCCAGTGCGCACACTGGGGC
>CAMOSU010000146.1 GCA_946625125.1 uncultured Clostridia bacterium
CCATGCTCTGCCTGGAGCAGCGGGAGGAAATGCCCGCCGCCAAGGACGAGGTGGCGGAGATCCTGGAGGAGAAGATTGAAATTCTCAACGGCTGGGGTCCCAAGGAGGTCCTCAGCGAAAACGGCAAAGTCACCGGCGTGGTCTTCAAGCGCTGCACCCGGGTCTATGACGCCCAGCACCGCTTCGCTCCCGTCTACGACGAAAACGACACCCTTACCGTTTCCTGCGAAAACGTTCTCATGGCCATCGGCCAGAGCGCCCGGTGGGGCGAGCTTCTGAAGGGCAGCAGGGTGGCGCTCCGGCGCAACGGCACCGCTGAGGCGGACCCCGTCACCCTCCAGACCGCGGAGCCGGACATCTTCGTAGGCGGCGACATCTTCCACGGCGCCCGCTTCGCCATCGACGCCATTGCCGACGGGCGGGAGGCCATGGTGAGCCTGAACCGCTTTGTCCACCCCGGCCAGAGTCTCACCATCGGCCGGGATCTGCGGCAGTTCCCGGAGCTGGACAAGCAGGACATTCGGGTGGACTCCTACGACAACGCGCCCCGGCAGGCCCCGGGCCTGAAGCCCGGTGATCCCAGAGCCAGCTTCTCCGACCTGCGGCTGCCTCTGACGGAGGAGCAGGTGAAGAAGGAGGCCTCCCGCTGCCTGAAGTGCGGCGCCACCACCGTGGACTTCAACAAGTGCGTGGGCTGCGGCCTTTGCACCACCCGCTGCGAGTTTGACGCCATCCACCTGAGCAGAGACCTCCCGGCCTGCAGTGAAATGCACACCGCCGAGGAGATGATGAAGCTGGTGGGACCCTACGCCCTCAAGCGCGTGGGCCGGATCATCAAGCGGAAGATCACCGGCAAGTCCGACTATCCCTCCGAACAATAAAAAAGAAGGACCGGCGCAGTCCCGCGCCGGTCCTTTTTCCGTCTATCGCTGTTCCGCCCGCTCCCGGCAGAGCTCAGTGAGATAATCCCGGAAGCGCTTGATTTCCCCCCGCTTGAGACTGGATTGCAGGCAGATGAATTGGAGGCTGACCCAGGTCTCCGGCTCCAGAGGCACCGCCCGGACCCGGAAATAGTCCGCGAAGGAGGCCGGCCCCAGGGAGACCCCCATGCCCTCCCGCACCAGGCGCATGCTGGTATCAATGCCGTCGGAGCGGAAGACCCGGTTGACGGTGATGTGGTACTTCCGGATGGCGGAGCGCATGGAGCGGTCCTCGGCGGAGTCCTCCAGCCCGGAGATCATGGTGCAGCCCTGGAGATCCCGGAAGGACAGGGAGTCCCGTTGGGCCAGGGGATCGTCCTTCCCCAGCAGGACGCACTGCCGCTCCCGGATGAGCTGGCAGGCAAAGAGATCCCCGCTGTCCGATTGGGGCTCCTCCATGGGCAGCCGGTCCAGAGCCAGGTCCAGCTCACCCTTTCGCAGAGCCTCCACCACGTCCTGCCCGGCCTCGGTGACAAAGGTGATCTCGATTTCCGGTCTGGACTCAAAGTATTCCATGATGTGAGAGAAGAGCTCGTTGGAGTAGACCCGGGAGCCGATGCCCAGCCGCAGCCGAAGCTGCTCCGCCTGCTCCTGCTTCTGCACGGCCTTGCAGAACTCCGACCAGCGCTCCGCCACGGGAGCCGCCTGGTCGCAGAAGCGCTGCCCCTCCGGGGTGAGCTGCAGGCCGTTGGACGTCCGGGAGAACAGGGCGTAGCCCAGCTCCTCCTCCAGCCGCCGAAGCTGCTGGGACAGGGCGGACTGGGAGAGATAGAGCTTCTGGGCCGCCTGGGATACACTGGCCCGGGCGGCGATTTCCAAAACATAGAGCACCTGCTGTATCGTCATAAGTAAAACCTCTAATCTGTTCTTTTTTTCACGGAAAATAAGTAAATCTAATACTGCTATTATAAGTTTAATCTTTACAGTTTGCAAGTATTATTTTATAATATTTTTGTTCGTAATACACAAAAACCCGCTTTAGATTCAGAAAGGTGGTCATTACATTGGATCGACAACTGCTTTCCGGCAATGAAGCCATTGCCAGAGGCGCCTACGAGGCCGGCGTAAAGGTCTGCTCCGCCTACCCCGGAACCCCCAGCACCGAGATCTTTGAGAACCTCCCCAAATACAAGGACGCCCTCTACTGCGAGTGGGCTCCCAACGAGAAGGTTGCCACGGAGGTTGCCTACGGCGCCAGCATCGCCGGCGTTCGCAGCCTTTGCGCCATGAAGCATGTGGGTGTCAACGTGGCGGCGGACCCCATTTTCACCGCGGCCTACAACGGCGTCAGCGGCGGCTTCGTCATTGTCTCCGCCGACGATCCCAGCATGCACTCCTCCCAGAACGAGCAGGATAACCGCTACTATGCCAAGTCCGCCAAGATTGCCATGGTGGAGCCCTCCGATTCCCAGGAATGTCTGGACTTTCTGAAGGCTGCCTACGAAATCTCCGAGCAGTTTGATATGCCCGTGCTCTTCCGGACCACCACCCGGGTAGCCCACTCCAAGAGCATCGTCACCTTCGGCCAGCGGGTGGAGAAGGAGGTACCTCCCTACGTCCGCAACACCCGGAAGTACATCTCCGCTCCCGCCAACGCCTACCGCAACCATCCCAAGCTGGAGGAGAACCTGAAGAAGCTGGCCGCCTACGGCTGCACCAGCCCGCTGAACAAGGTGGAGCTGGGGGACGGCAAGATCGGCGTCGTCACCGCCTCCATTGCCTACTACTACGCCAAGGACGCCTTCCCCGAGGGGACCTCCTTCCTGAAGCTGGGTCTTACCAACCCCATGCCCATGGACCTGGTGCGGGACTTTGCCTCCAAGGTGGAAAAGCTCTACGTGGTGGAGGAGCTGGACGGCTTTATGGAAGAGCAGATCAAGGCCGCCGGCATCCCCTGCGTGGGCAAGGAGCTCATCGGCAATCTCTATGAGCTGAATCCGCAGATCGTCAGGGAGCGGGTCTTCGGCGAGAAGGCTCCCGTCACCGACGTGGGCGTCCAGGCCGTGTCCCGTCCTCCCGCCCTCTGCCCCGGCTGCCCCCACAGAGGCTTCTTCTACACCATGTCCAAGCATAAGGACTTCGTCATCGCCGGCGACATCGGCTGCTACACCCTGGGCGGCTCCGCCCCCCTGAACGCCCTGGACAGCGTGGTCTGCATGGGCGGCGGCTTCTCCGTGGCCATGGGTATGGCCAAGGCCTTTGAGGCCGCGGGCGTCACCGACAAGAAGGTCTTCGGCGTTCTGGGCGACTCCACCTTCTTCCACAGCGGCATGACCGGCGCCGCCGAGATCATCTACAACGCCGGCAATCTGATCCCCGTGGTGCTGGACAACTCCATCACCGGCATGACCGGCCACCAGGACAACCCCGGCACCGGCTTCAACCTCCAGGGGGAGATTGCCGAGGCCCTGAAGATCGAGGACATTCTCAAGGCCTACGGCTACAAGAACGTCATCATTGTGGACCCCCAGGATCTGAAGGCCATGGAGCAGGCCGTGCAGGACGCCCTGGCCTCCCAGGTTCCCGCCGCCATCATTGCCCGCCGTCCCTGCCTGCTGATCAAGCGGATCAAGCATAACATCGGCAAGTGCAGCGTCGATACCGCCAAGTGCATCGGCTGCAAGCGCTGCCTCGGCGTGGGCTGCCCCGCCGTGCTCGTG
>CAMOSU010000147.1 GCA_946625125.1 uncultured Clostridia bacterium
ATCACGGCGATGCCCGCCAGAATCAACGTAATAAGGCCCATATACATGAAAAACCCCCTGTGTAAAGAGATACGGAGTCGACTTCTGACAGGACCCCGGACTGTGCCGAAATACACTGTATCGGCTCCGTATCTATGGCAGATAATACCATAATGTAACGGAAAATACAAGCAGTAAATCATGAAACCACAAGATTGACCCCGAATGAGCTTTCAAAACGATACGCCTGATGGCATAAAAAGAAGAGCAATCCAGTTCAGCACTCACGGACGCAGCTCTGCTGCCGTTAAGCACCCTTCAGGCTCATTAAGAATGATACAGAATCAGATGTGTCATGTCAATCTTCAATGTGAAAAACCAGAATTGGAAAGGGAAAGGGAAGTGGGCGAGAGAGACCAGTCTCGCAGACCGTTTTGTGAGATGGCGCTTTACAGTGCGCTGCCGTTTGCGTGGCTGCTGACGGCTTCGTGGAATACCTTTTCTCCTCAGTTTTGAACAAGAACCGCTATTTTGTTCAGTTTTGTCGGCAAGGTACGGTAGGCGCAGCCATAGCAGCACTTCCCAAATTCGCACAACTGTGGTATACTGTCCGCAAGAGCCAAGGCAGGGTAGACCCTCCCGGCCACGAACAAAATTGAACAAAATAAAAATTTTGTTCAATTCGGAGTGGGAGGTTCAGGGTATTTTAGGGGGTAAACGGCAAAAACGGCCTCTTGCGATCGTTTGGCCCCGGTATACGCCTTTCACTCATTGTGCTGCGGTCTTCGCTTGATACTGTCTGCCAGCTGTCGATGTGGGCCTATGCTGCGTCGCATTGCTTTACATCTAATTCCTCTATTTGCTTGTCCGCTGCGGCTGCAGCGTTCCATTCTGTCATTAGGAAGTGATTCATTTGTCTGTCGATTATCGTCTGGAGTCGCCGCCGATTCTGTCGGAGTTTTTGTCCTACCATGAGACCATCAAGGCCCACAGCAGCCGCACGGTGGATGAATACTTTTTGGACATGCGGAATTTCTTCCGGTATCTCAAGCAGCTTCGTGATCCTGCGCTGCGGGACAAGGAACTGTCGGAAATCTCCATCATGGACGTAGATCTCCCCTTTGTAAAGGCAATTACCTTAACAGATATTTACGGGTATCTCACCTATTTAAGCCGTGAACGTGAAAGATTTCACAATAGTGACATCTCCGATAAAGGGCTGAATGCCGCGTCTCGCGCCAGAAAATTGGCTACAATTCGGTCATTTTTCAACTATTTATGCAATAAAACCCACCAATTAGAGGAAAATCCCTGCAAGGACATTGACGCCCCCAAGGCCAAGAAGTCCCTCCCCCACTATCTGACGCTGAAGGAGTCCATTTCCCTGCTGGACGCCGTGGACGGCGCCCACCGGGAGCGGGATTACTGCATTCTGACGCTGTTTTTGAACTGTGGGCTGCGTATCTCCGAGCTGACGGGGCTGAATTTGAGCGACATACAGGACGATCACCTGCGGGTGCTGGGCAAGGGCAATAAGGTGCGGGTGGTATATCTCAACGACGCCTGTAAGGACGCCCTGCGGGCCTACCTACAGACCCGGCGGAACGTCAGCGGCAAGTCGGCGGACGCCCTGTTCCTCTCCGGGCAGAACAACCGCATCAGCCGGTCCACCGTCCATCATCTGGTGAAGAAATACCTCTCCATGGCCGGGCTGGACGCCTCCCAATACTCCGCTCACAAGCTGCGCCACACCGCCGCCACGCTGATGCTACAAAACGGCGTAGACGTGAAATCGGTGCAGGAGGTGCTGGGCCATGAACACCTGAACACCACCGAAATCTACACCCATATCGACAACGAATCCCTGCGGACTGCTGCAAAGGCAAATCCCTTGTCACACCAGAAGATGAAAGGGAAAATCAAGGATTCGGGCACTGAATAAGACAGCGCACCCGGCAGAAACCTGCCGGGTGCGTTCTGTTCTATTCTATTACCGATAAAACCCCACGATGTGCAGCACGCGGTATTCCGCATATTCATAGCTGCTCAATGGCCTGAAATCCGCGTCCAGGCTGTGGGCCGCCACCAGAATGTCATCTGCCGTGGCGCCCCTGGCCTCTACCACCACGGGACTGTGCTGGAACACGCTGCCGTCAAAGCGCAGCTGCAGCACGTCGCCCGGCTGGGCCATGGCCAGTTCCCGGCTCACTACCGCCACAGGGCCAGGCGAGGTTTCCGGACGCGCCATAAAGTTGTGGAGAAACTCCACGCCCGTCCAGGCCGGGGCGCGATCACGGGCGGAGCGATAGTACCAGCCAAACACCGGCTTGTAGTTCATTACGCAGCAGCCGGCAAAAAGGCACTGGGAGGCGAAATTGGTACAGTCGCCGCCCAGCCGCTCAAAGTCATAGTAGCGCGGATTGCGCCCGAAGGCCCATTGGTGGGCATACGCCACGGCTGCCTCCCGGTTGTATGCATACAGCACGGCCTCTCCCCCTCCCTGCCATTCTATGCCGGGCGGGGCACAGGCGGTCAGCCGTCCATCTCCTCCATGATATGCTCGAAGGCCAGGGCAAAAATCCGGTCGATATGCTCATCGTCCAGGGAATAGTACACCACCCTGCCCTGCTTGCGGATTTTCACCAGCCGGGCGTCCCGTAGGATTTTCAGCTGATGGCTCACCGCCGACTGGGTCATGTCCAGAATAGCCGCCAGGTCGTTGACGCACATCTCCTCGATGTGCAGCGCACAGATCATCCGGCTGCGGGTGGAGTCGCCAAACACCTTGAACAGCTCCGATACCTCGTAAAGCGGCTCCTCGTCCGGCATTTTCTCCCGCACCGAGCGCACCACGTCCTCGTGAATCAGATTTTTCTCTGTCAGTTCCATGTACATACCTCCGACAGCTTTCTTAAGGCAACACCGCATAATTCGACGAGAGCGAATCCCGAGAAAAATTTGGGTTCTGGTGAAGTCACTTTTTCGCAGGAAGTTTGTGTATTGCAAGAAAAAGTGACGAGGCCAGGGCACAAATTTTCCGGGAGGCGCCGAAGACGGGTTGTGCGGTGCTGCCTTAATTATTATCATACCCCATTCTCGTCAAAAGCGCAAGCTATGGCCGGAATATGACAGAAAAATGCCCCGAAGCACATGGCTTCGGGGCATAAATACTATGCAAATGAGGCGATTACTCAGCACTCAGCCTTGCCGTCGCAGCCGAGCACGTCCACCAGCTTGTGCTTCACCAGCTCCTTAATGTTGGCGCGGGCGGGCTTCAGATACTGGCGGGGATCGAAGTCGGCGGGATGGTCGTGGAAGTACTTGCGGATGGTGCCGGTCATGGCCAGGCGCAGGTCGGAGTCAATGTTGATCTTGCACACGGCCATGGAGGCAGCCTTGCGCAGCTGATCCTCGGGCACGCCGATGGCGTCGGGCATGTTGCCGCCGTTCTCGTTGATCATCTTCACATACTCCTGGGGCACGGAAGAAGAGCCGTGGAGCACGATGGGGAAGCCGGGCAGACGGCGCTGGACCTCCTCCAGGATGTCGAAGCGGAGCTGGGGCTTGGTGCCGGGCTTGAACTTGTAAGCGCCGTGGCTGGTGCCGATGGCGATGGCCAGAGAGTCGCAGCCGGTGCGCTCCA
>CAMOSU010000148.1 GCA_946625125.1 uncultured Clostridia bacterium
TTGTGCCTGCGGCACAAAATCCGTCTCATGCGAACTCCAACGCGCCTTCGGCGCTGTAAAATGCTTTTTTAAAGCATTTTAATGGAGTTCAGTATGAGCCCCCATAAAATCACCGCGCATCGCCCCCGGTCTTCCGGCCGGGGGTGACGCGCGGTGTTTGTATGATTCAGGGTCAGAAGCTGAGACTGTCCACCCGGGGCAGAAGCTCCTTCAGGCAGGCCTGATAGCAGGCAATCTCCCGGCGCCCCGCCTCTGTGGAGAGGCCGTCCCGCCGCAGAACGCGGCGCAGCAGCCGGGTGTAGCCCAGAACCTTTGCCTTGTCCTCCACCTCCCGCACCCGGGCTTCCTCCCCATCGGAGAGATAGCGTCTCAAGGAGCAGTCCCAGATCCTCCGGCTCAGGGCGTGGTCAATGCCCAGATAGTGAGGCCGCTGGGGATCGGCAGTGTAGAAGCCCACATAGGCGTTGAACATGAAGGCCAGGTCAAAGATGGGGTGGCCTTGGGCCAGGGTTTCCATGTCCAGAATCAGATTCTCCTGTCCCTGCCGGTGGATGTTCTTGATGTGGAAGTCCCCGTGGATTATGTGGCAGTCCTCCGGCAGGGCCTCCATCAGCCGGGAAAGCCGATCCGTCATGGGGCCTGGCAGGCTTTTCCGCAGAAAGGCCGCCCAGTCCAGGGCGCGTTCCCGCATGGAGGGCATGGAGCCCGGCTTGGCCTGGGTGGCGTGGATGGTCTTCAGCAGCTCCACGCTCATGCTCACGATTTCCTCCAGGGACTTCTCCCCCCTGAGCAGCAGCTCGGAGAAGTTCGCGGCGTTGAGCAGCTCAAATACAGAGCCGCAGCCTCCGCCTTCAATCCGCACCACGTCGTAGGGAATGGCGGTGGGAATCCCCAGCACAAAGGCGGTCCGGGCCAGCTCCCGCTCCCGCTGAATCTCCTCCAGCGCCTCCGGGTTTCGGTAGACCTTCACCACGGTCTCCGGGTCGATCCTGTAGACCTTGCCGTTGGCCCCCTGACCGATGATCTCGCAGTTTGCCACAGAGATGACCCGAAGGGCCTTGTGAACCTCCAGAATCTCCGTGAAGCCCGTCATCTCAAAAATATCGTATTGCTCCGGCGCAACGTTCACCAGCTTCATATCAGGAAGGGTCTTGGCCGTGCGCAGGATGACCCGCAGGCCGGCGCTGGAAATGTATTCCAGCGCCTGACAGTCCAGCACCAGGGTCCGGGCGCCGGGCAGCAGCTTTTGAATCTCCGCCTCAGTCTCTGAGGCGTTGCCTGAGTCGATCCGTCCCTGGAGCCAAAGCGTCAACGCTCCGTTTTCCAGCGTATATCTCAAGCGGATGGCACCCCCTCGAAAATCTCATTCACCGCGTCCCGCAGCTCCTGCCAGGCCTCGGTGTCCCGCAGCTCCTCGGTCAGAGATAAAATGCTGCGATAGTACCAGGCCTGACGGCCCGGGTCCTTCTGGTGGAGAGCCTGCCAAACCTGGTTTCCCCGCCTCCGCCAGTCCCGGCGGAAGGAACGGATGTTGGCCAGCTTATCCCCGATCCACAGCAGCTTCACCGCCGGGTCCGCCGGGTGCCGGAGGCGCTCCAGAGAGCTCTGCTTCCGAGTACTCCAGCTCTCCTCCGGCGGCAGCTCCGGGTGCTTCTCCTCCGTCTCAGAGGCCACCAGCAGGGCCACCCGAGGCCCAAAGCGGGCCTCGATCTGTTCCAGGGTCACATCCGTGTCCTCCACGGTGTCATGGAGCAGGGCCGCCGCCAAAAGCTCCTGGTCAGAGCTCATGCTGGCGCAGATCACCGCCGCCTCCATGGGGTGCAGAATAAAGGGCAGCCCCTCCCCCTTGCGGCGCATCCCCGCGTGGGCCTCCTGGGCAAAGCGCAGGGCGTCTTCAAACAGTGTCATATCTCGATCCTCACAGCCTTCGGGTCAGTTGTCCGCCCGGTTGTAGCCGTTCTTCATGGTCTCGGAGGCAGCCCGCAGAACCTTGTTGAGGGTCTTGGTGCTCTGCTCCTTCGCCATCTTCGCCAGCTTCTCGTTGGCCTCGGCGGCTAAGCTGTAATCGCCGCTCTCCAGCATCTTCTGATCGTACTCCCGGATGAGCTGACGGCCCTTCACGGCGACAGCGGCCTGGTAGCGGTCAATGTGCTGGATGGATTTGTTGTAGCTGTGGTCGGCCAGAGCCCCGATCAGGGCGCTGGTCCAGTAGAAGTTCTCCGTGGAGCAGTCCAGGCTCACCTTGGCCAGATAGTCCGGCATTTTGTCCACGCAGGTGTACACCGGCAGCAGGGCGTCAAAGCTGGTGGAGGCAAAGCAGATCCATTCAATCCCCCGGAGCTCTGTCGGCAGGTCAGGCCGGATCTGGCAGACAGAGCTGACGCCGGTGCGGTTGATGCCGATGGAGCGGTACTTGCCCCGGACTCCGGTATCCTGGTTGAGATAGGGATTGTAGGGAGTCCCCTGGTAGTTGGAGGAGAGGAGGTACTTCACATCCTCCACCGCCAGCTTCCGCTCCGGAACAAAGGACCAGGGAATGTCATCGCTCTCCGGGGTGAAGTCGGCCTGGGGGCCGTCCCAGCGGAAGCTTCTGGGGCAGAGATACCGGCCCATGAACCAGGCCCGGGGGGTATTGTAGATGTGGTCCTGGTCCGTATGGGAGCCGAAGATGTCCCGGGGGTTGAAGCCCCCGTTCCGGTTGCAGTCCAGCCGGTTCTCCGCGATGAATTCCCGCAGGTCTGAAGAACAGAGGTGGGCCTCCTGCCCGCCAAAGGCGTCGTCCAGGTCGAAGCTGTCCATACCGAACTGGTTGGGCATAACCACCACCGCTTCGTCCGGGACCCGCTTTGCCATCCAGTGGTGGCCGCCGATGGTCTCCATCCACCACACCTCGTTTTCGTCGTTGAAGGCCACGCCGTTGGACTCATAGGTGCCGTACCGCTCCAGAAGCTTTCCCAGCCGCAGCACGCCCTCCCGGGCGGAACGGATGTAGGGCAGCACCAAAACCAGTATGTCCTCCTCCCCGATGCCCCCGGGGATTTCCTTTTCCCGGCGGGATTTGGGCTTTTGCAGCTCCACCATGGGGTCCGCCGCCAGCACCCGGGGATTGGAGGTGATGGTCTCCGTGGCGGTCATGCCCACCCCGGCGGCGTTGATGCCCGTGGCGGCCCAGACGCCGCTGGAGGGGTCCACGCTGGGGCAGGAGGTGTAGGCCAGGGGCTCCTCCGGCAGCTCCACGATGACATGAGACAGAACGCTCTTGTATTTCCGCTTCTGCTGCTTGGGGTTCACCACAATGAGCTTTTTTTCGTCAAAATGTCCGTCGTCGGTACGGGCAATCATGGTGGAGCGGTCGTTGGAGGCGCCGCGTCCCACCAGTACGGTTGTGCATGGCATATGGTATTTCCTGCCTTTCTGTGTTGTCGTTGAGATGGTTTTATTATAGCATATTCCACCCCCTTTCGCAAGCTGTCCGGCGAAAATACCCGTTGACACCCGCCGCGGCGCCATTTATAATAGTACCATGGAACAGAGTTGTCCTTTACGCAAATCGGGATTTGTGGAAGGCTTGCCAGCGTACAGTTGTTCAGACAAACCTCCCCTGCTTGCAGGGGAGGGGGAC
>CAMOSU010000149.1 GCA_946625125.1 uncultured Clostridia bacterium
TCGATAAAACCTCCAACATATTATTTCAGGAAACGCTCTTATCGGGATTTGTGGAAGTCTTGCTAGCGTACAGTTGTTCAGACAAACCTCCCCTGCTTGCAGGGGAGGTTTTGCGGAGAAATCCACAAATCCCAATCCGCGGCTCAGCGGCTCCGCAGGAAGCCAATGAGAGAAAACAGGGCGAACACCGCAATATCCGCCACCACGATGGTGGAGCCCACCGGAGTCCCCAGGACCGCGGCGAACAGAATCCCCGCCGCGGCGCAGAGCACCGAAATGCAGGCGGCGCAGACAGACACCGCCCGGAAGCTCTTGAAGACCCGCATGGCGGACAGCGCCGGGAACACCACCAGGGCGGAGATCAGCAGGGAGCCCACCAGATTCATGGCCAGAACGATGACCACGGCGATGATCACGGCGATCATCAGGTTATACAGCCGGGTATTGGTGCCGGTGGCGGCGGCAAAGCTCTCGTCAAAGGTGACGGCAAAGATCTTGTGATAGAACAAAACGAAAAATGTCACCACCACCGCCGACAGGGCGATGGAGAGCCAGACCTCCAGCTTGGTCAGGGTCAGAATGGAGGTGCCTCCGAAGAGGGTGGAGCACACGTCCCCGGAGATGTTGGCGCTGCCCCGGGGCGGGAACAGATTCATCAGCAGATAGCCCACTGCCAGAGCCCCCACGGAGATCATGGCAACGGCGGCGTCCCCCTTGATTTTGGCGTTGGAGCCGGCGGCCAGCAGCAGCACCGCGCAGCCAATGGTCACGGGCAGCACCAGCAGCATATCGTTGGTCAGCCCCGCCACGGCGGCCACCGCCATGGCTCCGAAGGCTACGTGGCTCAGCCCGTCCCCGATGAAGGAAAAGCGCCGCAGCACCAGAGTCACCCCCAGCAGGGAGGCGCAGAGGGCCACCAGCACCCCCACCAAAAGGGCATTCTGGACGAAGCCCATCTGTAAATAGTCCAGAAGCGTCATTGGGCCTTCCCTCCCCTCTCCAGCCAGCGGGCGCCGGTTTCGCTGTGCAGATAGCCTTCCACCGTGCCGCAGTAGATTCTCGCGCCGATGTGGAGGATGTGGCTGGCATAGCCCAGGGCGGCCTCCAGGTCATGAGAGATCATCACCACGGTAATGCCGTCCTCCCGGTTGAGCCTGGAGATCAACTGGTACATCTCCGCCGTAACCTTGGGGTCCAGCCCCGCCACAGGCTCATCCAGCAGCAGCAGCTTCCGGGTGGCGCAGAGGGCTCTGGCCAGAAGCACCCGCTGCTGCTGCCCTCCGGACAGCTCCCGGTAGCAGCGCCGGGCCAGGGGCTCGATCTCCATACGGCGAATGTTCTCCCAGGCCAGCTCCCGGTCCGCCTTGTGATAGAAGGGCCGAAGCCCCTGCCGTCCCTGGCAGCCGGAGAGCACGATCTCATAGACGCTGGCGGGGAAATCCCGCTGCACCAGGGTCTGCTGGGGCAGATAGCCGATTTCGCTCTGCCGCAGCCCGTCTCCGGTGCGGACAGAGCCCTTCATGGGGTGAATCAGCCCCAGAATGGTCTTCATCAGGGTGGATTTTCCGGAGCCGTTTTCTCCCACGATGCAGAGATAGTCTCCGGCGTTCACTTCAAAGCTGATATGCTCCAGGATGGGCTTCCCCTCATAACCCAGGGAGAGATCCTGGCAGGTTAGCAAGGCCATAGCGAGCCTCCTTTGCAGTTGAAAATGGGGATTTGGCGAAGCTCCCGCAGGGGCCGATGTGGGCATCAGCCCCTGCGATGATACAAATCCCCATCTGTTTAATTCAGAGCGGTTTTCAAAACCTCCAGATTCGCTTCCATAACGTTCAGGTATGTGACGCCGTTTTCCACATCCTGAGCGGTAACGGCCTGGAGAGAATTCAGCTCCAGAATCCGGGCGTTCCGATCCCGGGAATTGGCGATGATGGTCTCCGCCAGTCGGCTGTCGGAGCCCTCAAGCTTCATGATCCAGGGCAGCTTCAGCTCGTCCACCTTACTCACCAGGAAATTCACCGTTTCAAAGCTGGCCTCCGTCTCCGCGGAGCAGCCGGAGAAGGCGGCCCAGCACTGCAGGCCGTAGTCCTCCGCCAGATAGCGGAAGGGGAAGCGGTCGGCAAAAAGCAGGGTCTTCCGGGCCGCGCCCTCCAGGGCTTCGGCATAGGCGGCGTCCAGCTTCTGCAGCTTCTCCGCGTAGGCCTTGAAATTCGACCAGTAGCGCTCGCCCCCGTCGCCGTCCAGCTCGTTCATGGCGTCCCGGATGGCGGCGCAGAGGGTCTCGGCGTTCTTCAGGGAGAGCCAGACGTGCTCGTCGTACTCCGGGCCTTCGTCCTCCCCCTCTTCCGCCTCGGGTTCCATGCCCTCCAGGGCCTCCTCCTCTTTGGCGGCGCCGCCCAGGGCGTCCAGCAGACAGATCACCTTGATTTCCCTGTTCTCCGCCTGGGCCAGGGCGTCGGGAACCCACTTGTCGGACTCCCCGCCCACGTAGATAAAGAGATCCGCGGTGGATACCTTATAGATATCCTCCACCGTGGGCTGGTAGCTGTGGAAGTCCGTCCCCTTGTCCAGCAGCAGGGTCAGGGCTACATGCTCGTTGTCTTCTCCGATGATCTGCCTGGCCCAGTCATAGGCCGGAAACACCGTGGCCACCACGGAAATCTCCTTTTCTGTCACCACAGGCCGGGTGGCCGCCGTGGCGCCGCGGCTTCCCGCTCCGGCGCAGCTGGCCAGCAGGCCTGTCAAAAGCAGGGCGCAGAGCGCCGCCGCGATGCGTTTCATGAACTGTTTCATTTGTTTTCTCCGTCCGTTATTTCTTCCCGCGGGCCGCAGTCGCCGCAATCCCGGCATTTCTCACAGACTCCGTAGAGCACGGTGTCCCCCCGGTCCACGGTGAAGCCGTCCAGCCTGGCAATGGAGTCCAGCAGGGCCTCTGTCTCTGCCTCGTCCATATGGAAGGTTTTGCCGCACTTCTTGCAGCTCAGATGCAGGTGGTCCCTGCACTCCTCCGCCTTCATGTACTGGTAAAAGACCTCCCGGCTTCCGGCCTTCGCCACCCGGCGCACCGTCCCGTCCTGCTCCAGCGCGGACAGGTTGCGGTATACGGCGCTGACGCTGATCTCCGGCAGGTCCTGGGAAATCTGCCCCGCGGTGAGGGTCTCGTCGGCGTGGCTGTGGAGATAGGTAATCAGCCGCTTCCTGGGCCGGGTCATGTAGGCTTGCATGGGAAGGCTCCTCCGATCTGCGAATCATTCGCATTTTCACTGGGGACAATATAGCACCTCCCGGGGGCTTTGTCAAGCATAATTTGCGACTGATTTGCAAATTTTCCTTTGCCGCGCAGCAGCCCGAGCCCCGATTCCCGACGCCTCCCGCTGTGATACTGAACTCCATTAAAATGCTTAAAAAAGCATTTTATAGCGCCGAAGGCGCGTTGGAGTTCGCATGAGACGGATTTTGTGTCTCAGGCACAAAATGGCAGTGTGCGAAGCACGATGCCGCTCCAATCAAAATCTAAAGAGTATCTATTCAATCGTAGCGGCGCACAGCGTGCGCCACTTGCGCAAAGCAAACGATTTCCAGCGTCATC
>CAMOSU010000150.1 GCA_946625125.1 uncultured Clostridia bacterium
AGTGTGTACAGGGACGCACTCTAAACTATCCTGAAGCTTATTATACGAGGGGGTGCGCTGCTGTGTTTTGCAGCCGGATTCTCTGCCGACCCATGACCTGGGCCGGCGTCGCGTTTTTGGTGTCCGCGCTGATCGGCTCCTTTTGGATCAGCTTTCTTCTGGGAGGCCTGCTTCTGTGCGTGGGAATCCTGACGCGATAAGGGGATAAAAGCAGGGACCTGTTCGCCTCGGCGCACAGGTCCCTGCTTTTTATCGGTTTGCCAATGGTCTCACTTGGGAAGCTCCCAGGGCTTCAGCTTTTCGGCGGCCTCGTAGAGCCGAAGATAGCTGATGTGCCGGCTGGGCTGAATCTTTCCGGCTGCCACGGCGGACAGCACTCCGCAGCCTGGCTCCCTCCGATGGGCGCAGTCCGGGAAGCGGCAGCGGCCCAGATAGGGGCCGAAATCCGGGAAAAGGGGCTCCAGCTCCTCCTTGAGAATGGGTTCCGTCAGCTCCAGATCAAAGGAGGAAAAGCCCGGGGTATCCGCCACATAGGTCTGCTCCCCCAGGGGAAAGAGTTCCACATGCCGGGTGGTATGGCGGCCCCGCCCCAGCTTTCTGGAAACCTCCCCGGTTTCCAGGCGCAGCTCGGGGCAGAGTCTTTGCAGAATGGCGCTTTTTCCCACCCCGGAGTTGCCGGTAAAGGCCACGGTCTTTCCCCGGATCAGGTCGGCCAGCTCCAGGATGCCCTCGCCGGTCTCGGCGCTGGTGCAGACCACCGGAAAGCCCGCCGCCCGGTAAATCCTTGCCAGAGGCTCCGGGGATTCCAGATCGCTTTTGTTGACGCAGATCACAGGCTCCACCCCCTGGCGCAGGGCCAAAACGGTCATTCGGTCAATGAGAAAGGGCTCCGTCACCGGAATGCTCCGGGAGGCCAGAATCACCAGCAGATCCACATTGGCCACCGCCGGGCGGACAAAGCAGTTCCGCCTGGGCAGAATGCGCGCCACGGTTCCCTTCCCGTTTTCCACCTCCGCCACCACCCGGTCCCCCACCAGAGGGGATTCCCCGGTTTTGCGGAATTTGCCCCGGGCGCGGCACTCCGCCGTGCCGGACTCCCACGCCACATAGTAGAAGCCGGACAAAGCTTTGATGATGACAGCTTGTACTTGCTCCATATTTCGCTCCGGTTCAGGGCGTCCCTTCGTTTCCGCCGCCGCTGTCCTCACTGGAGGAGGGCTCAGGCTCCTCGCTGGAGGAGGGCTCGGGTACTTCGCTGGAGGAGGGAACGGGCGCCGGCCCCAGGGACACCGTGATGGTCACGGTACTGCCGGGCAGAACCTCGTTGCCGGAGTCCGGGGACTGCTGGATCACCTGGCCCGCCGGGACATAGTTGTTATACTCCATCTTGGTCTGAGCCTTCAGCCCCAGTCGGTCCAGAGCCGCGATGGCGGAGGCCTCGGTCTGCCCCACCACACTGGTCAGGGTGACGGTCTGCTTGCCCTTGGAGATGGTCAGGATGACGGTGCTTCCCTCCTCCACCTCGGTTCCGGCGGGGGGATTCTGGGAAATGACGTAACCGGCGGACACGCTGCTGCTGTAATCCTCCCGGGTCTGAACCTCCAGGCTCCGGCCGTTGATGGCAGCGGTGGCGTTGGACAGGGAGGCTCCCTCCACGGAGGGGACCTTCACGGTCTTGATCTCCTTGCCCTTGCTGATGTACACCGTCACCACCTGGCCGTTTTTCAGCTCCGTATTGGCCTCAGGATCGGTACGGGTCACATGACCCTCCGGGATCTCGTCGTCAAATTCCTGGTCTGTCAGAATGGTAAGCTGAATATGCAGAGCCTTGAGCAGGCTGTCGGCGTTCTCCGCGGAATAGCCTCTGAGCTTGGGCATGGCGTCGGTTTCCTCCCCCAGAGAGATGTAGAGGAAGATTTCGGTTCCGGGGGGCACCCGCTCCCCCACCCCGGGACGCTGGTCGCAGATCACACCCTCGGGATATTTTTCGTTGTAGACGTAGGAGCTCTCGTTCACCACCAGAGTCAGATAGGGATACTTCTCAGGGGGAATATCCGTGAGCAGGGAGCCCACCAGCGGGGGTACAAAGACCTCGCTGGGAAGCGTGGTATCGCTGACGGCGTCGGAGCTCTCCTCGGGCTTGTCGCCGCCGCTCTGGCCAAGAATCAGGATCATCAGCCCCACCAGGGCCGCCACCGCCAGAGAAATGGCGGCAATCATCCACATTCTGCGGCGCTTTTCCTCCCGATCCTGGCGCTCATATTCCAGCTCCAGCTCCTTTTGCCGGGAGGCGGGATTCTGGGGCTTGGCGGGCTGAACCCGGGGCGTACTGTTCACAGAGGCGGCGGCGCCTCCCTTGGGCAGGAAGGTAAAGCGAATGGACGGGTTCTTGCGAAACTCCTCCATGTCCTTCAGCATATCCGTGACGGAGGCGTAGCGGATGTTGATGTCCGAGCACATGGCGTGCATGGTGATCTGCTCCAGACCCGTTGGGATCTCCCCGTTCAGCAGGGAGGGAGACAGAGGCGTGCCGTTGATGTGCTGAATGGCCACGCTCACCGGGGTTTCCCCGTCGTAGGGGGGGCGGCCCGTGAGCATCTCATACATCACTACACCCAGGGAGTAGATGTCCGAGCGATTGTCCACCCGGGCGCCTCTGGCCTGCTCCGGGGAGATGTAGTGGACAGAGCCCAGGGCCTCCTTGGTGAGGGTATTCTGGGCCGAGGCAATGCGGGCAATGCCGAAGTCAGCCACCTTGACGCTGCCGTCCTTCAGGATCATAACGTTGTGGGGCTTGATGTCCCGATGGATGATACCCCGGCTGTGGGCATGCTCCAGGGCCTTGGCAATCTGCATGGAGAAATGCAGGGTCTCCCGCCAGGACAGGGGCGAGCGCTGATCCATGTACTGCTTCAGGGTGATGCCGTCGATGAGCTCCATCACAATGTAGTCCATCCCGTCGTTTTTGGACACGTCGTATACGCTGACGATGTTGGGATGGGACAGCATCGCGACTGCCTGGGATTCCCCGTGGAAGCGGCGGCGGAAATCCGCGTCGTTGAGATAGTCGTCCTTTAGAATTTTCACGGCCACAAGACGGTTCAGGCGGTGATCCATGGCCTTGTACACCACAGCCATGCCGCCCACGCCGATGATTTCCAGAATCTCATAGCGTCCGTCCAGAATCTTGCCGATATATTTTTCCATATTTACATTCTCCCTTCCGCGTCAGCAGGCCACCAGCACAGCCGTCACATTGTCCGGAGCGCCCCGGTCCTTGGCGATTCCCAGCAGGCGCTGGCAGCAATCCTGCTTGTTCACGCCGTGGATCACCTCAAACAGAAGCTCCTGATCCGCGAGATGATTGGTCAGCCCGTCGCTGCACAGCAGAATGCAGTCTCCGGGCCGCAGAGCCGCGGTGTACAGATCGCACTCCACGCTCTGCTCTGTACCGACGGCCCTGGTGATGAAGTTTTTGCCGGGGTAGGTCTTGGCCTGCTCGGAGCTCAGCTCTCCCCGCTGGACCATCAGCTCCACCAGGGAGTGATCCACCGT
>CAMOSU010000151.1 GCA_946625125.1 uncultured Clostridia bacterium
TGGTCCTGGCCGTAGACCTCCGATAATTCACGCGGCCGCAGCTCGTCGGCCAAAGGTTGGTACATGGGTTTCACCTCCGCGAAGGGGAAAGTAATAAGTAATATGTAACAGGTAATCCGCGATACCCATTATATCACAAGTTTTATCCCAGGGAAAGAACTTTGTTGCGTTTTTGGAAATGTTGGGTTATAATAGAAACAATCCTCCTCGCAATTTTGCTTCCTTATTCCCTATGATTCCCTATTTCTTATTACTTACAGGAAGAGATACTATGGATATCAAAGAGAAAACAGTCCATATCGTGGAGGCCCTGAAGCGGGACTATCCCGACGCCCTCTGCGCCCTGCACAGCCAGAAGGACTATGAGCTGATGATCGCGGTGCGGCTCTCAGCCCAGTGTACCGACGAGCGGGTGAATCTGGTGACTCCGGCGTTGTTTGATCGCTTCCCCAGTCTGGAGGCCTTCGCCGCCGCCGACGTGGCGGAGGTGGAGGAGCTGGTACACTCCTGCGGCTTCTACAAGCACAAGGCCCGGGACATCGTCCTGGCCTGTCGGATGCTGCTGTCGGACTACGGCGGACGGGTGCCGGACACCATGGAGGAGCTTTTGAAGCTGCCCGGGGTGGGCCGGAAAACCGCCAATCTGCTGCTGGGGGACCTCTACGGCGTCCCGGGCTCTGTGGTCTGCGACACCCACTGCATTCGCATCTGCGGCAAGCTGGGCCTCACAGACGGCACCAAGGACCCGGCCAAATGCGAGGAGCAGCTTCGGGCCGTGCTGCCCCCGGAGGAGAGCTCCGACTTCTGCCACCGCATCGTCCTCCACGGCAGGGCCGTCTGCACCGCCCGGAAGCCCGCCTGCGAAGGCTGCGGCCTGGCCCCCTTCTGCGATTATTTCAACAAGGAACAGGAGAACGGATATGGAACTCCAATATGATCCCGCGGGGCGTACCCTGCTGAAAACCACCGGCATTCTGATGATTGTCTTCGGGGTCTTCGGGACCCTGATCTACAGCCTGGGGCTGGCGGCGGTCATCGGCCTCTCCTACGCCACGGGCGGCGTATTTTCCGCCTCCGACGATCTGGTGGGCATGGGCCTGCTCTGGACCGGCGCCCTGGTGGAGCTGATCACCGGCATTCTGGGGCTCCGGGGCGCAAAAAAGCCGGAACGGGTGGGAAAGGGCCGAATCCTCTGGGGTCTGCTCTGTCTGCTGCTGACCCTGGCGGGACTGGGCCACATCGCCCTGCGCAGCAGCGCCGCCCCCCTTTGGGAGCTGGCCTTCGGCCTGGCCCTGGGGGTGGTGACTCCCATCGTCTACCTGGTGGGCGTGGCCCGGGTCCGCAGAGGCCCTCTGGAGGCAGACGATCCCCCGGAGGAGGACAGTCAGGATTCCGCCCCGGCGCTGTAATACGAAACTCCAATTATAATCTTTAGATTATATTGGAGTTCAGTATAATTCCTCTTTGAACAAACTCCGCCCTGAGCGTCACCAGGGCAGCCGTACAGGAAACCGGCGCGATCTTTGCGGTCGCGCCGGTTTTTCACTTGGATCATGGGAGCAATCGCAATTACGCTTTCCCCGTGTTGGGGGCGGGTTCCTGCCGCGGCTCCGCCCGGTGAATCGCCGGCGTCTCGACTCGCTTTGCCAGATACAGACAGTATGCCACAGATATGACGACGAAGCGGATATCGTTCAAACCGATCCCAAGAATCGGATCCTGTTCCGGCTTCATCGTCATCATATACTCTGAATGCAAATGATCCACCTGCCCGTAAGCAGCCCGTTTCATGGCATCAATGGTTGAAAAATGATACATAACCGGCTGCGTGGAACAGTGCAGCCGCTCAGAGACCGTTCTGGCGTTGATGCTCTCATATCCCCTCTGCTTTGCAATCTCAATGGCCGCGTTTATGATCATGTCTTTCGTAATTCTTGCTTTTGGCGGCATGCGCAGCTTCTCCCTTCTCTATTATAACGCTCGTTATGTAACTGCAATTATTATACATGCTTTTCCGCGGTTTGTCAGTACAAATCATCAAAAAAACCATGCAGGGAATTACAAAAGCCCAAGGGAGGCAGCCTCCCTGCGAGCTGTTTCCCTTGGGGCGGTTTTTTTGTCGGCTGCGTTCTTCCCTCGTATGTTAGCGGCATACAGAGCATACCCTGTAGGGACGACAAGGAGGGGATACCATGAGCAAAGCATATCGGGTCCGCATGGCAGCGGTGGGGGTCTTTCTGCTGCTGGTGCTGGCGGTGGGTACCTGGCTGGCCGCAAAGCGGGAGGCGGCGGTGGAGGCAGCCTCCTGGGGGCTCAGCTTCCCCCAGCCCGGGGAAAGCCCCGTAGGCAACGCCACAGCGGCGGAGCTGAGGGCCTATGACGCCGCCTACATCGGCAGCACGGAGGAGAAGGTGCTCTATCTGACCTTCGACGCGGGCTACGAAAACGGCCACACAGAGGCCATTCTGGAGGCCCTGGCAAAGCACAAGGCCCCGGCGGCCTTTTTTGTGGTGGGGACCTACATCCGGGAGAACCCGGAGCTGGTGCGGCGTATGGCCTCAGAGGGACATCTTGTGGGAAACCACACCTGGCACCACTGGGACATGGACAAAATCGGGGATCTGGCCACCTTCCGGAAGGAGCTGGAGGACACCGCCGCCGCCTATCAGGAGGCGGTGGGCCGGGAAATGCCCCGGTATTACCGTCCCCCCCGGGGAATCTACGCCCAGGAGAATCTGGAAATGGCCCGGGATCTGGGCTATCGCACGGTCTTCTGGTCCCTGGCCTATGTGGACTGGAAGCAGGACCAGCAGCCCAGCCGGGAGGAGGCCTTTGACAAGCTCCTGAACCGGGTCCACAACGGAGCCGTGGTGCTGCTCCACAGCACCAGCGCCACCAATGCGGAGATTCTGGACGAATTGCTTTCCAAATGGGAGGAAATGGGCTACCGCTTTGCCCCCATTTCGGAGCTCTTCGGGAAGGAATAAAGATACGGATTCTTCGCTGCGCTCAGACTTACACGCCTGTAGCACTCTGCCGTCCGCCGTCCCCCACAGGAACGAGGCGCCGGGCAGCCCGCGAAGCAGGCGGGAAGCCTTGCGCCCTGCTGCAAAGTCCGCAAAGCACATATTGCCCCGCCGCGCATACTATGGACTGAGCGCTGACCGGCGCCAATCCTGTTCAGGAGGTAGCATTATGTGTAACAACGGCTTCAACGGCAACTGGTGGATCATCATCGTGATCGTTCTGCTGCTGGGCTGCGGCGGCTTCAACGGCGGCTGCGGCTGCAATAACTGCGGCTGCGGGAACAACTGCGGCTGCAACAACAACTGCGGCTGCAACGACGGCTGCGGCTGCGGCTGCTGATTTCCCGTCATTCCGAGGGGCATGCGCCGGGGAATCCCTTTCCCCAATTCCGGAGCGGTCGTTCAGGGGAGACGGGAGACGGATTCCTCGCTGCGCTCGGAATGACGCAGGGAG
>CAMOSU010000152.1 GCA_946625125.1 uncultured Clostridia bacterium
TTGTGGCCCATGCCCTTCCGCCGGAGGATGGGCAGGCCGGTGATCTTGTTGATGGGGTCCAGCTCGTCCACGGTGATGCCGTCGTAGATGAAGGCGGGGATGCCGTACTCCACGCTGAGGGCCCGGGCAATCATGGCCCCCACGTTGGAGGCATGCTCGTTCTGGGGGCGGTTTTTCAACTGCCAGACCATGTCGTCGTTGACCTCGTAGGCTCCGGCCCGGATGGGGGTCAGCAGGCCGCCCCGGGAGACAATGCCCGTGAGGCTGTCCAGGGCCACCCCCTGCTCCTCCAGGGTTTTGACAATCAGCTCCTTGCGAAACTCGTACTGCTCCGCCACATGCTCAAAGGGAGCCAGCTCCTGGGGACTGTGGCGGATGGACTGGGTGAACAGAGGCTTCTCGTCCTCAAACACCGCAATCTTGGTGGAGGTGGAGCCGGGGTTGATAATGAGAAGTTTTTCCATGGCGTTTCCTTTCTGTGTCACAGCTTGCGGTCTGCAAAAAAACAATACCTGCCGATTCGCTTCCTTTCTGCTGAACTCCCATAGGAAGATTAAGGTTTCTATGGGAGTTCAGGATTATTATATACGCAGCACGCCTCCAAAGTCAATACGCCCGCAGCTTCCGCAGGGAAAACAAAACGCCCTCCCCGCGGGAATTATTGTGGCGTTTTGGATCTCAATGCGGTATAATAGACGCAAAAAAGGCGCTTCCGCGCCGGAAAGAGGAATGAAATGGTCGGTACGATTGTCAACACCGCCGCGGTGCTGGCCGGGGGGATTTGCGGACACTTTTTCGGAAAGCTGCTGAAGCCCCGCTTCCAGCAGACCCTGACCATGGCCTGCGGCGTCAGCACCCTGTTTTTGAGCATGGCGGGAGCCCTTCGCTATATGCTTCCCCTGGATGAGAAAAGCCTGGCCGGAGGCGGCTCCATGCTGGTCATCGCCTGCATGGCCCTGGGCGGGCTCATAGGGGAGCTCATCAACATTGAGCGGGGCTTCGGGCGCTTTGGGGAGTGGCTGAAGCGGAAAAGCGGCAGCGCCGGGGATCAGAGCTTTGTCAATGGCTTTCTCACCGCCTCCGTTACCACCTGCGTGGGGGCCATGACCATTGTGGGGGCTCTCCAGGACGGCATTTCCGGGGACTGGTCCATCCTGGGGGCCAAAAGCATTCTGGACCTGGTGATGGTCATGGTGCTCACCAGCTCTCTGGGCAAGGGCTGCGTGTTCTCCGTGATTCCGATTTTCGTCATAGAGGGCGGGCTGACCCTTCTGGCCAACTGGATCAAGCCCCTAATGACGGAGCTGGCCATGAGCTATCTCTCCCTGGTGGGCTCGGTGCTGATCTTCTGCATCGGCGTCAACCTGATCTGGGGCAGCAAAATCCGGACGGCCAATCTGCTGCCCGCTGTGATTCTGGCCATTGCCGCGGCCTTTCTGCCCATTTCCTTCTGACGGGGAGGGGCGGGAAAAAGGGAAGCCCTGGGAGGCTTCTCTTTTTTGTTCCGGGGCTGGGTCCTCCCCCTCCGTGAACAGCGGCCCGGAGAAATTTTATTGTTTTTTCTGATAGAAGTCCCGCCTCCCCTGCGTTTTATCAGGTGTAGGGACCTACAGGAGGTGAACCAATGGAAGACGCCGAGATCGTGGCGCTGTATCTGGCCCGGAAGGAAGCGGCCATCGCGGAATCGGAGCGGCGCTACGGGGCTTACTGCTACAGCATTGCCCTGCGGGTGCTGGGGAGCCAGGAGGACGCCCAGGAGACCTTGAACGACACCTGGCTCCACGCCTGGAATTCCATCCCCCCGGAGCAGCCCGCGCGCCTGGGCCTGTACTTTGCCAGACTCACCCGCAACCTGGCCATTGACCGCTGGAGAAGGAACAACGCCCAGAAGCGGGGCGGGCAAATGGCCCTGGCGCTGGAGGAGCTCTCCGAGCTGGCCGGGGGAAGGCCTCTGCCCCAGGAGGAGCTGGAGGCCAAGGAGCTGGAGCGCTGTATCCGGGAGTTTCTCTCCGGCTGCCCCCAGGCCCAGCGGGACGTGTTTTTGCGGCGGTATTTCTACTTTGAAAGCACCGGAGAAATCGCCCAACGCTACGGCATGCGGGAGAGCAACGTTCTGAATCTGCTGTCCCGCACCAAGAAGAAATTAAAGGTATATCTGCAAAAGGAGGGTTTTTTACCATGACAAATCTGGATTTGATCTCCGCCATCGGAGGCGCGGCGGATGAGGATCTGGAGCAAAGCGAGGTCCGGCGCTGCGGAAAACGCCGCAGACTCCTGCCCAAGCTGCTCATCGCCGCGGCGGTGGCCGCCCTGCTGAGCACCACGGTTTTCGCGGTGCCTGCAATCCGGAACGCCCTGTTCGGCGTTCAAACCACGCAAAGCTTTATCTCCGGGATTTTCCTGGAGGAGAACCGGCCCGCCGATGTTCGGGAGGGCTCTATGGACGTGTCCCTGGACGTGAATCTGGACCCCGCCGCCCCGGCAGTCCTGGAGCGCTGCTACGTTCCCATGCTTCCGGCGACCCAGTGGGAGCCCATTCCCCTGGAGATCAACCAGGGCGCTTCTCTGGTTTTTGAGCAGGGCAGCCTGCTGCAATGGAAAAACGAGGCCGGGGATTATGTGCTGTTCCGCCAGGATGCCAGCCCGGACTATCACGGGGACTACGCCTGGGACTCCGTCTGCACCGGCTTTGACGCGGCCTGCAGCGTCACCCAGGAGGAGCTGGCGGGCTATACCGTCCAGCGGATCGTGGTGGAGCCCTCCTCCGCGGAGCGGGAGTGGGTACGGGGAGAGCACCCCGGCCTGCAGAAGCTCTATTGGTCTGACGGCTTCTATATTTTCTCCATGGAGGTTAACTACTCCATGTCCGACGCCCAACTGAGGGCCATTCTGGAGAGCATTCAGCCGGTGGAGGACGCCGCCGCCTATGCCCGGGTCCGGGAGATCCCCACCCAGATCACCCCCGAGCCCGGCCTGCGTCTGGAGCAGATTCTCTATCCCACCAGTCTGCCGGAGGGCTTCACGGCATCCGTGGGCGTCCGCCAGCCCAACGGCGAATATCTCTTCCTGTGGGACCGGCCGGCTCCGGACGGCAGCCTTTGCGTTCTGGAGCTGAGCAACGGCCCGGAGGGGAGAAACCACGACGCCCGCATGATCTGGGAGACCCACTACATTCCCCAACGCACGGAGGAGCGGGAGCTGAATGGCATGGAGGTTCTCTGCTATGAGAACGGCTTCCGGTCTCAGCTCCTCTGGAGCTTCGAGGGCGTGGACTATACCCTGCGCTGCTCCGGACTCAACCGCCTGAGCTATGAGGAGCTGTGGGAGATTCTGGAGGGCCTTGAGCTCCGGGAGGACATCGACTCGCTGCTGCTGGACTGAT
>CAMOSU010000153.1 GCA_946625125.1 uncultured Clostridia bacterium
AGCTGTGAGAGAGCATTATTCCATTCTTGTAGTAGATGACGATAGTGAGATTGTCAATATTCTTCAGACGTCCTTGCAGAATGCCGGATATCAGACGTATACGGCATACAACGGGGACGAGGCCTGCCAGCTGGCAGAGCGCCTGCATCCGCATTTGATTATCATGGACGTCATGATGCCGCAGTGCAACGGCATGATGGCCACCATGCGCATCCGGCAGAGCAACAACGTCCCGATCCTAATGCTCTCGGCCAAGGCGGAGGGGACAGACCGTATTCTCGGTCTGGAGGCCGGCGCTGATGATTATCTGGTCAAGCCCTTCCTGCAGCAGGAGCTGCTGGCCAGAGTGAAAGCGATGCTGCGGCGATACGACGCGCTGGGCTCCATTCGGGAGCGAGCATCGGAGGATCAGATCCGGGTCGGCGACGTCATTCTGGACACGGCGAAAAAGCAGCTCCTGGTCAGAGGCGAAACGGTTCGTCTGACGCCAACGGAGTACAAGCTGCTGCTGGTGCTGATGTCCAATCCGGGCCGGGTCTTCTCCGCCGAGGAGCTCTACGAGCGGGTCTGGGAGAACGAGGCCTACGCGGTGGAAAACACCGTCATGGTCCATATCAGCCGCATCCGGGAGAAGCTGGAGCTGAACCCGAAGAAGCCGGAATATCTGAAGGTCGTGTGGGGGATCGGTTATGTCTTTGAAGCGCCGTGAAATCCTGGCCTGGCTGCTGCTTCTGCTGGCGGCCCTGGCCTTCAGCTTTGGAATCACCCTGATCAGCGGCAGCCTCAGCCGGGCCACCCAGGAGCTTGAGGGGGAGCGCGGCACCGAAGCGCCTGTCTACACCAGCACTGCCGCGGTGGCGGGAGAGGAATCCGTCTATGCTTCGGTGACCGAAGCTTGGCCTTGGCAGACAGGCGAGAGCCTTTCCGTCAGCCTGGAGGCCACGGAACTGTATACGGGAGAAACAGGAAGCGCCCAATGGGCGACCCGGAATGAACAGATTGACGCCCTTGCGGAGCGCTATCACAGCTATGGCCTGCTGCTCTGTGGGTTGGGCGTCCTGGCAGCTGCGGCGACAGTATTCGCCCTGCGGCAAAAGGCTCCGCTGCTGGGCCCAGACGGATACTCTGTTCTGTCTGTGGTGCTGAGTCTGCTGGCCTTTCGCCGGGGAATCGACAGCAACTCTTTCTGGAGCATGCTGCTTCTGAGTCTTGTGAGCCTGGGAGCGCTGCGGGAGCTCTGGGGCTGGCTCCGGGCACGTTTTTCCTTGGAATGGTGCGCTTGTGCCCGGCTTTCCCGGCCCCGTCCGGTACTGCTTCGATATTCGCTTTGGCTGGCCCTGCCCCTGCTGCTGGCAGGATTCACTCTGTTCGGCGGCTCTGGGGAAGATAAAGCTCTGCTGACCGTGCTTCGGCTACTGCGGCTCCTGGGGGCCTTCGGCCTGGGTCTGATCTGCCTGATCCGCTACTATCGGGATGCTCTGGGCCACTTCCAGGCCCAACTCGAGCGCTTCCGAAGCGACGAGGACGTAGAACTCCGGAAAGGGCCCTTTGAAAAGACGGAGGAGAAGCTCCGTTCCATCCAGCTTCAGCGGCGGGAAGCCCTGGCCCGGGCGGTGGCGGACGAGCGCTTCCGGGTGGATCTGATCTCCAATGTTTCCCACGATCTGCGGACGCCGCTGACTGCCATTTTAGGCTATGGGGAGCTGCTGGAAAAGCAGCTGATGACAGAGGAAGGAAAAACACAGCTTTCAAAGCTGAATCAAAAGGCCAGCTATATGCGGGAACTGGTGGATTCCCTGTTTGAGCTGACCAAGGTCTCCAGCGGCGTGCTGAAGCCGAAGCATGAGCCCATCGACCTGATTCGCCTGCTGGAGCAGACCGTCGGCTTCTTTGACGATCAGCTCACGGCAACTGGACTCACGGTGAAGCGGCAGTACGCGATCCAAGCCGCGCCGCTGAACAGCGACGGGACAATGCTGCACCAGGTCTTTTCCAATCTGCTGGGCAACGCCATCAAGTATGCCCTGCAGGGCACCCGAATCTATTTGGAGCTGACGGAAGCAGAGGGAAGCTATCTCGTTCGTATGGTGAACACGGCCAGCTATGAGATGGACTTCACCGCAGAGGAGATCGTCCAGCGCTTCGCCCGGGGCGACAAGGCCCGCTCCACCCAGGGCAGCGGCCTGGGTCTCGCCATTGCGCAAACCTATGCCAAAGCGCTGGGCGGCAAGTTTGAAATCATCATTGACGGCGATCAATTCAACGCAAATGTGACCCTGCCAAAAAACTGAAAGGAATTTGTAAGAATTCCGTCGGCAGTTATGAAAGACTCCTCCTGTACAATGAAACGTACAGGAGGTGTTTTTCTATGGATACAAATGTTTTGCCCCGGATGCGTCGAAAGACGCCGCGGCGAGACTACCGATTTGACAATATCCGTGCGCTGCTGATCTTTCTGGTGGTATTCTGTCACCTCTGCGAGACCTTCTGCAATCCTGACAACAACCCGTTCTATCTGTTGATATACAGCTTCCACATTCCTTGTTTATTATTTGTATCCGGCTATTTTTCTCGTTATGACGCAAAGAAGCTTGCCAAGCACATCCTGTTGCCCTACGCGGTCTTCCAGTTTCTGTACAGCTTGTACGACTGTGCTTATCTCAATCCACAAAAAGATTTTTCTTTGCAGTTTACCTTTCCCTACTGGATCATGTGGTATTTGCTGACATTGTTTTGCTGCTGTCTCCTGATCCCGCTGTTGAAAACAAACCGCCCTTGGCCTGCCGCAGGAATGCTCGCAATTTTGACGACTCTCTCACTTCACATAGGTACGGACAACTTGGCAGGCTATACGGGTTCTCTGTCCCGAACGGTTGTTTTTTTGCCTTGTTTCTTTTTCGGTTATTACACAGGCACGTCCTTTGCGCCGAACTTTGTTGAGGGACTTCGATACAGGCGGCGAATCCTAATCCCCATCCTGGTTGCGATTGCAGCGATGTATTGCTTCATTTTGCTGGATGTCGGTGTTTCCACTAAATTGCTCTATGGTGCATACTCGTACAAGGCTGCAAATGCATCCCCTTGGCAGCGGCTCATGGTTCTCGCGGGGGCGATGACTTGGATGCTTCTCCTGCTTTGCCTGAGCCCAGCCAAACAAATTCCTATCTGGACGGTAATCGGTCAGCGGACTATGCCGATCTATCTTCTCCACGGCTTTCTCCAGCGTCTGTTCCTTCATGAATCCTTTTTTCACTTCAATGATTTGGGAAACTACCTCCTCGCTCTCAGTCTGACCTGCACGATTCTGGTGCTTCTGTCCTGTAAACCGGTTTATCAAATCTTCAAGACACTGTTCTGAACCGATTTCAAGGTATCTGAA
>CAMOSU010000154.1 GCA_946625125.1 uncultured Clostridia bacterium
CTCAAATTTCTTTTTGATGCCCAGGTAGAGCAGCACGCAGGCGATGACGATCATCACCGCGTTCTGCCAGCCGCCGTTCTGGAAGAAGCCGGCAAAGCCGGACTCGCCCAGCAGCTTTTTCAGGGTTTCAACAATATTCATGCCGAATCCTCCCTCAGGCGATTACAACCAGAGCCGCGCCGGTATCCACCTTGTCGCCCACCTTGGTGACCACCTGGGCCACAGTGCCGTCCTTGGGGGAGACGATCTCGTTCTCCATCTTCATGGCCTCCAGGATCACCAGGATCTGACCGGCCTTCACGGGATCGCCCTGCTTGACCTCCACCTTCAGGATGTTGCCGGGCATGGGGGCGTTGACGGTCTCACCGGCGGCCAGGGCCGCGGGAGCGGCGGCAGGGGCGGGAGCGGCGGGCGCTGCGGCGGCAGGGGCGGCGGGAGCGGCAGGAGCGGCGGGCGCGGGGGCATAGGCCTCGTACTCGTCCAGCAGCATGGCCTTGCCTTCCTCTACCTCCACCTCATAGGTGCGTTTGTTCAAAGTGACCTTATATTTCATCTTATTTGACCTCCTTAATGGACTTGAAGCGCAGCTCGTTCAGGGGCTTGCCAAGCTGATCGGCCACAATGGCCATAATCATAGCGGCCTCCTTGTCGGGTACGTCGAAGAGCTTGACCTCGCCGGCGGTGCCGGGAGCAGCGGGCTGCTCCGGGGCGGCGGGGGCGGCGGGCTTGGCGGCGGGGGCATTGGGGACCCAGGGACCCTTGTGGGCGGCCCGGGCGGCGTCCGCCGCGGCGGCCTTTCTGGCGGCACTGGCCTTGAAGACGGCGCCCATGATACAGACAATGGCCATCAGCACAATCAGACCCAGGAACACCACGCCGTAGCCCAGCACGGCGGTGAGCACGGTGTCACCGAAGGGGAGCTTGGTGCCGGAGGCGGCAACATCCAACATAATGTGCATGACGGGACCTCCTTAGATCGCCTCGATGGTGTAGGTGACGATGTTCTCTTCCTTGGCCTTGCGCTTTTCCAGGAATTCCTTGGCCTGCTTGGGGTAGCAGATGTAGCTCATGACGTCCTCCTCGGACCGGGCCAGATCCCCCAGCTCCTCCTTGGCCTTGGCAAAGTCGGCGCCGGTGCGCTTGGAGTCCTCAATGCGGCAGTCGGTGGGCTTGTTGCCGGCTCCCAGGATCTTGTCCTGAAGCTCCTGGCTCACGGGAGCGGGGGCAATGCCGTACTCGCCTCTGAAGTAGTTCTTGACCTCGTTGGAGATGTTCTTGTAGCGCTCGCCCACCAGAACGTTGGTGACGGCCTGGTTGCCCACCATCTGGGACAGGGGCGTGACCAGGGGAGGATAGCCCAGGTCCTTGCGAACCGCGGGAATCTCCGCCAGGGCGGCGTCGAACTTGTCCATGGCGCCCATGTCGGTGAGGTTGGCGATCATGTTGGAGAGCATGCCGCCGGGAACCTTGTAGACCAGGGCCTGGGCGTCGGTACCCATGGACTTGGGAGACAGGGTGCCCTTGTCGATGTACTTCTGCTTGATGGGCTTGAAGTAGTCGTTGACCTGGTTGATGACCTTCTCGTTGAGGCCGCAGTCGATGCCGTACTGGCTCAGGGCGTAGTACATGGACTCGGTGGCGGGCTGGGAGGTGCCGTTGGAGAAGCAGGAGGTGGCGCAGTCGATGACGTCCACGCCGCTCTCAATGGCCTTGGTGATGGTCATGTAGGCCATGCCGGTGGTGCAGTGGGTGTGCAGGATCACGGGCACGTCGGGCAGGGCGGCCTTGATGCCCTTGATGAGGTGCTCGGCCTCAAAGGGGCTCATGGTGCCGGCCATGTCCTTCAGGCAGACGGTCTCGAAGCCCATGGCGACGAGCTTCTTGCACATCTCCACGTACTTCTCCACGGTGTGGACCGGGCTCTGGGTGTAGGAGATGCAGCCGGAGGCGATGACGTGCCGGTTGTACTTCTTGGAGTAGGTCTTCACAGCCTTGAGGGCGGTTTCGATGTTGCGGAAATCGTTCAGAGCGTCGAAGATGCGGATGATGTCGATGCCGTTCTTAATGGCCAGCTCCACAAACTTCTCCACCACGTCGTCGTGGTAGTGCTTGTAGCCCAGCAGATTCTGGCCCCGGAGCAGCATTTGCAGCTTGGTGTTGGGCATGTGCTTGCGGATGTTCCGCAGACGCTCCCAGGGGTCCTCCCCCAGATAGCGCAGGCAGGAGTCGAAGGTGGCGCCGCCCCAGCACTCCACAGAGTAGTAACCGGCCTTGTCCATGGTTTCGAGGATGTCCTCGAAGTCAGCGTAGGGCAGGCGGGTGGCCATCAGGGACTGGTTGGCGTCACGAAGGACTGTTTCAGTGATACGGACTTGTTTACCCATTGATATATCCTCCGATATACGTATTAGGAAGGCCGGGACAGGCTGCTTGCCAGCCACAGCTCCAAATTCTTCCGCATACTATTATAGCACAAGCGTTTGGGAAATGCTACTGTTTTTTTCTTCATTTTTTCACAATTTTCGGCGCGGGGAGGGACTTGCCTTGAATCTGAAAATATGGGACTTGCCTTGAATCTGAAAATACGGCTTGCAAATTTCCTCCTTTGCGTATATAATAAAAAATACGGGATAAACAATATCCGAGTGAAAGGAAGATTTCTATTATGACAAAGCTTGATCTGACCAAATACGGCATTACCGGCACCACAGAGATCGTCCACAACCCCTCCTACGAGTATCTCTTCGAGGCGGAGATGGACCCCAGCCTTACCGGCTATGAGAAGGGCGTGCTCACGGAGCTGGACGCCGTGAACGTCATGACCGGCATCTACACCGGCCGCTCCCCCAAGGACAAGTATATCGTCATGGACGAGACCTCCAAGGACACCGTTTGGTGGACCACCGAGGGCTACAAGAACGACAACCACCCCATGACCCAGGAGGTCTGGAAGGAAGTCAAGAAGCTGGCTGTCAGCGAGCTGTGCGGCAAGAAGCTCTATGTGGTGGACGCCTTCTGCGGCGCCAACAAGGACACCCGTATGGCCGTGCGCTTCATCGTGGAGGTGGCCTGGCAGGCCCACTTCATCAAGAATATGTTCATCCAGCCCAGCGCCGAGGAGCTGGAGGGCTTCGAGCCCGACTTCGTGGTCTACAACGCCTCCCTGGCCAAGTGCGAGAACTACGCCGAGCTGGGCCTGCGCTCCGACACCGTGGTGGCCTTCAACGTCACCAGCCGGGAGCAGGTCATCATCAACACCTGGTACGGCGGCGAGATGAAGAAGGGCATGTTCTCCATGATGAACTACTATCTGCCTCTGAAGGGCATTGCCGCCATGCACTGCTCCGCCAACACCGACATGAACG
>CAMOSU010000155.1 GCA_946625125.1 uncultured Clostridia bacterium
CAAGTTCGTCGCTCTGGACGTGTCCGAGTTCGACCTGCAGGATGCCAAGGGCACCGCTGATGACTTCTCCTGGACCTACCCCGAGAACCTGTACTCCGCTGTTTACCAGGAAGAGCTGGCCGGCTACATGGCCGGTGTCGCCGCTGTGAAGCTGGGCTACACCAAGATCGGCTACCTGGGCGGCATGGCTGTCCCCGCTGTCGTTCGCTACGGCTACGGCTTCGTGCAGGGCGTCAATGACGCTGCCAAGGAGCTGGGCAACACCGCCGACATCGAGCTGAAGTACGTCTACGGCAACCAGTTCTTCGGCGACGCCGACATCACCGCTTACATGGACACCTGGTACAACGCCGGCACTGAGGTCGTCTTCGCCTGCGGCGGCGGCATCTACGCTTCCGCTGCTGAGGCCGCTCAGAAGGCCAACGCCAAGGTCATCGGTGTGGACGTGGATCAGGCTCCCACCATCGACGCCAAGTACGGCGAGGGCATGACTGTCACCTCCGCTATGAAGGGCCTGGCTGCCACCGTCAAGACCCTGCTGACCAACATCGCTGCCGACAAGTTCGAGGGCGGCAAGGTTGAGACTCTGGGCCTGGTGTCCGAGAACCCCACCGAGAACTACGTCCAGCTCCCCGCCTCCACTCAGTGGGCCGAGGGCTTCACCGAGGATGACTACAACCAGCTCGTTGCTGACCTGTTCAACGGCACCATCACCGTGTCCGCTGCCACCGACGTGGAGCCCACCGTGGAGATCGCTGTTGACTACCAGGGCAACATCAAGTAATTTGATGTAAAACTGAACAAAAGAGAGGACCGGTTCGCCGGTCCTCTTTTTTGATTGCAACGGAGCAGCCCTTGCGCAGTGCCGTCCCTGCAGAAATGTCATTCTGAGCGCAGCGAAGAATCCGTAACCCCGTCCCTAGAGGCGGGCGCAGGCGGGGAGTAGCGGACGGCTGAGAGCCGTCCCTACAGGCGGTGCCGCATCGAACGCGCGGGGCGTCGGGGACGCCGCCCCCTACGGCGGGGTGCGGGCGCACACTGTGCGCCCCTACGGCGAAAACGTCCCGTCCTTGTCATTCTGAGCGCAGCGAAGAATCCGTACCCCCGCCCCCTACGGCGGGGTACGGCGGAAACGTACCGATCCTGTCATTCTGAGCGCAGCGAAGAATCCGTTCCCCCGTCCCCTGTGGGCGGGCGCGGGCAGGGTACGCGCGGGGCGTCGGGGACGCCGCCCCCTACGGCGGGGTACGGCGGAAACGTCCCGTCCTTGTCATTCTGAGCGCAGCGAAGAATCCGTACCCCCGTCCCTTTTCCAATGTTTTCAAATGGCAATTTGAAAACACCGAAATTCTCCATTCTCCATTCTCAATTCTCAATTCCCTCGGGCGCGGGACGGCGGTATGAGAAACCCATCCCCTGGGGGCTGCCGCGAAAAACGCCGCGACTGGGTCCGGCGGCCCTGTGCCGTGGACTGCCTTGTTGCTTTTTATGAAAAATTGTGGGCGAAAAAAGAAAAATCTATTTGAAATCCACAAAGCCCTGTAGTATAATAAAATCGTATTAATAACAGGAGGTGGATCGGCTTGGAGAATTACGCAATCGAGATGCTCAACATCACCAAGCGCTTCCCGGGTATCATTGCCAACGACAATATTACCCTTCAGCTCAAAAAGGGCGAAATCCACGCGCTCCTGGGCGAGAACGGCGCCGGCAAGTCCACGCTGATGAGCGTGCTGTTCGGCCTGTATCAGCCCGAGGAGGGCGTCATCAAGAAGGACGGAGAGGTCGTCAAGATCAATGACCCCAACGACGCCAACCGGCTGGGCATCGGCATGGTGCACCAGCACTTCAAGCTGGTGGAGTGCTTCTCCGTTCTGGACAACATCATTCTGGGCGTGGAGCCCAACACCGCGGGCTTCCTCCAGAAGAAGGAAGCCAGAGCCAAGGTTCTGGCCCTGTCTGAGAAGTACGGCCTCCAGGTGGACCCGGACGCCATCGTCTCGGACATCACCGTGGGTATGCAGCAGCGCACCGAGATTCTGAAGATGCTCTACCGGGAGAACGAGATCCTGATCTTCGACGAGCCCACCGCGGTTCTGACCCCCCAGGAGATCGAGGAGCTGATGCAGATTATGAAGGGTCTGGCCAAGGAGGGCAAGTCCATCCTCTTCATCTCCCACAAGCTCAATGAGATCATGGAGGTGGCCGACCGCTGCTCCGTGCTCCGCAAGGGCAAGTACATCGGCACCGTCAACATTGCCGAGACCACCAAGGAGGAGCTCTCCCGGATGATGGTGGGCCGGGACGTGGAATTTGTGGTGGCCAAGGACCCCGCCAAGCCCACCGACGTGGTGCTGAACGTGGAGCACATGACCGTGGCCTCCAAGGCTCACCACAATAACGCCGTGAAGGACGTGAGCTTCCAGGTCCGCAAGGGCGAGATCGTCTGCATCGCCGGCATCGACGGCAACGGTCAGACCGAGCTGGTCTACGGTATCTCCGGCCTGGAGCCCCTGAAGTCCGGCAAGCTGGAGTTTTTGGGGCAGGACATCACCAAAATGCCCATCCGCAAGCGTTCCATCATGGGCATGTCCCACATCCCCGAGGACCGGCACAAGCACGGCCTGGTGCTGGACTACTCCCTGGAGAACAACTTGGTGCTCCAGCGCTATTTTGAGCCGGAGTTCACCGGCGCCGGCTTCCTCAAGAAGGACAACATCCGCAAGTATGCCGAGCGGCTCATCGACGAGTACGACGTCCGCTCCGGCCAGGGTCCCATTACCCCGGCCCGGGCCATGTCCGGCGGCAACCAGCAGAAGGCCATTGTGGCCCGGGAAATCGACAAGAACCCCAAGCTGCTGATTGCGGTGCAGCCCACCCGCGGTCTGGACGTGGGCGCCATTGAGTTCATCCACAAGCAGATCGTGGCCCACCGGGACGCCGGCAACGCCGTGCTCCTGGTCTCCCTGGAGCTGGACGAGGTCATGAGCCTCTCCGACCGCATCCTGGTGATGTACGAGGGAGAGATCGTGGGCGAGCTGGACCCCAAGAAGACCACGGTGGAAGAAATGGGCCTGTACATGGCAGGCGCCAAGAGACAGTAAGGAAGGAGGCAGTCTGATATGAAACAAAAAAGCTCTCTGCTGAGAAACAACGGCTTCCAGACCTTCATCACCTCCATCCTGTGCATCGTCCTGGGTCTGATTGTGGGCTACCTGGCCCTGCTGATCATCGAGCCCAGCGGCGCCTGGAACGCCATCGTCAACGTGATGAAGAACTTCTTCAAGTACCCCAGCGCCGCGGCCCGG
>CAMOSU010000156.1 GCA_946625125.1 uncultured Clostridia bacterium
CGGTGTAGCTCACGGCCTCCCGCTCGGTCTTGGCGGCGTCCATGAACTTCATGTAATCGCGGCAGTAGCGCTCCATCTCAGCCCGCTCCTCCGGGCTGATGCGGTCATACCCGTTTTTGGGAGCCCGCAGCAGGCTCTTTCTCAGTTCGTCGGTTCTCTCGCTCATTGTGTTTGCCTCCTTGGTTTTTATTGTAGGGACGGCGCTCCGCCGTCCGCAAATTGACGCGATTTCTCCTGCAGGGACGGCGCTCCGCCGTCCGCAGTCCTCTTGATTGTATGCTGTCCTCCGAAGCCTTTGGGAGAAAAGGTCCCGGCATTTTTCCGCGAAGCTCTCCTCTGTTCCGTTGTTCTCCAGGGTGACGTCCGCCCGTTCCGCATACCATTCCCCGGGCTTCTGGGCGGCAATTCGGGCTCGGGCGTAGGCCTCCGTCACTCCGTCCCGGGCGGTGAGCCGCTTCACCCGCAGCTCCGGGTCCGCAATCACCGCCACGGTCATGCTGCATTGTTCCCCCAGCCCGCTCTCAAAAAGCCCGATGGCGTCGATGACGGCAAAGCGTCGGGCGGGGGAGGCCAATGCCTTCCCATTGAGGGGAAGCTGGCATTCGGCGTCCCCCGCAAGGCGGATGACGGAGGAGGTGGCGCTCAAGTTCGCGATCTCCTCCAATACCCGCTTCGCCACCAGGGGCTGGGTCAGCTCCGTCAAGCGTTGAAGCCCTTCCGGGTCCCCGAAGAGCCTGGCCCCCAGGGTCTTCCGGTCCAGAGCGCCTCCCCGGACGGAGCCCGGGAAGGCAGCCTCGATCCGCCCCAGCAGCTCCGGATCGGAGCGAAGCATCTCATGGTAGACGGCGTCGCAGTCAAAGACCTGCCCGCCCAGCTCCTCCAAAACCCGCAGCGCCGTGGTTTTCCCGGCCCCGGAAGGGCCGGTGATGCCGATTACGTACATACGGTTTCTTCACCCGCTCCCAAATTCTCAATTCTCAATTCTCAATTGTTTCAACCGCCCATGCTGCCCACGACGATGGAGTAGCCCATCAGATAGTAGGTCCCGTTCTCCACGTAGTACAGCATGTCAATGCTCCAGACGTCGTTGCCCTCGATGACCTGGCCCATGTCGTAGCTGCACCAGCCTTCTTCATTTACATAGGTATTCTCAGGCCGGTATTCGCTTTCCAGGGTCTGAAAGCGCTTCAAATCGTCGTTGTAGCGCTCAAAGCGGGCGAATTGCCGCAGGGCCTCCATGGCGCCCTCCAGGCCGAAGACCGCGCCGTTGGCCTTGGCGTTCTCCATCAGCTCCGGGTAGTGCTCGAAGATGTAGTCCGCGCCCTTGTCCCAGTCCGCCAGCAGGGCGGAGAGCTTGTCGTAGTTGGGGTCCTCCTGGGTGATGTCTCCGTTGCGGAAGGCGTCCCGCAGACTGTTCATGTACTCGCTCAGAGCCTCCTCCGGGTCCTCCGCGTCCACCTCCTCCATGATTTCCTCCGCCAGCCCGGGCTCCTGGGTCCGAAGCGTCTCGGCGTCGCCGTAGAGCAGGGCCGCCTTCTCCCGGGCCTGGGCAAAGCTCAGTTCCCCGTCGTCGTAGAAGTCCTCCAGGAAGAAATACGCCAGATAGCCCACTGGGTCCTGCACATCCTCAATCTTGCTGTAATCACAGCCATTGTGGAAAAAGTCCAGGCTTTTTTCCAGCAGGGTTTTCACGGAATCCGCGCCATGGGGAGCGGGCAGAGCCGGGGCAGGCGCTTCGGTGCTTGCGGGGGGAATGTCCGCGCCGGGAATCAGCTCCCCCACGGGCAGGGTCCCGGCAGGGGCTTCCTTGCCGCCGCAGGCCGCCAGACCAAATACCAAAATCAACACCAATGCCAGGGAAAGAACACGCTTCGTCATTCAGCTCATCCTCCTGTGAGATAAAATTGTCAACTGTCCATTGTCAATTGTCAATTGGGTTTACGACGTGGAAGCCCGCCGACTTCCGCAGTCGGTTCCGGGTGGCCACGCTGACGCCGCCCCCGGTGGGACAGCGGGCAAAAATCCGCTGGATTTCGCCGTCGTCCAGCTTCCGCAGGGCCGCGAAGAGTCCGGCGGAAAGGGAGGCGGGGTCCGCCTCGGCGCCGTAGGCGGTGGGATTCAGGCCTTCATAGAGGGGCAGCTCCTCCGCAAAGCAGAGCACCGCGTCCCCGGGCTGAAAGTGTCCCCGGACGTAAGCGGCGGCGGCCTCCCGGCTGCCCTCCACAATCAGCACCTCCGCCGCCGGGGCGTAGTGCTTGTATTTCATTCCCGGAGCCCGGACCACCGCGTCGGCGGCGATCTCCCCGACGACGGCTCTGTCGATGATCAGCACCCCCAAAAGCTCCCGCAGGGCCTCGGGACCGATGCCGCCGGGCCGCAGCAGCCGGGGGGCGGGACCTGTCAGGTCCACGATGGTGGACTCCACCCCCACCCGGCAGGGGCCGCCGTCCACAACGGCGTCGATTTTTCCCTCCATATCGTGGAGAACGTGGGCTGCCGTGGTGGTGGAGGGCTTGCCGGAGGTGTTGGCGGAGGGGGCCGCGATGGGGACCCCCGCCAGCCGAATGATCTCCCGGGTGGCGTCGTTGTCGGGGCAGCGAACCCCCACGGTGTCCAGTCCCGCGGTGGTGGTTTTGGGTACGCAGTCCCGGACCGGCAGGATCATGGTGAGGGGGCCGGGCCAGAAGGCCTCCGCCAGCATCAGGGCGCTCTCCGGCACCTCCCGGCAGAACGCATGGAGTTGGCTCGCGTCGTGGATATGCAGGATCAGGGGATTGTCCTGGGGCCGCCCCTTGGCCTCGAATATTTTCTTCACCGCCTCCGGGTCCAGCCCGTTGGCCCCCAGACCGTAAACCGTCTCTGTGGGAATGCCCACCAGACCGCCGTTTTTTATAATGGCGGCGGCTCTTTCGAGGTCTTGTTTCGATGTTGTCAGCAGTTGCGTTGTCATATCGTTCCTCTTCTTCAGTGAATCGCGAAGGATGCAGAGTGAATCGTTTCGGAGTTTTTCAATTCTGCGAATTGAAAAACAAATTCTTTGATTCGACGCGAAGCGACACCTCAACCATTCATTTTTCACTTTTCACGCTTCACTGCCTCCGGCGCGGAGGCGCTCCGCCTGGGCCGCGTTGGTCAGCGCGTCGATCATCCCGTCCAGGTCTCCGTCCATGAAGCCCTGGATGTTGTGGAGGGTCAGGCCAATGCGGTGGTCCGTCACCCGGTCCTGGGGGAAGTTGTAGGTGCGGATCTTCTCGTTCC
>CAMOSU010000157.1 GCA_946625125.1 uncultured Clostridia bacterium
AGGGCTTCCTTGTAAGCGGCCTTACGGTAGGTGTTGTCAGCGGAGGAACGGGCGTCCAGGATGATCTCATCCAGCTCGGCGTCCTTGATCTGGTAGTGGTTGGAGTTGGTGCCCTGGCCGTCAGCATTGGAGCTGTGGTAGACCTGATACATATCGGGGTCAGCGGAGGACTGCCAGGCAGCGGCCCACATGTCGGCGGTGTTGGCGTTCAGCTGGGAGTTCCAGACGGAGGTGCCCACGTCGGCGATGGTGATCACGAAGCCGATGTTGCCCAGGAGCTCCTTGGCCTTGACGGCAATGCCGTAGGCGGGGTGGTCCTGCTGGCCCTGGCCGGGGATCATGATCTCGTAGGCGTCTTCCTCGGACATGCCCTTGGCGCCCTCGGGAGCAGCGGTGACCTTGCCGTCGGTGACGGTGTAGCCGGCAGCCTCCAGGTAAGCCAGAGCGGCCTGAGTGGCAGCCTCATACTTCTCTTCCTCGCTCATGGCGTCGGTGTAGATGGGGGAACCGTCCACAGCGGTGGAATAAGCGTTGCGGTAGCCCTCGTCGGTGGGACGGGGAGCGGCCCAGGAGGTGTTGGAGATGGGGTACTGGATGACAGCGGCGCGGTCGCCGTAGTAGGAAGCGATAACGGTGTCACGGCAGACGGACAGGACGGTCATGATGGCCAGACGCAGGTCCTTGGACTGCTCGGAGCCGGCGTCGCCGCCGACGCAGACGCGGTTGCCGTTGATGCCCAGGTAGCCGTAGCCACGGTAGTCAACCAGCTTGGTGGTGAGGACGTCGCCCTCCAGCTCGCCGTTGGAGTTGCCGCTCTTGATGGACTCCACAACAGTGTCGTTCAGAGAGGGGGAAGCGATGTCGAAGTTGCCGGCCTGGATGCCGGGGATGTAGTCGGAGTCAACGGATTCCTGATACTTGACGTTCTTGATGTGGGGCTCACCCTTGAAGTAGTAGGGGTTGGCCTCCAGGGAAGCAACGCTGCTGGCGTAGCCCTTGTAGACGTAGGGACCGCAGCCCATGGGGGAGGTGGTCTTGTCCTTCACGATGCGAAGGTCGCCCTTGGGGAAGCCGAACTGGTTGTTCTCGTAGTTGTACAGGGAAGCGTCGCCGTAGTAGGCCAGAGGCGCAACGGGGAAGCCCATGCTGTAGATGGCGGTGGCGTCGAACTTGGTGCAGTGGATGCGCAGGCTGTAGTCGCCGGTCTTGATGACGCCGGAGATGTGGTCGGCGCCGGCACCGGTGGAAACACCGGCCATGAAGTCAGCGCCCAGGGCGTTCTTGGTCAGGTCCAGACGGGTGGAACCGGCGGACTCAGTCTCCTCAGCCTCCTCGACGGTGTCGTAGGCAGCCACGATGGCTTCCCAGAAGGCGTTGTAGTCGGCGTCCTCAGCCAGCTCAAAGCCCCAGTTGGCAGCGCAGGCGGCCACGGAGTCATCAGCAGCGTTGTAGCCGTGGCTGATGCAGTAGTCGCAGATTTCCTTGGCGAAATCAGCGCCGGCGTTCTCGTTGTAGTAGGTCCAGAACTGGTTGTACTGCTCCTCGGTGTAGAGATCGTTCTCGGTGTAGCCATCGGGGCCGGCGGCCAGGATGACGTCGCCGCGGGCCTGCATGCCGGAGCGGTACTCCTCCATACCCTCGATGGGCATGGCGTAGATGGTGGAAGAGCCGTCATAGGTGGGGTCGGCCATGACGTAGATGCCGAAGATGACGTCATCAATGCTGGCGGGAGTGCCGTCGGAGAACTTGATGTCGTCGCGCATGGTCAGATCATAATCGACGGTGCCGTCGTCATTCTGAGTGACCTCGCAGTTGGCCATGGTGTAGTAGGTGTAGTCCACGCCGTTGTAGGCACGGGTCTCGCCGTCGATGCCGTTGAGGATCATGTTGCCCTCACGGTCGGAAGACAGCAGGTAGCCGGTGACCAGGTTGGCAATGTCGCCGTCGTACACGGTGGTGTAGAAGAAGGGGCTGAACTTCTGCTCCATGGAGCTGGTGGCAACGACCAGGGTGTCGTTCTTGGGAGCACTGGGCTCGGTGGTGCCGGGAGTGGGCTCGGCGGTGGTGCCGGGAGTGGGCTCGCCGGTGGTGCCGGGAGTGGTCTCGCCGGTGGGAGCGTTCGTAGCGGGCTTGTCAGTGGGCTTGGTCTCCTGCTGGTTGCAGCCCGCGAACAGGGCGGCGACCATGACGACAACAAGCAGCAGAGCAAGCAGCTTCTTGAAGTTGCGCATGAATGAATTCCTCCTAATTTTATTTATATTTATCGGCACGGCTTGCGTGCCGTAAATATCAGGCTGAGATGATCTCCGTTTTCAGCACCCGCCGGAGGCGGAAGATGAAAACGCTCAGAACGCTCAGGGCCAGGGCGTCGGCGCAGTAGAGCGCCGCGGGAAGGCTGATCCCGTTGAGAATCAGCTGGGCGACGGTGGCCGCCAGGGACAGCAGGGCAAAGGCCATGAGGCCGAAGCTGAAGGCGGGCAGGCGGTTGCAGATCCGGTCCCGCTGCTTCAGGGTCATGCGCTCCGGCGCGGTCCGGAGCCGCAGCACCCCCATCACCACCCCGAAGCCGGGGAAGACGTTGAAGGCCATGGGCAGCAGCAGCCAGCGGCGCTCCCGGTCCATCAGGTCCGTGTACCAGAGCTGGAGGACCAGCAAAACCACGGCGGCGGCGGTGAGGATCGTATAGGCCTTCTTGGCCCGGGCCAGGGTCTCGGGCTCCGCCGTGAAGCGGTGGTAGGCGCCCACGTAGCTGGCTACCGGAGACAGGCGGCCCTTGGCCGTGACCTCCGGCGTCAGCTGATAGTCCTTCAGATAACGCTTGGACCGCATGAACGTCCTCCCTGCCCGACAGGCCGCAGGGACGGCCCGCCTCTTTTGTCCTTAATACCATACCACATCGGGGCCCGATTTTCAATGAGATTTTAACACTTTTTTCATAAATTCTGATATTTGGGGAAATTCCCAAAAATGAGCCCCTGTTTTTTTGCGTTTTATACAGCTTTTTCCAAATTTTTGGGGGAAATCCAGGCAAATTCCCCTTTTTTCATCGGTCATTTTGCCGGAAATCGGGTCGAATTTGATGATTTTTTTGTATGAATAATTATTTTTGCCGTATATACGGCAAAAATAATTATCCAGCTGCCAGTTGCCAGGGGCCAGGGGCGGACAATTTGCCGGAGGCAAATCCTGC
>CAMOSU010000158.1 GCA_946625125.1 uncultured Clostridia bacterium
GAGGTTTGTCTGAACAACTGTACGCTGGCAAGACTTCCACAAATCCCGATTTGCGTGTTTTCCTGCCAGACCGGGTCAATTTGTAAAAAGTTTCTGAAACTGTGAAATTTTGCTTTTTTTACGGAGGAAAGTATGATATAATCAACGGAAAAGAGCAGCGTTGCCGCAAAAGGCTTTTTACCGAAGGAAAGGAACAATCATGGGACTGATTACAAAACTTTTTGGAACCACCTCGGAGCGGGAGGTCAAAAAGCTCCGCCCGCTGGTGGATAAAATTGAAGCCCTGGAGCCGGAGATGAAGCGTCTTTCGGCGGAGGAGCTGCAGGGAAAAACCGCCAAGTTCCGGGAGAGATTGGCCCGGGGCGAGAGTCTGGACGACCTGCTGCCCGAGGCCTTCGCCGCCGTGCGGGAGGCTGCCCGTCGGGTGCTGGGCATGCGGCCCTACCGGGTGCAGCTCATCGGCGGCATCATTCTCCACCAGGGCCGAATCGCGGAAATGAAGACCGGCGAGGGCAAGACCCTGGTGGCCATTCTGCCTGCCTACCTCAACGCCCTGACGGGTCAGGGGGTCCACATTGTCACCGTGAACGACTACCTGGCCAAGCGGGACTCCGAGTGGATGGGGAAGGTTTACCGCTATATGGGTCTGTCTGTGGGGCTGATCATCCACGACATGAACGCCGACGAGCGCCGGAAGGCCTACGCCGCCGACATCACCTACTGCACCAACAACGAGCTGGGCTTCGACTACCTGCGGGACAACATGGCCCTCTACAAAAGGGACCAGGTTCAGCGGGGCCACAGCTTTGCCATCGTGGACGAGGTGGATTCCATTCTCATCGACGAGGCCCGGACCCCGCTGATCATTTCCGGCCAGGGAGACGAGAGCTCCAAGCTCTATGAAATGGCGGATTTCTTCGTCTCCCGGCTGAAGAGGAAGGTCTACGCCACCACCGACGACAAGCAGACCCACGATGACGATGACTGCGACTACTACGTGGACGAGAAGGACCGCTCCGTCCAGCTCACCGCCTCCGGCATCAAGAAGGCGGAGCAGTATTTCAACGTGGAAAACCTGGCGGATATGGAGAACTCCACTCTGTCCCACCACATCAATCAGGCCATGCGGGCCCGGGGCATCATGAAGCGGGACGTGGACTATGTGGTGAAGGAAGGCAAGGTCATCATCGTTGACGAGGCCACAGGCCGTCTGATGTACGGCCGCCGCTACAACGAGGGTCTGCACCAGGCCATCGAGGCCAAGGAGGGCGTGGAGGTGGAGAGCGAGAGTAAGACCCTCGCCACCATCACCTTCCAGAACTTTTTCCGCCTGTATCAGAAGCTCTCCGGCATGACCGGCACCGCCATGACGGAGCAGGAGGAATTCAACGGAATTTACGCCCTGGACGTGGTGGAGATCCCCACCAACGCTCCGGTGATCCGGATTGACAATCCCGATGTGGTCTACAAGACCGAGGCCGGCAAGCTCCGGGCGGTGATCCGGCAGATCGTGGCGTGCCACGAGAAGGGGCAGCCGGTCCTGGTGGGCACCATTTCCATTGAAAAATCCGAGCTGCTGTCCAAGCTGCTGAAGCGCGAGGGCATCCCCCATGTGGTGCTGAACGCCAAATTCCATGAGAAGGAAGCGGAGATCGTAGCCCAGGCCGGCAAGCTGGGGGCCGTCACCATCTCCACCAACATGGCAGGACGCGGCACCGACATTGTGCTGGGAGGCAACCCGGAATACATGGCTCTGGCGGATCTGCGGAAGCGGGAGGACATGACCGAGGAGCTGCTCATGGAGGCCAACGCCTATTCCGACACGGAGGATCCCAAGGTCTTGGAGATCCGAAAGGAATACAAGCGGCTTTATGAGGCCCATAAGCAAGTCACCGACGCCGAGGCGGAGAAGGTCCGGGCGGTGGGCGGCCTGTTTATTGTGGGAACAGAGCGCCACGAGTCCCGCCGGATTGACAACCAGCTTCGGGGACGTTCCGGCCGTCAGGGAGACCCCGGGGAAAGCCGCTTCTACCTGTCCATGCAGGATGACGTCATGCGTCTGTTCGGCTCTGAGCGGATTATGGGCATGATGGAGACCCTGGGCATCGACGAGGACACCCCCATCGACGCCAAGATCCTCTCCGGCGCCATCGAGAACGCCCAGAAGACCGTGGAGAGCCGCAACTACCAGGCCCGAAAGAACGTGCTGGAATACGACGACGTGATGAACACCCAGCGGAAGGTCATCTACGAGCAGAGGATGCAGGTGCTCAACGGCGAGGACCTGCAAAAGCAGATCGAGTCCATGATGCGCTATGTGGTGGACTCTGAGGTGGAAAACAGCTTCGGTCAGTCCAATTATGTGGAGGACGAAGCCCAGATGCGGGAGCTCATCGGTCATTTCGAGGGCAAATACATTGCCCCGGGCGCCTGGCTGCCCACCCGGGAGGAAATCGACAAGCTGGAGAAGCAGGACGTGAAGGACCATCTGCTCCGGCTGATGCAGCAAAGCTACGCCCGGAAGGAAGCGGAGTACGGACCAGAGACCATGCGGGAGCTGGAACGGGTCGTCACCCTTCGGGTGGTGGACGAGTACTGGATGGACAATATCGACGCCATGACGGATCTGCGCCAGGGCATTTCCCTGCGCTCCTACGGCCAGGTGGACCCGGTGGTGGAGTATAAGCGGGAAGGCTACGCCATGTTCGAGGGCATGATCAACGCCATCAAGGAGGAGACCGTGCGGCGGCTCTTCGCCGTCCGCATCCGTTCCGACAAGGACATGGAGCGCAAGAAGGTGGCCACCGTCACCGGCACCGGCGGCGGAGACAAGAGCGTCAAGCGTCAGCCGGTGGTCAAAAAGATCAAGATCGGTCCCAACGACCCCTGCCACTGCGGCTCCGGTAAGAAGTACAAGAAGTGCTGCCGGGACAAGGATTTAGGAAGGACCCAGTCGTAGCGGCGCACAGTGTGCGCCATCTCCCCGCCTGTAGCGGCGCACAGTGTGCGCCATTGCCCCGCTTGCCGATAAAATGAATAATGAATAGTGAATAATGAATAATTGTGGTGTTTTGCAGATTGCCATCTGCAAAACGAAAACAATTTTGGAGGAAAAGCATGACCCAGCATGAAATGGATAAATGGATCAAG
>CAMOSU010000159.1 GCA_946625125.1 uncultured Clostridia bacterium
TACCAACTGAGCTATACCAGCACGGCTCGAACAAGCATGGATAATTATAGCGGCAGAAGGGAGATTTGTCAAGCTCTTTTTTGCTTTTTTAAAAAATTTTTATCAAGTTTAGGCTTTTACCTTTCGCTTCGCTATGGTATAATAAACGTAGACGACGGAATGACGGACAGAAAGTGAGGAGGATTCCATGTGGACTGAAACGAGACTTCAGGATCTGCTGGAGCGGCAGAGACGGTTTTTTCAGACAGGGAAGACCCTGGACACAGACTGGCGGCTGGAACAGCTTCGGCGCTTGAAGCAGGGGGTGCTGAGCCATCGACAGGCCATTGAAAACGCCCTGCGGGAGGATCTGGGCAGAGCGCCTATGGAGGCATATTTCTGCGACGTGGGCTCCGTGGTGATGGAGATCAACGAAGCCCTGAAGGGGCTACGGCGCTGGGCCAGGCCTGAGACCCGCTTCAGCGGACTGACCTGCTTCCCCAGCACGGTGACAAAGGTTTACAAGATGCCATACGGAGTCAGCCTGATTATCAGTCCCTTCAATTTTCCCTTCTATCTTTCCCTGGCGGTTCTTGCGGCGGCCATTGCCGGAGGTAACACGGCGGTCATCAAGGCCAGCGCCAAATCCGCCCACTGCACGGAGGTTCTGAAGCGGCTGATAGCCGACAGCTTCCCGGAGGACTACGTTGCCCTGGTGGACGGGGGACACGACGTGGCGGACCGGCTGCTGGAGCTGCGCTTTGACAAGATTTTCTACACCGGCTCCCCCAAAGTGGGCGTTCATGTGATGGAAAAGGCCGCCCGGCACCTGACTCCCGTGACGCTGGAGCTGGGAGGGGAAAACGGAAACTGGGCCATCGTCCGCAAGGACGCGGATCTGCGGGACGCCGCCCGGAAGATCGTCTTCTTCAAGCTCCTGAACAGCGGCCAGATCTGCATCAATGTGAACCAGGTGGCTGTGGCCCGGGAGGTGGCGGAGCCTTTTCTGGAGGCGGTGAAGGCGGAGCTGCAGCGGCAAATCGGCCCGGACCCCCTGCACAACCCGGAGTACCCTTGTCTCATCACCCAGGCGGCCTGGGATCGCTGCGCCGCCGAGGCGGAGCAATACCGGGACCGGATTGTAGCGGGAGGAGTCGGGGAGCGGGAGAGCAGAAGGTACGCCCCCACGGTGATCTACCCTGTGGGGAGGGAGGAGCCCATTGTACGGCATGAGCTGTTCGCTCCCTTGCTGCCGGTGGTGCCTTTTCCCGACGGGGAAATCGACGGCCTGCTGCAAACCATCTCTCAGCGGGAGCGCGGTCTGGCCCTCTATCTGTTTACAAGGGATCTGAACTGGGCCAAAAAAGTGATGACAACGCAGCAGTACGGCGGCGGATGTGTCAACGAGGTCTGCCTGCACATGATGGTGAAGGGAGCGCCTTTTGGAGGCGTTGGACACTCCGGCATGGGCGCGTACCATGGGGAATGGGGCTTCCGGGAGTTTACTCACCCCTCCACGGTTCTCTACGGCAAGACCCGCTTCAACCTCTCCCTGCGAGAGCATCCCTACAGCGGGAAGGGCGCCGCTGTGAAGAGAAAGCTGCTGGGATTGTTTGAGCGATAGGCGCCAAAGCAACAGAGAAAGGAAAGCTGGAATGAAACGTGTTTTATGTCTGATGCTTTGTGTTCTGATTCTCCTCTCCGGCTGCGGAGGGCAAGAACCGGTCAATACCCAAAGCAGCGAAGGCTCCCCGGCGCCAGAGACCGAGGCGACGACTGCCGCCCCCAGCGCTGTGGAGGAGACGGAGCCGCCCGCCGCGGAAACAGAAACGGAGGCGGCTGAACTCCCTGAAGCCCTGGACCGGGAAGGGCTGATTGCGTACTATGAGGCCTCGCCCCTGGAGTACAGCCCGGTGAAGCGGGAGGCGGAGCAGTCGCCGGAAAGCCTTCCATCGCCTCGCTATCAGCAGGGAGAGGACGGAATCTGGCGCTCCGAGGCGGAGGAGGATCAGGAAGCTGTGCTGATGCTCACGGGGGACCTGATGTGCCAGTCCCGGCAGCAGGAGGCTGCAAAAGGGGAGGAGGGCTACGACTTCCAGGGCAGCTTCCGGTATGTGCGGCCCATCTTCGCCCAGGCGGATCTTGTGATGGGAAATCTGGAGGCCGTATTCAGCGAAAGCGCTCCCTACATGTCCGAGTTAAACCGGGTGGAGGGCCGCCCCCATCTCAACGCGCCGTCCAGCTATCTGGCTACGCTGCGGGAGGCGGGCTTCGACCTGGTGACCATGAGCAACAACCACAACTGCGACGCCGGGGTTCGGGGGATCTTTGACACCCTGGACCGGGTGGAGGAATACGGCCTGATTCACACCGGGACCTTCCGCGGCCCGGAGGAGCCCCGCTATGCCCTGGTGGAGACAGCAGGGATTCGGGTGGGGATTCTGAGCTATGCCACCTATTTCAACCACAAGCAGGAGCATCTGACCCAGGAGGGGGCGGAGCTGCTGCTGAATCCCTATTCCCTGCAGCGGGCGGTCCGGGATCTGGCCCTGCTGCGGGAAGCGGGAGCGGAATACATCATTGTGTACATGCACTGGGGAAAGGAATACAGCAACGAGCCGGAGCAGAGTCAATATGACGTCGCCCGGGAGCTGGCGGAAGCCGGTGCGGACTACATCGTCGGCTCGCATCCCCACGCCTTGCAGCCCTATGAGCGGATTCTCTGCTCCCAGGAGCGGGTGGTGCCGGTGCTCTATTCCATGGGCAATTTTGTCTCGCACCAGACCAGGACGGTGACGAAGGATACCCTGATCCTGCGCCTGGTGCTGACCCGGAACGAGGCCGGGCAGGTGGTGCTGGGGGAAGAGGGCTATATCCCCTGCAGGGTGTTCAAAAGCTTCCTGGGCGAGGACTATGTGGTGGTTCCGGTGGTGGAGCCCTACAAGCAGGGACGAAGCTCCAAATATTTCTTGCCGGCCTACCAGCGAATCACGGAAATCCTGGGTCCTGAGCTGGAAGCCCTGGGAACGCCCTGAGCTTC
>CAMOSU010000160.1 GCA_946625125.1 uncultured Clostridia bacterium
AAGCGGGCGGGAAACGCGGACGGCAAAGTGCCGTCCCTACGGCGTGAACCTTCCGAATTTGTCAATCTGAGCGCAGCGAGGCATTGCGCCCTTCCTGGGTGAATCCGTTCATTCTTTCCGTATATCACGAAGAAAGGGACGGATTTCTCAGTCGCAAGCTCCTTCGAAATGACAAGATGAAAGCGAAACAGCGTACTACGGATTGACAAATCCCAAGCTGCGCATCGTTCAAAGCGTCAGGCAGATGTCGCTCTTCCGCACCCTGCGCCAGTGGAACACCGAGGCAAGCTCCTTTGCGGAAATGGCCTCTCTTTTGTCAATGAGGCCAGCGGCATGGGCCAGGGCGCCGATGATTTGCTCCGGGGTCAGGCGGCCCAGCAGCGTGTCCAGATCCAGGTCCCCGTCCCGCTTGCTGAGCCGACGTCCGTCGGGGGCCAGCAACAGGGGGACGTGAAAGTATTCCGGGGCGGCCTTGCCCAAAAGGGAAAACAGGTACTTCTGCCTGGGGGCGGAGGCCAGCAGATCCCGGCCCCGGACCACCTGGGTGACGCCGTTGTCCGCGTCGTCCACCACCACGGCCAACTGATAGGCGTAGACCCCGTCGGCCCGGCGGACCACGAAATCCCCGCAGTCCCGGCTCAGCAGCTCGGTGTAGTCCCCCTGGAGACCGTCGTGGACGGTCCATTCCTGGTTGGGGACCCGGAGCCGCCAGGCGGGGAGCCGGGTTTGCGCGGCCCGCTGGGCCGGAGTCAGGCTCCGGCAGGTCCCGGCGTAGACAAACTCGCTCTGGCCCAGATGGGGGGCCGAGGCGGCGTGGACCTGGGAGCGGGAGCAGTAGCAGGGGTAAATGAGGCCCATTTCCTCCAATCTGGCAAAGGCCTCGCCGTAAGCGGCGCTCCGTTTGCTCTGGCAGGATACCTCCCGGTCCCAGTCCAGGCCAAAGCGCAGCAGATCCCGGCGGATCAGGGCGGCATATTCGTCGTTGGTCCGCTGAGGGTCCAGATCCTCCATTCGCAGCACCAGCTCGCCGCCCACACTCCGCGCGGAGCACCAGGCCATGAGAAAGGAAAACAGATTCCCCAGGTGCATCTTCCCCGAGGGGGAGGGGGCAAAGCGGCCGACAGTCATGGAATCACCTCCTTGCGGGGCCGTAGGGACAAGCCGTGCTTGTCCGGTTTGCGGAGCAAACAATCGCCCGAAGGGCGATCCTGCGTGGGAATCACTGAAAACTGAAGAACAAAAGCAGAAAGGCCGGTCAGCGCTTCGGTTTTGGATTTGTCTCGTTCTCTTTCATGATCCGAAGGGTAGAGACAATGGCGTAGGCGACGGCTCCGGCGGCCAGGGCGGCCTCCAGCCACAACAGCCTGCTGTCCTGCAAAATTGCGTATAGGCCGATGACGGTGAACAAAAGCCCCAGGAGACAAAACACGATGCCGGACTGCCGGTAATAGGGCTTTTTATTCATAGACTCCCGTTCTTTTTTTGTGGCGTAGATCCAGGCGTTGTTGAAAAGATAGCCGCGTTCCAGAAGTTGGCGGCCACCCAGAAAAAACAGGCCGCCCGCCAGAAGAAACACAGCAATTGCTGTGATCAGGATTCCGGTGCCCATAACAGCCTCCTTCTGCTATCTGTAAATGTTTTTCATTTCGCAAATAGCAATTTGCGAAATACCACCATTTTCAATTTTCAACTTTCGATTATCAATTGATGCGAACAGCGTGTCGGCGGGCGCTCAATGAGCGCCCCTACAATTCCTCGACGGGCAGCTCCACCACCGTCAGCTCGTGGCCCAGGGCGGGGAGGACGGAGCCGGTGAAGTCCCCCATGGACACCGCCAGGGTGGAGGTATTCAGGCAGGGGTGGAAGCCGATTTCCGGCTGCCGGAGCACCGGCTTGTCGATCACCAGCCGGACCCTCTTCTCCGGGTCGTTCAGCAGGCCCAGGACGGAAAGGGAACCGGGCGTTATGTCAACCAGCTCCAGCATCTGCTCGTCGCTGGCAAAGCTCAGCCGGGCGCAGCCCAGGGCCTTGGAGAGATATTTGGTCTTGAAGACCTTGTCCCCCTCCATCAAAAGCAGATAGAAGTCCGTCTGCTGGCGGTTGGTCAGCAGCAGATTCTTGCAGATGGGGCAGCCCAGGGATTGTTCGATCTCCCGGCACAGCTCCATGGTGGCGGCGGGTTCATGGTCGGCCCGGCGGTAGGGAACCCCCAGCCGGTCCAGAAATTCATAACAGCGCCGCTCTCTCGGGTCCCGGGCGGCAGCGTTGTCAGGCGCGCCTTTGCCAAGGCTTACAGATATCGACATGTGATTGCTCCTTAGAAAAAAATACGGAATGCGTTCCGATGTCACAGTCCTGTAAATCGGGGTTTGCGGAGAAATCCGCAAATCCCGATTCGCGGTACAAAAACGCGGCGGCCAGGGGTCTGGCCGCCCTACGCTTTATAACGGCAGGAAGAGCTTCGCCACCCCGAAGTAGACCAGCAGGGACAGGGCGTCCACGATGGTGGTGATAAAGGGGCTGGCCATAACCGCCGGGTCGAAGCCCAGCTTCTTGGCGAACAGAGGCAGGGTGCAGCCCACCACCTTGGCGAAGAGCACGGTGATGGCCAGGGTGACGCAGATGACCCCGATGATCAGGAAGGGGCTGGCCACGGTGACCTCGGCAAAGCTGCCCAGAATCAGATAGTCCACCAGCAGAATCTTCCCGAAGCAGGCCACCGCCAGACTCAGGCCGCAGAGCACCGCCACCCGGGCTTCCTTCCAGATAATCTGCAAAATATCGGAAAACTCAATCTCATTCAGGCTCAGGCCGCGGATGATGGTGACAGAGGCCTGGGAGCCGGAGTTGCCGGCGGTGTCCATCAGCATGGGGATGAAGGCCGTCAGGATCACCAGCTTGGACAGAGCGGACTCAAAGTGGGAAATGATGATGCCGGTGAAGGTGGCGGAGACCATCAGGAGCATCAGCCAGGGGATGCGGTTTTTCCAGATCTCGAAGGGGCTCATGCTCATGT
>CAMOSU010000161.1 GCA_946625125.1 uncultured Clostridia bacterium
ATTTGTTCTTGAGCCGTAACAGGACGTCCCTTACAGTTGCTTTACAGCCCATAGAATACACGATATTTCCAGTAAAATCAAGGGATTTCAGCACTTTTGTATTAAATCACTCGTCATGACCGGGAAAACGATTTTTTTGAATTTTTGGAAAAGTGTTAGACAGGTGTTAGAAGCTCTGCTGTTGCAAAGAAAAATGTCTACCAGGAGAACCAGATCCGCATACTCAGCTTGCGCGGTCTGGTTTTCTCCTGTAAGCAAGAATACCTGTACACATGGTTACGCATCGTAAATCCGGATGATCTCCTCGGCGATTGTGCGGCGGGAGACACAGCGGTCCATGGCCTGCTTTTCCAGATAGCGGTGGGCGTCGGCCTCCGTCATCCCCAGTTGGCCGATCAACAGCCACTTGGCGCGGTTGACGATGCGGATCTCCTGCATTTTCTCCTCCAGGCTCTGGGTTTTCTGCTCCAAACGGCGCAGGCGCTGTCGGGCCGTGAGCATCCAGTGAATCGCGGTCTCCAGCGTCCGGGGTGTGGTGGGCTTTTCGAGGGTGAAAACACCCTGTTCCTCCGCCCGGCTCTGCAGCAGCTTGAACTCCTGGGCCCGCAGAAGCAGCAGGCAGATGGTCTGCCGCCCGGCGGAAAGCTCCGCGGCCAGGTCCATCCCCTGCCCGTCGGGCAGAGGCGCGTTGAGCAGCACCAGGTCATAGCTCTGGTCCAGAACCGCACGCTTTGCCGCGTTCACAGAGGGGACCACGCGGATGGGATCGCAATATGGCTTGCAAAGGCCGAGAACCGTTTCGTTGAACCGCTCCGAGCAGGAGACCAGCAGCAGGCTGTAGCATTGACTTGGAAAGAGCACCGCGTCACCCCCTTTTCTGCGTTCTCCATCTCAAAGACAATAGCTGTCGATCAACGTCCGGGGCAAATGGGCCTTCAAAAAGTCGCTGGAGGCAGCCAGCGCTGCGGCGGCCTCCTTGGATTCCGGCAGCCGGGCAAACCGCGCCTGGGTCGCTTCATCTGCGGTAAACAGATTCAGATCCGCGGCAGGAGGCAGGGGCAGCTTCCTTGCAATCCCGTCCATGGCGGCCCAGATCAGCAGGGCGTAGGCCAGATAGGGATTTGCCGCCGGGTCCGGGGAGCGCAGCTCCGCCCGCCGGAATTCGCCCTCCGCGGCGGGAACCCGGATCAGCTGGGAGCGGTTCTGGGCCGACCAGGTGATAAACCGCGGCGCCTTGTCCCGGCCCAGGCGGGTATAGGAGCCCTCCAGCGGGTTGAGAAATACGGTGATTTCCCCAATGTGCCGAAGAATGCCCGCGATCATGGGCCCAAGCAGATCCTCACCCGTGGCGGACTGCACCGAAATGTTGATGTGAAAGCCGCTGCCCGGGGCATTCTCCAGAGGCCTGGGAGAGAAGTCCGCCCACAGTCCGTTTCTGGCTGCCACGGTTTTGACCACTCTGCGGAAGGCCATGGCGTTGTCCGCGGCGGACAGCGCGTCGGAATAGCGGAAGTCGATCTCATTCTGGCCGGGTCCCTCCTCGTGGTGGGCCCCCTCCGGCTGGATGCCCAGCTCCTGCAGCATCATGCAGATCTCCCGTCGAACGCCCTCGCCCCGGTCGTCCGGGGCACTGTCCATATAGGAGGCCTGATCCACGGGGATGCGGGTCTGGTTGCCCTGATCGTCCAGGCAAAAGAGATAAAACTCCAGCTCCGCGCCAAACGAGAAGCGCAGGCCCCTGGCGCCTGCTTCCTCCACAGCCCGGATCAGAAGACTGCGGGTGTCATTCTCAAAGGGGCTTCCGTCCGGATAGCTGACGCTGCACTGCATCTGCACCAGCTTCCCCTGCTCCGGCCGCCAGGGCAGCAGGGTGAGGGTCTGAGGCAGCGGGTGCAGGAACAGATCTGAGTGCACCTGGCCGCCAAAGCCGCGAATGGCGGAGGCGTCGATGGCGATCCCATAGGAAAAAGCCCTGGGCAGCTCCGAGGGCAAAATGGCGATGTTCTTCTGCCGCCCGAACACGTCACAAAAGGCCAGGTGGATAAAGCGAACGTCCTCCTCGGCCACAAAGCTCTGAACGTCCTGGCTGGTGTACTGCATAATCATACCCCCAAACAAAATCTTTTCGTATTATACTACATCAAATCAAACTTGAAAAGGGGCTTGACAAATAAAAAATCATCCCGTATAATACGCGGGTAAAGGCAATGGAGTCTTTAGGATCACGGTCCTAAGTGCCCCCATTGCCCTTTTTTTATTCTTTTTTCGGGAGGATTTCAGTATGGCGCATGACTTTGACAGCTTCGGAAGTCTTGTTTTTGACGACAGAGTGATGAAAGCAACGCTTTCCGCCAAGGTTTATCAGAAGCTCAGAAAAACGATTGACGAGGGCTCCCGTCTGGACCCGGTGGTGGCAGAGGCGGTGGCCGCGGCCATGAAGACCTGGGCCATCGAGCACGGGGCAACGCACTTTACTCACTGGTTCCAGCCCCTCACCGGCATCACTGCGGAGAAGCATGACAGCTTCATCAGCCCTGCCTCCGACGGGCGGATCATTCCGGAGTTCTCCGGCAAGGAGCTGATCCGGGGCGAGCCGGACGCCTCCTCCTTCCCCTCCGGCGGCCTGCGGGCCACCTTTGAGGCCAGAGGCTACACCGCCTGGGACCCCACCTCCTACGCCTTTCTCAAGGGAAAAACCCTCTGTATTCCCACGGCCTTCTGCTCCTACGGCGGGCAGGCGCTGGACAAAAAGACGCCGCTGCTGCGCTCCATGGAGGCCTTCAACCGGCAGGCCCTGCGGGTGCTGCGGCTGTTCGGAAACACGGAGGTGAAGCGGGTGCGGACCTGCGTCGGCGCGGAGCAGGAGTATTTCCTCGTGGACAAGGGCCTGTATGACCGGCGGAAGGATCTGATCTTTACCGGCCGGACGCTTTTTGGCGCCATGCCCCCCAAGGGCCAGGAGATGGACGACCACTACTTCGGCTCCATCAAGCCCAGGATCGC
>CAMOSU010000162.1 GCA_946625125.1 uncultured Clostridia bacterium
CAAGCAGGGGAGGTTTGTCTGAACAACTGTACGCTGGCAAGACTTCCACAAATCCAAATTCGAAAAAGGATCTGAACCATGAAAGCTACCGCTCTGACCGTTGGTTCCATCGGGACCAATTGCTACATTCTATATCAGGAAGACACCAAGGCCGCCGTGGTGATTGATCCCAGCGACGAGGCGGCCCTGGTGGAGGCCCGGATCGCGGCCCTGGGGCTGACGCCCCGGGCCATTCTGCTGACCCACGGTCATTTCGACCACGGGGGCGACCTGGGCCGTCTGCTGGCCCGCTGGCCGGTGCCGGTGTACTGCCACCCGGCGGATCGGGACCTGCCTACCTGGCTGACCCACGGCGTTGTCTTTGACCGGGAGCTGGCCGACGGCCAGACCCTGGGCCTTGCGGGCATGGAGTTTTCCGTGCTCCACACCCCGGGCCACACCCCCGGCAGCGTCTGCTTCCTCTGCCGGGAGGGAGAGCTCATGTTCACCGGGGACACCCTGTTCCAGGGCTCCTGCGGCCGCACGGACCTGCCCGGGGGCAACTGGAAGCAAATGGCCGCCTCCCTCCGCCGCCTGGCGGAGCTGCGGGAGAACTGGGCCGTCTATCCCGGCCACGGGGACAGCACCACGCTGGACGCGGAGCGGGAGGAGAATCCCTACATGGAAATGGCCCTGCGGGAGGAAGTATGAAGAAGAATCAAAGAACGCGGTTACGCCTGATTGGTCTGCTGCTTGCGATGGGCATGCTCCTGTCCGCCTGCAATCTGCTGCCGGAGCCCCAGGGGCAGAGGGCGGAGCGCACGGAGCGCTCCATCTGGGCCATGGACACCCAGATGGACCTGACCCTCTACGGGGACCGGGAGGGGGCCTGTATGGAAAAACTCGCGGCGCTTTTGAACGAGCTGGACCGTAATCTCTCCGTCACCGCCGACAGCGGCGCCCTCCATGCCCTCAATGAAAGCGGAAGCAGCACGGACCCCTGGATTCTGGCCATGGCCCGGGAAGCCCAGACCGTATCCGCTCAGACAGGAGGGGCTCTGGACCTCACCCTCTATCCCGTCTCCCGGCTCTGGGGCTTCACCACCGGGAGCTATCAGATTCCGGACCCGGCGGAGCTGGAAGCCCTGCGGGGCAGCCTGGGCATGGACAAGCTGAAAATCACCGGGGAGGAGCTTTCTCTGTCCCAGGGGGCGGTGCTGGACCTGGGGGCTCTGGCCAAGGGCTATGCCGCGGATCTCTGCCGGGCAGAGATGGAGCAGGCCGGCTGCGCCGGAGTCCTCTCCCTGGGGGGGAACATTCAGACCGTGGGGACCAAGCCCGACGGCTCCGCCTGGGTCATCGGCGTCCAGGACCCCGACGTCCCGGAGCGCTACCTGCTGACCCTGGAGCTCTCCGGCGCAAAGGCCGTGGTCACCTCCGGGGACTACCAGCGCTATTTCATGGAGAACGGGACGCGATACTGCCACATCATCGACCCCAAGACCCTGGCCCCGGTTCGGGGCAGTCTTCGGGCCGTCACCGTGGTGGCGGACAGCGGCCTGCTGGCGGACGCCCTTTCCACGGCCCTCTATGTCCTGGGCCGGGAGACGGGGGCGGAGCTCTGGCGGAACCTGGGAGGCTTTGAGGCCATCTGGCTGGAGAGCGACGGCAGCATCTGGCTGACCCCGGGATTGAAGGAGCTGACCCAGGGGGCCGCCTTTGAGGTGCTGGAGCCATGAAAACCAAAAGCTGGGTCCTGCTGCTGGGGGCGGTATTTCTGATCCTGGCGGGGATCACCGCCCTGCAATATCTGGGGGTCAAGCCCGGGGACAGCGCCCTTGTCTATGTGGACGGCGCTCTGGCCCAGACCATCGACCTGTCCCGGGACGGGGAATACCGCATCGAATCCGCCGAGGGCTGGAACCTGCTGAGGGTGCGAAACGGCAGTCTGGCCGTCACCGCCGCCTCCTGCCCCGACGGCGATTGCGTCCGCTGCGGAGAGCGAAGCGCCAACCCGCCCATCGTCTGTCTCCCCAACCGGGTGAGCATCCGCTTTACCGACGCCGGCGAGATAGACGGAGTGGCACGATAGGCCCTGCAGGGACAAGCATTGCTTGTCCGCCCCGGGGCTGCGCAAGCCATACATAACAGGGAATAAGGAACAAGCAATAAGGAATCATTTATAAGGAGTTTGTCTGTATGGAAGCAAAGCTGAGTCGTGAACTTACGGTATTGCCCTCCGTCTGCGACCGGGAGATGAAGCTGTCCGTTCCGGATCTCTTTGCCTGGTTCATGGACATTGCCACCCTCCACGCCGAGGCGCTGGGGGTGGGGGCCGACGCCATGTTCGCCCGGGGCCTGTTCTGGCTCACGGTGAAGACCAAGGTCCGCATCCTCCGGCGGCCCCGGATGCTGGAGACCGTCACCCTCTCCACCCGGCCCCTGGCGCCGGAGCGGGTGAAGGCCATCCGGGAGTACCGGCTGGAGAAGGATGGGGAGCTGCTGGCCCAGGGCAAAACCGAGTGGGCTGTGATCAACACCGAATCCGGCCGCCTGTGTCCCATGGCGGGAATCTTCCCCCCGGAGCTGGAGCTGGCGGCGGAGCCCGCCTACCCCGCTCCCTTTGCCCGGATCAAGCCGGATTTCAGCGAGGCCGAGACCCTGGGCAGCTATACCGTCCGCTCCACGGACATCGACCTGGGGGGCCATATGAACAACGTGGCCTACCTGCGGGCGCTGCTGGGGACCCTCTCCGGGGAGGAGCTGGCAAAGCTGCCCCAGGGCGAGATCGAAATTGTATTCCGAACCCCCTGCTTCGAGGGCGAGCGTCTCAGCATCCTGCGCCGCCCCACCGAAACCGGCTGGGAGCTGGCCGCCCTGAAGGAAGACGGCGCCCCGGCAGTCTTCGTCAAAGCGGACCGTTAAAAACCTCCCCTGCTTGCAGGGGAGGGGGACCGGCCTCAAGGCCGGTGGAGGGG
>CAMOSU010000163.1 GCA_946625125.1 uncultured Clostridia bacterium
TACTGCCAGAAGGACGGCTTTCTGAACCCCCACAAGACCACCGACGCCTTCTACAGGGCCGCCAAACGCCTGGGCGTGGAGTTCAACACCTACACCGAGGTCACGGACATTAAGACGGAGAAGGGGCGGATTGTGGGCGTCCAGACCAACCGGGGCTATATCGAAACTCCGGTGGTGGTAAACGCCGCCAACGCCTGGTCCCAGGGCATTGCCCGGATGGTGGGCGTGGAGCTGCCCCTCTACTCCGAGCGGCATCAGATTCTGGTAACGGAGCCGGTGGAGCCCATGCAGGACCCCATGGTGATGGCCTTCAATCTGAATCTCTACGTCCAGCAGAGCCCCCACGGCTCCTTCATCATGGGCCGCAGCGACAGCTCCGAGCCCCGGGACCTGCGCCGGACCTCCTCCTGGCACTTCCTGGAGGAGATGGCAAAGACCATCGACCAGGTGCTGCCCCCCATCGGGCAGCTCCGGGTGGTGCGCCAGTGGGCGGGCCTGTACAATATGTCCCCGGACCGCCAGCCCATCTATGACAAGGTGGAGGGGGTGGAGGGCTTCTATGTGGCCGTGGGCTTCAGCGGACACGGCTTCATGTTCGGCCCCGTCACCGGTACCGTCATGTCCGAGATGATTCTGGGTCTGGAGCCCACCATCGACGCCTCCCGGCTGAAGCTCAGCCGCTTCGCGGAGGGGAAGCTGTTTACGGAGCCCTCCGTAGTCTGATCCGATGCAATACAAGCAAACGCCGGTCTCAAGGCCGGCGTTTGCTTGTATTGTATTCTATTGAGTTATTGCTCCGTCTCCAGGGCGTAACGGGCTCTCAGGCAGCGGACCATGGCAGCGTAGCGGTCCCGGCAGGCGGCGTTGTCTCCCCGTTTCAGGGCGCCATAGCAGGGCTCCAGCCAGTCCCGGCGGAGCTCGGCGCAGCAGGCAGCCTCGTCGTCGCCGTAGCGCATGGCGGCCACGACGGCGGGAGCCAGCTCGTAGTATTCCGCAATCATGCTTCTGCCCTGCTCCGTTTCGGAGAGCCAGCCGTCCCGGAAGGCCCGGAAGGCCCTCAGCTCGGCGCAGTCGTCGGGCTTGCCCTCGGCCTCGCAGACGGCGGTGGTGACAAAGCAGAAGCCGTGCTTGCGGAAGCCCCCCTGAATCTCCTCATAGCTCCCCAGCTCAAACACATTCTCCGGCCAGCGGGCGTTGAAGCGGTCCCGAAGCAGCGCGGGAAAATCCTCGCTGACGGAGAGGCCAAAGCTCCGCAGAGCGGGCAGGGTGTACCAGGCCAGGGTCAGCTTGTCGGAAAAGGCCAGCCGCTCCCGGGCGCTCTTGGATTTTGCCTTGGGGTGCGTGGCATGGTAGTCCTCCCACTGCCGAAGAAAGCTGTCAGCAAAGCCCTCCAGCAGAGCCTGCCTCTTCCCCGGCTGGGCGCAGACCCAGCGGTCCATGGCCTCAAAGCAGGGCCGGATGGCCTCGGCATGGGTGCGGAAGCTGGGCTCATAGTTCTTCCGAGTGAATTGCTTGTACTGGTTTGGGAAGCTCCGCACACAGTCCAGAAGATGGGCCTCCGCATAGGCCCGGTCCGCCTCGTCGGCGGGCTGGGTGGGAGGCAGAAGCTCCGCCATTCTGTGCTTCGCGCCGCAGTAGAGGCAGGAAAAGCTGTCCAGGTCAGCAGGAACCTGAAGCTCCTTGCCGCAGGCGGGACAGCACAGACGAACTGTATCATTCGCCATCATGTATCACCTTTCCTCAGTTTTCGATGGTTTCGTCCTGTTCGGCCTCCAGCAAATCCCGCAGACTTTGCTCCGCACTGCGGCAGCCCAGCCAAAAGCCAAACCTGATCAGACCAAATCCAAAAAGCATCATAAGGGGAGGCAGCAGCAAGCCCCATGCCTCTGCCTCACCCCGAACAGCTCCAAGCAGCACCATCAGGATTATCAGGAAAATCACAATCAGGAAGCCATTGCAGATCTTCATAAGGGTCACAACGTACTCATGCAGCTCCTCCGTTCCCCGCAGCAGGGTCCTGCTATTGTCTTCCACAAGCTCTCCACGGATCAGGGGCTTCATGCTGTTTCCATAGCTGAGAATCGGTGTGATGGAGAACTGTCTGTTGTTCAGACTCCCGCAGAAGCGCTTATCTTTTTGTCATAGAAGCCCAGATTGTAACAAACGCCAGAAGGCTTCGGGAGGATCTCCGCAGAGAGCCGTTTTTCAGCTTCCTCGATGGGCAGGCGCGTCCGCAGCGCTATGTGCTTTGTCAGCATGGCGAACTCCTTCTGTTAAATATACCCACCGTAATGGGCGGTTTCACTCGCCGCAGGCGGCGAAGATTTCCCTCAGCAGCTCCTCCCGGCCGCTGCCCTTCTCGGCGGAGAAGGGGATCAGCCTGGTCTCCGGGCTGAGGGAAAGGGTCTGGCGGATCAGGGCCATGTTGGGCTCCAGCTCGGACTTTTTCAGCTTGTCCAGCTTGTTGGCCACCACCAGGAAGGGGCGGCCTGTGGACTGGAAGTAGCTGCACATGGTCACGTCGTCGGCGGTGGGCTTGTGCCGGGCGTCCACAATCAGCACGCCCAGGTCCACCCGCTCGGGGACGGAGAAATAGGCCTCCATCAGCCTGCCCCAGCGCTCCTTTTCCGCCTTTGGCACCTTGGCGTAGCCGTAGCCCGGCAGGTCCACGAAGTAGGCTCTGCCGTCGATGCGGAAGAAGTTGATGTGGACGGTCTTGCCGGGGGTCTCCCCCACCCGGGCGAAGTTCTTGCGGTTCAGAACCCGGTTGATGACGGAGGATTTGCCCACGTTGGACTTGCCGGAGAAGGCAATCTGGGGCAGGCCGTCCTTGGGAAGCTGGGACAGGTCGGTAATGGACGTGACGAATTCAGCGATTTGAAGGTTCATGGGAGCCTCCTGACTGTAGTAATGAATAATGAATACTG
>CAMOSU010000164.1 GCA_946625125.1 uncultured Clostridia bacterium
ACGACCCCTCCACCGCCCTTGAGGGCGGTCCCCCTCCCCTGCAAGCAGGGGAGGTATGTCTGAATCACTGTACGCTGGCAAGATCGTGACAAATCCCGATCCGCGGCTATTCGTTGGCGGAGGGATTCAGCATCTCCCTGGCTGTGGCGCCGCTGCTGGTGACAATCTTTCCGGTGGCCGCCAGCAGCTCCCGCTGCTTTTCCCGGGGCAAAGCCCGGAAGGCCGCCATCATCAGCTCCGCGGAGCGCATCTTCTTGGTGCTCATGGAGTGAAAGGTCTCCTCCCCCGTGGCCTCAAAGACGGTGAAGAGGGACTCCACCAGGGAACGGAGGGTGGCGTCGTCCTGCCGGGCCACCCAGTTGTCCACGGTCTTTTCCAGATAGGTCCCGGTCCGGGTCTGCTCCGCCGGGACAAAGCCCAGGGGTCCGCATTCCCAGGAGAAGCCGTCGTGCTGCACCAGACCCGCGGCGCTGGATTTGACGACCTGCCGGGGGCAGTCGCTCTCCAGAAGCATGCCGATGACGGAGGTATCCGGCACAATGGAGCGGCATCGGGGCTGAATCCGCTGATAGCCCTCCAGCAGCCGCAGCTCCTCCCGGAAGCCCGGGCCGTCGTTGTTGTAAACCGTCAGCAGCCGCGCCTGAAGCTCCGCCGGAAGGAAGGCCGCCGCGTACACCGCAAGATTGCCTCCCTTGGAGTGGCCTCCCACCCGGAGGGGCAAATCTGTCATGGCCCCCAGGCGGCGCAGATAGTCCGCCGCCCGGATCTGTCCCTGGGTGTGGCTGCGGTAGGAAAGGATCAGGTCCTCCTTCCAGCCCACCACCGTGCCGTCGGTACCCCGGAAGGCGGCGTAAACCGTGTCGTCCGGCAGCAGAAAGGCCGCCGCGGCAAACTGGGCCGTCTCGTCCTTGTCGGTGACGGCCTCATAGTCAAAGATCCGCAGTCCGGCAAAGCGGACGCCTCCCAGCATGGCATCCATGAGAAAGGGCGCCCGGGCGGTGTAGGAATAGGCGGTGCGGTCCTCAATCCTTCGCCGGTCATGGAGGGCAAAGAAGCGGTCCCTGGCCTCCGTCAAGGAGACGGCGGAGCCGTCCTCCGGCACCACCCCGGCGAAGTCCGTGTAAATCAGCTCCGAAAGGATCAGATTGTCCACCTCGTTGAAGGGGGAAACCCAAAGCGGCACGTCCGCCCGCCAGGAAAGGTAATCGAATACGTTGGGCATAGCTACCTCGTGAGAATTGAGAATTGAGAATTGAAACTTGAGAATGAAGCTGTGGTTCAAATTGCTGAATGAACCACGGACATTTTATATTATTTTACTCCAGGGCGGGGAAAAAGGCAACAGAAATTTCGTAAAAACAGAGGCACGAGCACGGCTCATGCCTCTGTCATTTCATCGGACAAAATTTGAAGCAGGGATCAGAACGCCTGGGACCTTCGGACGGCAGAATGCCGCCGCTGCGGGCAGGATCTAAGCGTACAGCTTCCCGATGGCCCAGTTGGCCAGGCGGGAGGGCAGGAGCTTCAGCAGCACGCAGATGGCCTTATAGCCGAAGCCGATGGTATAGACGGGCTTGGGGTGCTTTTTCAGGGCGATTTTGGCGATGTAGGCCCCGGCCTTGGCGGGGTCCATGCCGTTTTGCTCGTCGTGCTCCATCTTGGCCACGGACTTGGAGATTCGTCCGCCGTAGGCCTCGTCCCCGGCGATGGACTTCTCCCGGGCGGCGGTGAAGCCGGTTTTGATGTCCCCGGGCTGGACGGCGGTGACGCTGACCCCGTAGGGCCGCAGCTCATTGGCCAGGGCGGCGGTCCAGGCGTTGATGGCCGCCTTGGAGGCGGAGTAGTAGGCCTGGAAGGGAATGGCGGCGGGGGCCGCCACGGAGCTGATGTTCACAATCCGCCCGTTGCCCCGCTGGCGCATATAGCCCAGGACGGCCTTGGTCATGTTGACGCAGCCGAAGAAATTGACCTCCATCTGCTTTTTGGCCTCCGCTGTCTGCGTGAACTCCACGGCCCCGGAGATGCCGAAGCCAGCGCAGTTCACCAGCAGATCCAGGTCCCCCTCTCTGTGGAGAAGCGTCTGAACCGCCTCGTCGCACTGACGCTGATCGGAGACGTCGGCGCAGATGTGGTGGAGCCCCTTTTCCGTATAGGGGTGGCGGGAGAGGATGTAGACCTTCATGCCCCGGTCCCGCAGAGCCCGGGCGGCGGCCAGTCCGATGCCGGAGCTGCCGCCGGTGACAAGCGCGACGGAATCAGCCATGGGAGTTCAGCACCTTTGCCAGAATGTCCGTGGCCTCGTCGATGAGGGCGTGGGTGTGGGTGGCCATGTAGCTGGTCCGCAGCAGACACTCCCCCTCCGCGCAGGCGGGAGGCAGGACAGGGTTTACATAAACCCCGGCATCGTAGGCCTGCCGGGCCTTGGTGAGGGTATTTTCCACGTCATAGGTATAGATGGGAACGATGGGCGTTTCCGCCTCGATGATGCGCACGCCCTTTTTGTGGAAGCAGCTCCGGGCATAGGCGGAGTTCTCCTGCAGCTTGTCCACGATCTCGGGATGGGCCTCCAGATGCCGCAGGGCAGCCAGGGCCGTGGCGCAGCTTGGGGGGGTGATGGAGGCGGAGAAGATAAAGGGGCGGGAGGCGTGCTTGATGTAGAAGCCGATGCGCTCCGAGGTGGCACAGTAGCCCCCCAGAGAGGCCAGGGACTTGGAGAAGGTACCCATGTAGATGTCCACCTGGTCCTCCAGGCCGAAGTAGCTGGCGGTGCCTCTGCCGCCCTCACCGATGACGCCCAGTCCGTGGGCGTCGTCCACCATGACCCCGGCGCCGTACTGCTTGGCCAGCTTCACGA
>CAMOSU010000165.1 GCA_946625125.1 uncultured Clostridia bacterium
CCGTGGGCGTCGTCCACCATGACCCCGGCGCCGTACTGCTTGGCCAGCTTCACGATCTCCGGGAGCTTGGCGATGTCGCCGCCCATGGAGAAGACGCCGTCGGTGATGATGAGGCAGCCCCGGTTCTCCGGGACCTTCTGGAGCTGGCGCTCCAGGTCCTCCATGTCGGCGTGGCGGTAGCGGAGCATCTTGCCGTAGCTGAGCTTGCAGCCGTCATAGATGGAGGCGTGGTTTTCCCGGTCACAGATGATATAGTCGTGGGGTCCCACAATGGCGGAGATGATGCCCAGATTGGACTGGAAGCCGGTGGAAAAGGTAAGCACCATTTCCTTGCGGAGAAACTTCGCCAGCTCCGCCTCCAGCTCCAGGTGCATTTCCAGGGTTCCGTTGAGGAAACGGGAGCCGGAGCAGCCGGAGCCGTACTGCTCAAAGGCCTTGATGCCGGCCTCGATGATCTCGGGATTGGTGGTCAGGCCCAGATAGTTGTTGGAGCCCAGCATAATCCGGCGCTTGCCCTCCATGATGACCTCCACATCCTGCCGGGATTCCAGGGCGTGGAAATAGGGATAGATCCCCTGCTTGATCAATTCCCGGGCGGGAGAGGGCTTGTCACATTTTGCAAAAATATCCATCAAAATTTCTTCACCTTCAGTATAGTCTTCTCTACTTTCTCGCAGAAATCGCAATCATTATACATGTAAGCGGGCGGGATTGCAAGAATTTTTTTCGCCCGACGCTCCAGGACTCAGAGATTCCGGTCCGGTCCCTTGGGCTTTGCCTCCGCCTGGGCCTGCTGCTGGGCTCTTTCCCGCCAGTTCTGGCCTGTGATGGCCGTGAGCCGGGAGAATTGCTCCAGCATCTTGCCCCCGCGGCCCTATCAATACCATTGGTTTTCTGTGATTGACCGGACTTCCGGCGGCAGGCGCTGCCCTTCGGGTCTCCCGGTTCGAAGCGGCTTCCGTCCTTTGACGCGGGAAGCCGACGCGAGCTTCGGCGGGGAGCGCCGGTCCGGAGCAAAATCGAAAAACGGCAGCCGCACCATGCGACTGCCGTTTCTGAGCCGTGCGGAGGGGTCTCCGACGATGGAGCGGATAAAGGGAGTCGAACCCTCCTGTTCAGCTTGGGAAGCTGACGTTCTACCGATGAACTATATCCGCGGATCTGCTTGTGTTTGGTATTATAGCAGACCTTGGGGGAAAATGCAAGCAAAATTTTGTCGTCGGTTCATTTTTTTCTCGGCGGCAGGGCGGGCGCACGCTGTGCGCCCCTACTACGCTGTTTCGCTTTCATCTTGTCATTTCGAGGGAGCTTGCCACCGAGAAATCCGTTCCTTTCTTCGTGGCAGACGTAAGGGATAACGGATTCTTCGCTTCGCTCAGAATGACAACTTTTAAGTGAAACACAACACTACGGGCGGGCGCCGGGGGGGGGACCGTCTGAATCAGATTCTCCGCCGGTAGAGCCGGGCCAGGCCGCCTTCGGAGGTCTCCCGGAAGGCCTTGGCGATGTTGATGCCGGTCTGGTACATGGTCTTGACGCACATATCGAAGCTGATGGAGCGGGTCTCATAGAGGAAGTAGGCCAGATTCAGGCAGTTCATGGCCCGCATGGCCGCCACGGCGTTGCGCTCGATGCAGGGAATCTGCACCAGGCCGCAGATGGGATCGCAGGTCAGCCCCAGATGGTGCTCCAGGGCAATTTCAGCGGCGAACTCAATCTGGTCCAGGCTCATGTCGCAGAGCTCCGCCAGGGCGGCGGAGGCCATGGCGCAGGCCGCTCCCACCTCCGCCTGACAGCCGCACTCCGCGCCGGAGACGGAGGCGTTGTGCTTGATCAGCGCCCCGATGATGCCGCCCACCGCCAGGGCGTGAAGAATCTTCTCATCGGAATAGCCGTGGTCCTCCTGCATATAGCGCAGCACCGCGGGCAGCACGCCGCAGCTTCCGCAGGTGGGCGCCGTAACGATGGTGCCGTTGTCGGCGTTCTGCTCGGAGACGGCAAAGGCATAGGCGCAGATGATCCGGGTCTCCTTGAGCTGGACCATCTGATTCTTGGTGGCCTGCTCGTACAGCAGCTTGGCCTTTCGCTCCAGGTGCAGGCCCCCGGGGAGGATGCCCTCGGCGTTGAGGCCGTCGGCAATGGCCCAGCGCATGGCCTTCCAGACCTTGGCCAGATAGGTCCAGATTTCCGGACCCTCGGTCATTTCCACATACTCCCAGATCCGCACCTTTCTCCATTCGCAGAAGCGGATCACCTCTGCCAGAGAGTTTTCGGGATAGACGTCCTCCGCGTCCTTGCCGGGGTTCCGGCCCTCGATGACGATGTCTCCGCCCCCCACGGACTGCACCCGCATCCGGGGGCTCTCCACGCCGTTTTCCACCGCGAAGAAGTCCAGGGTGTTGGGATGGGGCAGGTCCGCCGGGTCCTCCCGGGCGAAGATGATCTCCGTGGGAGTGGGACCCAGCACCTCCTGCAAAACCCGGTCGGTGCCGTGGCCTACGCCGGTTTTTGCCAGGGAGTCATAGAGCACCACCCGAAAGGACTCCGCCTCGGGATGCTCCTGCTTGAAAATTCGGGCCGCCCGCTCCGGTCCCATGGTGTGGGACGAGGACGGCCCCTTGCCGATTTTATAAATATCACGGATGGAACGCATATTCTTGTCCTCCTTGTTTACTTCTATCCATTTTCATTATACCATGCAAGGACGGGAAATCAATAGGAAAGTTCCTTGCGCGGGAGATAATTGTGTGATAGAATGACTTTGAAATCCATTCACAGCAAATCGGGATTTGTGGAAGTCTTGCCAGCGTACAGTTGTTCAGACAAACCTCC
>CAMOSU010000166.1 GCA_946625125.1 uncultured Clostridia bacterium
CTGCGCCGCCACGGGGTCAATCTGATCCGGCTGCGCCTGTGGAACGACCCCTATGATCCCAACGGCAAGCCCTACGGCGCGGGAACCAACGACCTGCCCCGTACCGTGGAACTGGCGCGGCGGGCCAAGGCGGCGGGGCTGCCCTGGCTGCTGGACTTCCACTACTCCGACTTCTGGGCGGACCCCGGCAAGCAGTACCCCCCCAAGGCCTGGGCCGGCATGGACGCGGCCCGGCTGGAGCAGGCGGTCTACGACTTCACCTATGAAACCCTCAGCGCCCTGAAGCGGGAGGGGCTGCTTCCCGCCATGGCAGCCCCCGGCAACGAGCTCACCAACGGCCTGCTCTGGCCCCTGGGGAGGACGCCCAACTGGGCCAATCTCGTCCGCTTCGTCTCCGCGGGCATCCGGGCCATTCGGGACGCCGCCCCCCAGGCGGAGATCATGCTCCACCTGGACAACGGCGGCAATCAGGCGATGTACCGGGATTGGTTTGGCCGCTGGTTCGAAAACGGCGGGGCGGACTTCGACTGCATCGGCCTGAGCTACTACCCCTTCTGGCACGGCAGCCTGGAGGCCCTGGGGGCCAATATGACGGAGCTGGCCCGGCGCTGGGGCAAGCCCATGATCGTGGCCGAGACCTCCATGGCCTTTACCCTGGAGGAGTGCTGCGCCTATGAGGGCCTCTCCCGCTCAGAGAAGCGGGGCCTGGCGGCCAACGAAAAGACCGCCGCGGCGGTACCCTACCCCTGCACCCCCGCGGGACAGGCGGCCTTCCTGGCGGAGCTGTGGTCTGTGATCCGCTCCGTGCCCGGTGATCTGGGCCGGGGCTTCATCTGGTGGGAGCCCGCCTGGCTGCCGGTGAAGGGCAGCGGCTGGTCCACCGAGGCCGGTCTGGCCTACGTCAAAGAGCAGGGACCCGGCGGCAACGAGTGGGCCAATCAGGCTCTGTTCGATTACCGGGGCCGGTCCCTGCCCGCCCTGGATACCCTGGAAAAGCTGTGCTGACAAGCCGCAGAAGGACTCCCCGCAGGCAAAAAAGCCTGCGGGGAGCTTTCTGTTCGTGCCATCCTTGATAAAAGCATGTTGAACACAATATAGTTGTGAATGACCATATAAAAAAATCACAGAGAAAACTGCATTCTGTCGTGACAATTGAAACATTTTGTGGTATAATATCTGCGTCATAGTGAAGATGACTGAAATATGTGCGACAGAAGTGCGGGAGGAACTATGAATCGGAAACGCAGTGACATCATGGAGAGGCGGTCCAAGCTGCTGGAGCTGATCCGGCAGGCCCGGGAAGGGGAGCTGAACGTGGAGCAGACCGCGGCGCGGCTTAAGGTGTCCGCGGTGACCCTGCGCCGGGACCTGGCGCTTCTGGAGGAGGAGGGGCTGGTGCGCCGGGCCTACGGTCGTGTGACGCCGGTGGAAAAGGGCCCGGAGCCGGAGAGCTTCAGCCCGGATCTCACCCCCGCCGACAGCGTCAGCCGCATAGCCCGCCTTGCCGCCGGTTTTGTGGAAAACGGAGACGTGATTTTCATCAACACCAGCCGAACCGCCCTGCGGATGCTGCGCTTTGTGGAGGCGGAAAACGTCACCGTGATCACCAACAATACCATGGCGGTGAACGTGCCCCGTCGGGATGACATGACCATCGTGCTCACCGGCGGCGAGCTGCGCTACCCGAAATACGCCATGGTGGGCGCGGTGGCCCAGCAGTCTCTGCGCTTCATCCAGGCCAATAAGGCGTTCCTTGGCTGCGGCGGCCTGTCGGTGGAGCGGGGCGTCACCACGGAGCATTTTGCCGAGGTGGCGGTGGACCAGGTGATGCTCACCAGCGTCAGCGGCCCGGTGTATCTGCTGGCGGCCCACAACAAGCTGGGCAAAGACGCCAATTTCTCCTGCGGAGAGATCCGCCTGATCCGGGATCTGGTTACAGACCGGGATGCGGACCCGGAGCAGCTCCGCGCCCTCCAGGAGGCCGGGGTCGTGGTGCATCTGGCCTGAGGAAAAATGCGGATATCATAGGGAAGGAAGCGGTCTCCCGGGCGGGGAGACCGCTTCCTTTCTCAGCTCATCTCGGCCAGCTCCAGGCCGGGATTCTTTCGTTTGGTGAAATCAATGGCCCAGTAGGAGGAGAAGACCAGGAGCTTGCGGCCCCGGTAGTCCTCCAGCAGCTCCGCGTCGGAGGAGAGATTCAGGTCCTTCTCCGGCACGGGGGAGGCGGTGATGAGGCGCAGCTCCTCGTAGGGCAGGCCCTCCATGCGGAGCTCCACGCCGTATTCGCTGCGCATCCGGTACTGGAACACGTCAAACTGCAGGGTGCCCACCACGCCCACGATGACCTCCTCCATGCCGGTCTCCGGCTTCTTGAAGATCTGAATGGCGCCCTCCTGGGCAATCTGCTCGGTGCCCTTGATGAACTGCTTGCGCTTCATGGTGTCCCGGGGGCTGACCCGGGAGAAGTGCTCCGGGGCGAAGGTGGGGATGCCCGCGAAGCGGAATTTCTTTCCGGGCACGGTGATGGTGTCCCCGATGGCGAAGATGCCCGGATCAAAGACGCCGATGATGTCCCCGGCGTAGGCCTCCTCCACGATCTCCCGCTCCGAGGCCATGAGCTGCTGGGGCTGGCTCAGGCGCATTTTCTTCCCCGCCTGGACGTGGTAGTATTCCGCGTCCCGCTGGAAGTGGCCGGAGCAGATCCGCATGAAGGCCAGGCGGTCCCGGTGGGCCTTGTTCATGTTGGCCTGGATCTTGAAGACGAAGGCGGAGA
>CAMOSU010000167.1 GCA_946625125.1 uncultured Clostridia bacterium
CGACCCCTCCGCCCCAGTGTGCGCACTGGGGCACCTCCCCTGCAAGCAGGGGAGGGTTTGCGGAGAAATCCACAAATCCCAATTTGCGGAGCCCTGATCAACCATGAAAGAACGACTGCAAAAACTGATTGCCGCCGCCGGGCTTTGCTCCCGGCGGGAGGCGGAAAACCGGATTGCCCAGGGCAAGGTCACTGTGAACGGGGACCTTGCCCGGCTTGGCGATACGGCGGACCCGGAGACCGACGAGATTCGCGTGGAGGGCCGCCCTCTCCCCGCCGCTCCGAAGCGGAGCACCACGGTGCTGCTCTATAAGCCCCGGGGGGTGGTCACCACCATGCGGGATGAAAAGGGCCGCCCCACCGTGGCCGCCCTGCTGCCCCCTGAGCTGGGGCGGCTCTATCCCGTGGGCCGTCTGGACCAGTTTTCCGAGGGCCTGCTGCTGATGACCAACGACGGAGATCTGGCCAACCGCCTGGCCCACCCGGCGGGGGAGGTCTCCAAGACCTACCGTCTCTGGGTCTCCGGCTGGAGACCGGAGGCTCTGGCCCTGCTGCGCCGTCCCATCGTCCTGGACGGCTATCGGATCAAGCCGCCGGAGCTGCGGCTGGTGTGGGTGCATGAAGCGCCAGACACCAGGCGCCGGGAACCGGGGGACGGGGATCATAGATCAGGGATCATGGATCAGGGATCAGGGGATGTAGGGACAAGCACTGCTTGCCCGTCGCTCCCTGCCTCGGATGAGGCATCCGGACTCAGACAAAGCTCCCCTGCTTGCAGGGGAGGGGGACCGGCCTCAAGGCCGGTGGAGGGGTGGCTCCGACGACAGAGCCCTTCCATCGGAGCCGACGAGAGAATCGGGGACGGAGGAACGGGTCCTTCGACTCCGCTGCGCTCCGCTCAGGACGACAGATCCGAAACGAGGGCGCGGAACGCCACCGCGTGTCTGGAAATCACCATCCACGAGGGCCGGAACCGACAGATTCGCCGCATGGCCCAGGCCGCCGGCCTGACGCCCACCCGGCTGAAGCGGGTGGCGGAAGGTCCCCTGACCCTGGGCGGCCTGAAGCCGGGCCAGTGGCGGGAGCTGAGCGAGGCGGAGCTTCGGAAACTGAGAACTGAGAATTGAGAGCTGGAAGCACCGATCATTCTCAACTCTCAACCCTCAATTCTCAATTCTCAATTCAAGGATAAGCGTTATGAATGAATACGACGTAATCGTGATCGGCGGCGGGGCTGCCGGGATGTTTGCCGCCCTCCAGGCGGGCTTTGCCGGGACCCGGGTCCTGCTGCTGGAGCCCAATGACCGGCTGGGGAAGAAGCTCCTGATTACCGGCAAGGGCCGCTGCAACCTCACCAACAACTGCCCCTGGCAGGAGGTTCTGAAAAACGTCCCCCGGAACAGCCGCTTTCTCTACTCGGCCCTCTCCGGCTTTACCCCGGAGGACGCCATTACATTTTTTGAGAGCTTCGGCTGCGAGACCAAGACGGAGCGGGGCAACCGGGTCTTCCCGGTGTCAGACAAGTCCGCCTCCGTGCTGGAGGCGCTGAAAAGCGCCCTGGACTATGCCGGGGTGGAGCTCCGCCGGGCTCGGGCAAAAGAACTGCTGGTGGAGGACGGGGTCATTTCCGGCGTCCGGACGGAGAAAGAGAAGATCGCCGCCCCCGCCGTGATTCTGGCCACCGGGGGGAAGTCCTACCCCGCCACCGGCTCCACCGGCGACGGCTACCGCATGGCAAAGGCCCTGGGCCACAGCATCGTGCCTCCCGTGGGCTCCCTGGTGCCACTGGTGGAGGAGGGCGACTGGTGCGCCAAAATGCAGGGCCTGGCCCTGCGGAATATCAGCATTCGGCTGTATGAATGTACCGACGGGGCAACAGGCAAGAGGCAACAGGCAACAGATCCAGACTGTCATTCCCAGCGAAGCGAGGAATCCGTTTCCCCTTCCTCCGTATACCCACAGGGGACGGTTCTCTGCGCACGGCAGACAGAGCATGATCCGGATTCGCGGCAAGCACAGAGAACTGTCCCCTGTGCGACCCACGCCAAGCCCGTCTTTGAGGAATTTGGGGAGCTGCTGTTCACCCACTTCGGCCTTTCCGGGCCGGTGATCCTCTCCGCCTCCGCCCACATGGAGCAGGGGAAGGCCTACACGATTGAGATTGACCTGAAGCCCGCTCTGGAGGAAGCCACCCTGGACGCCCGGATTCTCCGGGACTTTCAGGAGAACAAAAACCGCAGCTTCGAGAACGCCCTGTCGGGGCTCTACCCCAAGACCCTGATCCCCGTCATGGTGGCCCGCTCCGGCATCCCCGGGGACACGAAGGTGAACGCCGTCACCAGGGAGCAGCGCCGGGCACTTCTGGAGCTCACCAAGCACTTCACCGTGGCGATCCGGGGCAAGCGCCCCGTGGAGGAGGCCATCGTCACCTCCGGCGGCGTGTCGGTGAAGGAAATCGACCCCAAAACCATGGAAAGCAAGCTGATTCCCGGCCTGTACTTCGCCGGAGAGATCATCGACGTGGACGCCTACACCGGGGGTTTCAACCTGCAAATCGCCTGGGCGACTGCGGCTGCGGCAGCAGCCGCCGCCGCAAGTAAGAAGTAATAAGTAAGAAGTAATAAGTAAGAAGTAAGAATTTGTTGTGTCAGCACATCGGTAAGGGATTTGTGTCAGAACATGGGTGAGGCAGTG
>CAMOSU010000168.1 GCA_946625125.1 uncultured Clostridia bacterium
CCGGAGGCGGTCACTTGGCGTAATCCACGGCCTTGGTCTCGCGGATGAGGTTGATTTTGATCTGGCCGGGGTACTCCAGCTCGTCCTCGATCTTCTTGGCGATATCCCGGGCCATGAGGACCATATTGTCCTCGGAGACGTCCTCGGGGCGGACCATGATGCGGACCTCCCGGCCGGCCTGGATGGCGTAGGCCTTCTCCACGCCGGGGAAGGAGCCGGTGAGCTCCTCCAGCTTCTCCAGACGGCGGATGTAGTTCTCCACGTTCTCGCGCCGGGCGCCGGGGCGGGCGGCGGAGATGGCGTCGGCGGCCTGCACCAGACAGGCGATGACGGTCTTGGCCTCCACGTCGCCGTGGTGGGCCTCGATGGCGTGGATGACCTCGGGGGATTCCTTGTACTTCCGGGCCAGCTCCACGCCCAGCTGGACGTGGCTGCCCTCCATCTCGTGGTCCACGCTCTTGCCCAGGTCATGCAGCAGACCGGCCCGCTTGGCCAGGGCGACGTCCTCGCCCAGCTCCGCGGCCAGCAGCCCCGCGATGTGGGCCACCTCCATGGAGTGGTTCAGCACGTTCTGACCGTAGGAGGTGCGGTACTTCTGACGGCCCAGCAGCTTGATCAGCTCGGGATGCAGGCCCTGCACGCCGGTCTCGAAGACGGCGCGCTCGCCCTCCCGCTTGATGGTCTGCTCCACCTCCCGGCGGGCCTTCTCCACCATGTCCTCGATGCGGGTGGGGTGGATGCGTCCGTCGGCAATGAGCTTCTCCAGGGCCACCCGGGCGATCTCGCGCCGGACGGGGTCGAAGGAGGAAACGGTGATGGCCTCCGGGGTGTCGTCGATGATGAGGTCCACGCCGGTGATGGTCTCCAGGGTGCGGATGTTGCGGCCCTCGCGGCCGATGATCCGGCCCTTCATCTCGTCGTTGGGCAGGGCCACCACGGAGACGGTGGCCTCGGCGGCGTGGTCGGCGGCGCAGCGCTGGATGGCGGTGGAGATGATCTCCCGGGCCAGCTGATCGGCGTTGTCCTTCAGCTCGGCCTCGATGTCCTTGAGCTTGACCGCGGCGTCATGCCGGGCCTCCTGCTCCACGTTCTTGATGATGAGGACCTTGGCCTCCTCCTGGGTCAGGCCGGAGATCTTCTCCAGCATCTCCAGCTGGGCCTTCTTGATGGAGTTGACCTCCTCCTGGGTGTTGGCCACAGCCTGCTGCCGCTTGCGGAGCTCCTCCTCCTTGCGCTCGAAGTTGTCCAGCTTTTTATCGAGGGACTCCTCCTTCTGCTGCAGACGGCGCTCCTGCTTGTTGAGCTCGGTGCGGCGCTCTTTGTTTTCTCTTTCGTTTTCGGTGCGAGTTTTATGGATCTCTTCCTTGGCCTCCAGAAGCATTTCACGCTTCTTGCTTTCTCCGGCCTTGATGGCCTCGTTATAAAGACGCGTGGCTTCCTCGTCCGCGCTTTTTATCTTTTCAACCGCGTCCTTTTTCATCTTCGTGAAAACCAGGACCGATGCGATAACTCCAACGGCGATGCCCAACAGGGCCAGGAGGATATACCAAATCCATTCCATAACTCCGCACACCTCCTTTCATAAAGAATCGGGTATGCCGAGAATAAGAAATGCCCGGACGGTCTTCCCTAAAGACGTACGGGCAAACTAATCCACCGATTATTTTACCGGGAAAGGCAATCGTTGTCAAGGGTTATTTTATGTCAAACTTGATTTTTTGCGCAAAGCCGGGTATAATCAGAAAAAATACCGGGAAAGGAGGGCTCCGCTGTGGTTTTGTCCTGTGTGATGACCCGAAAAACCAAGCTGCTCTCCGCTCTGCGGCGGGAGCTGCGGATCTCCGACGGCCTGGTGCGGCGGCTGAAGCCCCTGGACGCCTTCCGGGTCAACGGGGAAAGCGCCCACACCAACCGCGTCCTGGAGCCGGGGGACCGGGTCAGCGTCATCATAGAGGAGGCGGCTCCGGATTTCCCCGCCCAGGACGGGCCACTCTCCATTCTGTATGAGGACGCGTGCCTCATCGCCCTGGACAAGCCGGCGGGCGTCCTGGTCCACCCCAGCTTCTCCCGGCAGACCGGCACCCTGGCCAACGATCTGCTGGGCTACTACCGCCGCACGGGCCAGGCCTGCGCGGTGCACGTCCTGACCCGGCTGGACCGGGACACCATGGGGGTGGTGATCTTCGCCAAAAACGCCTGGGCCCACTGGCAGCTCATGGAGCAGCTGGCGGACGGGCGGCTGGAGAAGGTCTACGAGGCCCTGACCCTGGGCGGGCCGGAGGCGGAGGAGGGGCTCATCGACCTGCCCATCGCCAAGCTGCCCAACCCCAGCCTCCTGCGCTGGGTCAGCCCGGCGGGCAAGCCCGCCCGGACCCGGTATCGGGTGCTGGAGCGGGGCGAGATCTGCCGCCTGGAGCTGCGGCCCCTCACGGGCCGCACCCACCAGCTGCGGGTCCACTGCGCGTATCTGGGCTTTCCGATTCTGGGGGACCCCCAGTATGGGAAGGGATCAGGGATCAGGGATCAGGGAGCAGGAGGTGCGCCCGCCCGCGGCGGCGAGCATTGCTCGCCACGGGCGAACGAGGCAACAGGCAACAGGCAACAGGCAACAGACAAACCTCCCCTGCCAAGGGG
>CAMOSU010000169.1 GCA_946625125.1 uncultured Clostridia bacterium
GTTATGAGGTTTCTTGGTGACAAACAGTCAATTCTGTGCTATCATAATGATAAATTTTCTAAATCATTAAACCGAAATTCTTTTGCCTGCGTCTATGTAGTGAGGCCCCAAGCTGGAGCCGGAGATTTTGATGAAAGGAGATTGTCAGATGTTTTGCAGCAATTGCGGAAAAGAGATCGACAATGACGCTCGCTTCTGCGAGCATTGCGGCATGCCGATTTTTACCAATCTGACGGAAGAGAAACTCAAGCAACTTCAAACGCAGAAGGCTGCCCTCCAGGCGGAGCAGTCAAGGAGGGGTCCGGAAAAGTCGCTCCCGGCGGGATGCCCGGTCTGCCCTTCCTGCGGAAGGCAGCTCCCGGAGGGCTCGCGCTTCTGCGGCTTCTGCGGCCGCAAGTTCGCCCCGTAAGGAGGATGCCCTATGCCGATTACCATGACGGATCAGGCCCTGGTCTTCGCCGCGAGAAACGGCAACGCCAAGTGCTTTGAGGAATTGTATAAACGTTATTATGATAAGATCTATGCCCTGGCGCGGGGAACCGTGAAAAACGACGCCGACGCGGAGGACGTGCTGCAAACCACCTTCATCAAGGCCTGGCAGAGTCTCCGCTCTCTGGAGGATCCCGCCGCCTTCAACACCTGGCTGCAGCATATCACCCTCAACGAGTGCTATTCCCTGATGCGGAAGTCCAGGCCGACCCTCTCCATGGAAGAAGAGGGTGAGAACGGCGAGATGCTGCAGCTGGAATCCGACCTGATGCTTCCGCAGGAGTACGCCGAGCGCAGCGATCTGTCTCAACGCCTGGGGAAGATCGTCGGCGAGTTGTCCGATGTGCAGCGGGAGACGATCCTGCTGTACTACTACGAGGAAATGTCGGTGGAGGAGATCGCGCAGACCATGGACTGCTCCGCGGGCACCGTAAAATCCCGGCTGTTTTTGGCGCGGAAGGCCATCAAGACCGAGATCGAAGAGCAGGAACGCAAAACGGGGCAGAAGTTCTACAGCGTCGTTCCCGTTCCCCTGGCGGGCCTGCTGGTCAAGCTGGTTCGGGACACGATGATCCCTCAGGCCAAGGCAATGTCCATCTACGGCAGGGTCTCCCACGTTTTGTTTGGCACACCCCTCCCTGCCGCCGCAGTGAGCGGAGCGGTCCGGGCCGCCGCTTCAGCGCGGAGGGCTGCCGCAGCGCCGACGCAGCCCTCCCCGGCAGCTCCGGTCCAGACTGCCGCAGCGGCAGGACTGTCCGCCCCGGCCGTCGGGGCCGTGACCGCCGCCGCAGCGGCAAAAGCCGGCTTCCCGCTATGGGCAAAGCTCTCGGCGGGACTCGTCGCAGCAGCAATTGCCGTGACCGGAGGCTTTTTCGGAATCCGCGCCTTGACGAGAGGCAGCGCCTCCGGCACCGACGCTTCCAGGCTTGCCGCAGATACGCAGGAGCCTGCTCACACGTCCCCCTCTGAAGGAGCAGAACCGAGCCAAACGGACGCAACGGAGCCCGCTGAAACCCTTCCGCCGGAAAAAGAGCTGGAGGCGGTAGATCCCTCCACCCTGCCCGAAAGCCTCAGCCGCTTCTTGATGCAGTTCAACTTCGGGTATTTCACCACGGAGGGCACCCGGGAGTACGACTGCAGCGCCCCCAACCAGCGTCTGATCTCCTTAATCGCAGGCAACGGCTCCTGCGTCAACCTCAGCCTGTATCCCGCCGTGGACGTAGAGGAGAACTGGAACGCCGAGTCCGACCCCCTCTCCCGCTATGAGTACGGCTCCCACATCAGCTTCAATGAGGCCGGCGTCCTGTGGGTGGCCCAACAGATCTTCCACGTGGACCCGGACAGGCTCCCCGGGCTTTTGCAGTCCGCCCTGGATTCCGGCAGCACGCTCTACGAATATGAGCGGGACGGGGAAACCCGACTGTGCAATTTCCTGGGCGGCGTGGGAGGCCCCGGTTTTGAGATTCTGTACAACACCGTCAAGACAGACGGAGAACGCTACTATATCATCTATGACTGCCAGATCCAGGGCATGCCCGGAGACAAGGAAACCTACTACGCGGAGATGAGCGAGATCACCGTGGACGGCGTCAGCTATTGGACGCTGTACCGCCACACCGAGAATCTCCCCAATCTCAACCGGATTGTGATTCCGAAGGGCTATGGCGACGCCTACTTGGCCTTCATTGACGAGCTGAACGAACAGTATCTGCCAATCTTCGGCGCGGAGACCTATGACCACAGCCGCTATACGGCGATCTGTGACGTCTACGGGGACGAAACGCCGGAGCTGATCTATTGGACCTCCGAGAACGGGGAGTACAGCTACAAAAAATACCTGCATATTCTCAGCTATGAAAATGGGGCGCTGAAAACCCTCTACCGCAGCACAGACGAGGATTACGTCATGGCTTTTATGCTGTATCAGACGGCGGGCTCCAAAAAGCTTTACCTCTTCGATTATCAGCCCGTGGTGGACAGCGGCCATACCATCATCAGCTCCTTTGAGGAATCGGCGGGAGCCTTGAGAAAGACCGAGCTCGTCTGCTATACCGCCGCCTATAATATGGACAATCCGCCGGATTATCACTACGATTACCTGTGGCG
>CAMOSU010000170.1 GCA_946625125.1 uncultured Clostridia bacterium
AGATACTCTAAAGATTTTAATTGGAGCTTAGTATGAAAAAGCGCCGGAACCGCGGAGGCGGTTCCGGCGCGAATGCCTTACAGTTCCGTCAGGACTGGGATGATCATGGGGTTTCGCTTGGTGGTTTTGAAGAGATAGGCGGAAAGGTCGTTCTTAATGGCGGCCTTGATGGCGCTGTGGTCCTTGACGCGCTTGCTCCGGCAGTGGTCCAGGGTATCGTTGACGATATAGCGCAGCGCCTCCATCAGATCCTCCGCGTCCTTCACATAGATGAAGCCCCGGGTGATGATATCCGGGCCGGAGAGCACAGAGCCGTCCATGCTGGACAGGTTCACGCAGACCACCACCATACCGTCCTGGGCCAGATGCTTGCGGTCCCGCAGCACCACGCTGCCCACGTCTCCCACGCCGGAGCCGTCCACGAAGACCTTTCCCGCGGGAACGCTTTCCCCGGTGAGCTTGCAGGTCTTGGGGGTAAGCTCAAATACCTGGCCGATGTCCCCCACAAAGACCCGCTTGGGACTCATGCCCATTTGCAGGGCCAGCTTCTCATGGACCCGGAGCATCCGCTGCTCTCCGTGGACCGGGATGAAGAATCGGGGCTTGATCAGGGCATGGATCAGCTTCAGCTCCTCCTGGCAGGCGTGGCCCGAGACATGGAGCCCCTCGGACTTGTCATAGATCACCTCGGCCCCCTTGCGGTAGAGCTCGTTGATGATCTTGCCGATGGCCTTCTCATTGCCGGGAATGGCGGAGGCGGAAATCAGCACCCGGTCCAGAGCCGTGATGGTCACCTGCTTGTGGTTGTCATAGGCCATGCGGGACAGGGCGGACATATTCTCCCCCTGGGAGCCCGTGGCCACGATGACCAGTCGGCTGGGGGCGATGTTTTTGATCTCGCTGATGTCCACCACCAGATCCTTGGCCACGTCCAGATAGCCCAGCTCCCCGGCCACCTTCAGAATGTTCTCCATGCTGCGGCCGGTGACGGCCACCTTGCGGCCGTGGCGCTTGGCGATGTTCAGAATGGACTGGATGCGGTACATGTTGGAGGCGAAGGTGGTGATGATGATTCGCTTGTCGCAGCCCCGGAACTGCCGGTCAATGCTCTCTGTGACCACAGACTCCGAGGGCGTATAGCCCAGCCGCTCCACGTTGGTGGAGTCACAGAGCAGGGCCAGCACGCCCTCCTTGCCCAGCTCTCCCAGCCGGGCCAGGTCCGCCATGCCCTCGGGGGAGCTGGGGTCGATCTTGAAGTCGCCGGTCATGATGATCTTACCCACCGGCGTGTGGATGCAGAAGGCCACGGCGTCGGCAATGGAATGGTTGACATGAATGAACTCCACCTGGAAGCAGCCGGCCTTGACAATCTCGCCGGGCTTGTGGGTAACCAGCTTCACGGAGTCCACCAGCCCGTGCTCCTCCAGCTTCAGCCGAATCAGGCCGTTGGTCAGGGGGGTGCTGTGGATGGGGGCGTTGACGGCCTGGAGGACATAGGGGATGGAGCCGATGTGATCCTCATGGCCGTGGGTGATGAAAAAGCCCCGGAGCTTCTTTTGATTATTGACAAGATAGGTAACGTCGGGGATCACCAAATCCACGCCGTACATATCGTCCTCGGGAAAGCCCAGACCGCAGTCCACCACAATCATATCCTTGCCGTATTCCAGGACGGTCATGTTCTTTCCGATTTCATTGAATCCCCCAAGGGGGATGATGCGCAGTTTATCAGACAATGTTTTACTCCTTATTCACAATATAAAATTTTCCCTATTATAGCACGAAATAATAAAAAATCAACACGAAAAACGCCCCCGGTTCCATTTCCGAAGGGCGTTTCAGCTTTTCCGAATGAATTTTTCGCTGCATTTGGGACACTTGACGCAGATTTTCCCTCGTCCTCGGGGGACGCGGACGGTCTGCTTGCAGTTGGGACAGCGGTAGTAGCGGTTCTGGCGGTCCGTGATCCGGGATTTCCAGGTCAAAAAGCGCCGATTTTCCAGGATGCGCTTCTCCAGATTCCGGGAGAGCGCCCGGTACAGATACCAGATCAGCACGCCATAAGAGCTCAGGTTCACCACCATTCCGATGACGGCGCACACCGCTCCCAGCCGGGAGAGGAGCAGGGCGATGAGATTCAGGACCACCGCCGCAACCAGCAAAAAAATATTCAGTTGGTCCACGCCGCAGCGTCCGTACATGAAACGCCGAAGCCACGCGGAGAAGCGCTGAAGCATGCTTCGGAACACAGCTTCCACCACCTTGCGGAAAACAAGATCCGCCGGGAGCCCCCGGCGACTTTAATTATATCCGCTTTTCCGACAAAATCAAGAATTGCCCTCCAGAATTTACGGAAAGTTAAAAAATCCCGGGGATCTATTCAGAGGCCGTGATTGATTCCGCTTCGTATTCCGTTGACGAGGCGCCGGGGATGCGGGGTACGGCGGGACGGGAAACCCGTCCCCTGCGGGCGGTGCCACATCAAACGAACGGGGCGTCGGGGACGCCGCCCCCTACGGCGGA